>PNJO01000228.1 GCA_013821905.1 Sphingopyxis sp. | reverse complement strand
AGAAGAACAGGATTTTCGCGAACAGCCAGATGATGCCGGGAACGGCATAGAGCGGCGCCCAGTCGACCGGGGGCAGCCAGCCGCCCCAGAAGAGCACGGCGTTGAGCGTGCACATCAGGAGGACGTTGGCATATTCGCCGAGCCAGAAGAGCGCGAAGCTCATCGACGAATATTCGGTCTGGTAACCCGCGACGAGTTCGCTCTCGGCCTCGGTCAGGTCGAACGGCGCGCGCGCGGTTTCGGCGAGTGCCGAGATCAGGAACATCACCGCGAGCGGGAACAGCAGCAGATTGAACCCGAACGCGTTGACGAAGCCGAGCCCGTGCCCCTGCTGCGCCTTGACAATGTCGTTCATGTTGAAGCTGTCGGCAAAGAGCACGACGCCGATCAGGATGAAGCCGATCGACACTTCATAGCTGATCATCTGTGCCGAGGCGCGCATCGCCGAAAAGAAGGGATATTTCGAGTTCGACGACCAGCCCGACAGGATCACGCCATAGACGCCGAGCGACGAGATCGCGAGAATGTAGAGCAGACCGACATTGATGTCGGCGAGCACCGCGCCCGAATTGAACGGGATCACCGCCCAGGCGAGCAGCGCGACGGTGAAGGTGATGATCGGTGCGATCAGGAACAGGCCGCGGTTGGCCGAGGTCGGGATGATCGTTTCCTGCAGGAAAACCTTCAGACCGTCGGCGAACGACTGCAGCAGGCCGAAGGGACCGACGACGTTCGGGCCGCGACGCAGCGCAATCGCCGCCCAGATCTTGCGGTCGGCATAGATGATCATCGCGACCGCCAGCATCAGCGGCAGCGCGATGAGCAGGATGCCCGCGACGGTCGCGACGCCCCATGCCCAGTTCGGCTCCATGCCCCACGAGATGAAAGTCTCGGTCATTTCTTGGCCCCGTCCTGGTTGCGCCAACCATTATGCGGGCCGGGCCGCTCCGACTTGCCTTTGGGATTGAATCCGCGCCAGACCGAATAGCCCATCCCGACAAGCAGGACGCTGGCGATGGCATGTACCGGGGTCATTCCGCGGCCTCCGCAAAATCTGCGCCATGAACGAGTTCGTCCGAGCAGCGCTGCATCGTCGGCGACGCGCGGCAGATGGCGTTGGTGAGGTAGAAATCCTTGATCGGCGACGGGATCGGAGCCTTCGCCGGCTTGGCGTCGAGCTTGGGCACCGACCAGCCATAGCCGGCGAGGCCCTCGGTCCCGAGCGCAGGCACGGCCGCCGCCATCGCCGCGCGGCACTGGCCGAAGCTGTCGAAGCCGACCGACACGCCGAGCGCGTCGGCAAGCGCGCGGAAAATGCTCCAGTCCTCGCGCGCATCGCCGGGCGCGAAGACTGCCTTTTCGCTGCGCTGGACGCGGCCTTCGGTGTTGACCGTCGTGAAGTCCTTCTCGGGCCAGGCGGCCGCGGGCAGGATGACGTCGGCCGCATGCGCGCCCTTGTCCCCATGATGACCGACATAGACCTTCAGCGTCTTGTCAAACGCCGTGAAATCGACCTCGTCGGCGCCGAGGAAGAAGGCAAGCTTTGGGTTGGCCGCAACAATGTCCTTGATGCCACCCGGCTGCGCATAGCCAAGCATCAGTCCGCCCATGCGGCTCGCCGCCATATGGACGACGCTAAAGCCGTTCCAGCCATCCTTGACCGCATTGACCGACTTGGCGAGCGCAAGCGCGGCGCCATGCACGCCGGGAACGGCAAGACCACCGCCGCCGAGGACGATCAGCGGCCGTTCCGCGCCCTTGAGCGCATCGAGCGCCGCCGCGGGCAGTTTCGCGACGAGCGAAGCGTCGTCGCCGAGCCATTCGACCTTGTAGGTCTGATCCTTTTCGGGGCCGATCGCGAAGACCCTGGCGCCCTTTTTCCACACCGCCTTGCGGATGCGTGTATTGATCAGCGGCGCCTCCCAGCGGAGGTTCGTGCCGATCAGCAGGATGACGTCGGCATTCTCGACCTCGGCGATCGTCGTGTTGAAATTGACCGCCGACAGGCTGGAAACGTCGTAGTCGAGGCCGGTCTGGCGGCCTTCGAGCAGGTCCGAACCGAGCGCATTCACCAGCGCCTTCGCCGCGAACATCGTTTCGCAATCGACGAGATCGCCCGCGATCGCCGCGACCGACTTGCCTGCTTTTGCGGCCTTGATCGCGTCGAACGCCTCGGCCCAGCTCGCCTCGACCAGCTGGCCGTCCTTGCGCACATAGGGACGGTCGAGGCGGCGGCGGATCAGGCCGTCGACATGGTGGCGCGTCTTGTCGCTCGCCCATTCCTCGTTCACATCGTCGTTGACGCGCGGCAGCACGCGCAGCACCTGCCGCCCGCGGCTGTCGATGCGGACATTGGTGCCAACCGCGTCCATCATGTCGATGCCGAGCGTCTTGGTGAGCTCCCACGGACGGGCTTCGAACGCATAGGGCTTCGACGTCAGCGCCCCGACCGGGCACAGGTCAACGACATTGCCCGACAGCTCGCTCGCGACCGCGCGCTCGAGATAGGACGTGATCTGCATATTCTCGCCGCGATAGATCGCGCCGATATCCTCGACGCCCGCGACTTCCTCCGCGAAACGGACGCAGCGCGTGCACTGGATGCAGCGGGTCATCACCGTCTTGACGATCGGACCCATATATTTCTCGGTGACCGCGCGCTTGTTCTCGTCATAGCGCGTCGCGCCGCGGCCATAGGCGACCGACTGGTCCTGCAGGTCGCATTCGCCGCCCTGATCGCAGATCGGGCAGTCGAGCGGGTGGTTGATGAGCAGGAACTCCATCACCCCCTCCCGCGCCTTCTTCACCATCGGGCTGTCGGTCTTGATGATCTGCCCCTCGGCCGTCGGCAGCGCACACGACGCCTGCGGCTTCGGCGGGCCGGGCGCGACCTCGACGAGGCACATGCGGCAATTGCCGGCGATCGACAGGCGTTCATGGTAGCAGAAGCGCGGGATTTCCTTCCCCGCCATCTCGCACGCCTGCAGGACGGTCGTGCCCTGCGGAACGTCGAGTTCTACGCCATCTACGGTAACTTTAGGCATTATTCGGCTGCCTCCAGCGCGCCGCCATTTTCGCGGATGCGGCGTTCGAGTTCGGGGCGGAAGTGGCGGATCAGGCCCTGGATCGGCCATGCCGCCGCATCGCCCAATGCGCAGATGGTGTGGCCTTCGACCTGTTTGGTCACGTCGAACAGCGTATCGATCTCGCTGATGTCGGCGTCGCCGGTGCGCAGCCGCTCCATCACGCGCCACATCCAGCCGGTGCCCTCGCGGCACGGCGTGCACTGGCCGCAGCTTTCATGCTTGTAGAAATAGCTGATGCGGCTGATCGCCTGGACGACGTCGGTCGACTTGTCCATCACGATCGCGGCGGCGGTGCCGAGGCCCGAGCCGAGCGCCTTCAGCCCGTCGAAATCCATCGGCGCATCCATGATCTCCGCCGCCGGGACGAGCGGAACCGAAGAGCCGCCGGGGATCACCGCGAGCAGATTGTCCCAGCCGCCACGAATGCCGCCGCAATGCTTTTCGATCAGGTCGCGGAAGGGAATGCCCATCTCTTCCTCGACGACGCACGGGCGCTCGACATGGCCCGAGATCTGGAAGAGCTTGGTGCCCTTGTTATTCTCGCGTCCGAAGGACGAGAACCACGACGCGCCGCGCCGCAGGATCGTCGGAACGACCGCGATGCTCTCGACATTGTTCACCGTCGTCGGGCAGCCATAGAGGCCCGCACCCGCCGGAAACGGGGGCTTGAGGCGCGGCTGGCCCTTTTTGCCTTCGAGGCTTTCGATCATCGCGGTTTCTTCGCCGCAGATATACGCCCCGGCGCCGCGGTGGACGAAGACGTCGAAATCATAGCCCGACTTCGCGGCATTCTTGCCGAGCAGGCCGGCGTCATACGCCTCCTGCACCGCCGCGAAGAGCGTCTCGGCCTCGCGGATGAATTCGCCGCGAATGTAGATATAGGCCGCACGCGCGCGCATCGCGTAGCCGGCGATCAGCGCGCCTTCGATCAGCTTGTGCGGATCGTGGCGGATAATTTCGCGGTCCTTGCACGACCCCGGCTCGGATTCGTCGGCGTTGATGACGAGGAAGCTCGGCCGGTCGGCGCGCGGTTCCTTCGGCATGAACGACCATTT
>PNJO01000227.1 GCA_013821905.1 Sphingopyxis sp. | reverse complement strand
GGTCGTTAGCCGTCCTTCAGCGATCCCCGGCGAAAGCCGGGGCCCAGATGGCGAGCACGGCATTCCCCTTATGGGCCCCGGCTTTCGCCGGGGATCACGGTGGGCGCCACCGGCTACGTCCGGCTGGCAACGGTCGAAAGTTGACAGCAAGCGCTGGACCACACAAATCGCCGCCATGACCGTCTCGATCCGCCCCGCCACGCCCGCCGACCTGCCGCTGATCGCGCAGTTCATCCGCGACCTCGCCGACTATGAAAAGCTCGCGCACGAGGTGCGCTTCGACGAAGCGAAGCTCGGCGAAAAACTCTTCGGCCCGCGCCCCTATGCCGAGGTCGTCATCGGCGAGATCGACGGGACGCCGCAAGGCTTCGCGCTCTTCTTCCACAATTTCTCGACCTTCGAGGGGCGCCCCGGCATCTATCTGGAGGATCTGTTCGTGCGCCCCGATGCGCGCGGATCGGGGCTCGGCAAGGCGCTGCTCGCGCATCTCGCCAAGCTGTGCGTCGAACGCGATTGCGCGCGGCTCGAATGGTGGGTGCTCGACTGGAACACCCCGTCGATCGGCTTCTACGAGCGCCTCGGTGCCAAGCTGATGGACGAATGGACGGTGATGCGCGTCGATGGCGACGCGCTCACCAGCCTCGCCGGCTCAGCCGCCTGAAGCTTTCGTCCCGCGCGGCTTGCGCCGCTCCATCGGCCAGCTCGGCATATGCGCGTCCGACAGCGTCTTCGCTTCGGCGGGCGCAACACCAAGCTCGGTCAGCGCGCGGACCAGCGCATCGGCCGGCGCCACCGCGATATCGGGCAACACGCCCTCGCCTTCCCAGTCCTTGCCCGTCACCGGATCATAAGTCCGCCCGACCGGGATGAAGGCGCCATAGCCGCCGCCCAGATCCTCGCCGCGCCCGAAATGATTGGCGCCCGCGGTCGGCGCGCCGACGAGCGTGCCGCGCCCGCTATGCTTCATCGCGAGCGCAAAATGTTCGGCCGCCGAACCGCTCGCGCCCGACGTCAGCACATAGACCTTGGCATCGCGCAGCCGCGCGTCGGCATTCGGCGTCGCCCAATGCTCGCGCGCGACCATATCGGCGTCGCCCTTCGCCATCCGCATCGACGGCACGCCGGAGATCGGCGAACCGCCCTCGGCATCGACCGACGCGCGTGTCGCCATCGTCACCAGCCGCGTGTCCTTGCCGAACAGCCAGGGGAAGATGACGTCCATCTGGTCGAGCCCGCCGCCATTGTGGGTGCGGATGTCGAAGATGATCGCCTTGGCATCGGCATGGTCGGCCATGAACTTCGCCGCCTGTGCGGTCACGGCGGCGTCGTTCGGGAAGACGTTGAAGCGTACAAAGGCGATACCCGGCGCGATCCATCCCGCCTGCTCGACGGGCACCTTCGGCGGGCGGCGAACCGGGGCCGCTCCGCCGGGCGCTACCGCCGCGCCGGCGGCCGCTTCGGGCACGCGCAGCCGCAAGTGGCCGTCGGGCGATACCGCGTTGATGTCGCTGTCGATCGCCTGCCCCAACGCCTCGCCGGAGAGCCCTTTGTAGCGGCCCGCGGCGATGCCCGCCCGGATCGCGTCTGCATATTTTTTTCCCGTTTCGGGATAGAGATAGTCGCGCTCGAGCAACTCGGCATATTTCCCTGCGATCGCATCGGCGCTCGCCTCTTCGGCCGCGAGCGCGGGAGACGGCGCAAGCAAGGGGGCCGCGGCCGTTCCGGCAGCGAGCAACAAGGCGGGCAAAATATGCGGCGAACGAATCATTCCAGTCTCCAATCCAACCCCCGGCGGACCGAAGTGTATCACGTCAGCAATACAGATCAACTACATTTGTAGTCGAATGTTACGTCTTGCGCGCGAACCAGACCAGAACCGCCCCGACCACCATCGTCACAACGCCGTTGCGCGTCCACACGGTGTCGCCCAGCATGAAGCTGCTCGCCGGCCAGCGCACGATGTCGAGTCCCTGCAACGCCCATAGTCCGCCGACGAGGATCATCGCGACACCGACGATCGTCATTATGCCTTTCAACGCACCCATCAAACCCTCCCCGCTTTGCGCTGCAATCCGATCAGCGGCCGCAGCCAGCCGATGCTGCGCCCGATCCAGTAGAAAAGCCAGCAGCCCGTTACCGTCGCCGCAACCAATATCAGGAAGGACGGCAGCGCGGCGACCCCGGCGCGAAGCAGATACCAGCCGGCGACGACGATGATCGTCTGGTGGACGATGTAAAAGGGAAAGACCGCCTCGGCGAGCATCGCGCGTTTCGGATGGTCGCGGTTCCAGTACCGGTCGGCAACCCCGACGAGCGCGACGATCGTCGTCCAGCCTTGGACTTGATGCGCGATGTCGAAGGCCGTCCGGCCCCAATCGGGGGGCTGGGCGCCGCCGAGCCAGAGGCAGAGGATCGCGGCGACAACCGCGAAGGCCGCGATGCCGACCGCCAGCGCGAGGCGCCACCAGCGCGCCACCGCCTCGAACAGGATCGGCCGCACGCGGAGCAGCCAGCCGACGAAAAAGGGCATCAGATAATGAAGATGCGACGGGCCGTCGTCGACCAGCGCGTGCGTTTCGTCATGGTTTGGAAACAGCGCGAGCAGCAACAGCCACCAGAGGAGCGGCAGGGCGAGCAGCCGCCAGCCGCCGAGCCACCGCGCCGCGCCATCGGCGATCTTCGCGCGGGCCTCTGCCGGCACCCACGCAAGGATCGCCGCGGCGATCATCGTATAGACCCACAGATAGACGACGAACCACAGATGCTGCCAGGTCGGCAGCACGATGCCGTCGAGCGTTCCGAAACGGAAATAATCGCCGAGCCAGAAGGTCGCGAGGCTCTGCGCATAGCCATGCTGCGTGACCAGCTCGATCCACGGCTGCGGCGGGATGATAACAAAGATGCCGAAAGCGAGCGGGATCAGCAGCCGCGCGCTGCGCGAGCGCATAAACGCCCCACTACCGCCGAGTTTCGCAAACAGCGCCGCGCTGGCGTAACCCGACACGAGGAACAGCAGGGGCAGCCGCCAGCTGTTCGTCGCGAGCATCGGCAGTTGCACCCAGTCGATCGGCTGCGCGATCTTCACATGCCAGCCCCACGGCACGAAATACATGCCGATATGATAGAAGATCAGCAGCGCGAAGGCGCCAATTCTCAGCCAGTCCATGCCGAGATGGCGTGCGGTGGTCGTGCCTGTACTCATCCCGCTCCCTCGTCACCCCGGACTTGATCCGGGATCCATACACCATCGCCCAAATGGATCCCGGATCAAGGCCGGGATGACGACGGGGGTGGACTATTTCAATACCCGCCAGGCGAGCTCGGCAAATTCGCACAGCAGCGGCCGCGTGTCGCGCGGGTCGATGATATCCTCGACCCCGAACTTCTCCGCGGTGCGGAACGGCGAGCGCACGCGGTTGAGCCGCTCCCTGATCGCCTCCAGATGCGCCGCCGGGTCCTCGGCCGCCTCCAGCTCGCTCTTGTACGCGACCTCGACCCCGCCCTCGATCGGCAGGCTGCCCCAGTCGCCCGACGGCCAGGCGAAGCGATACTGGAACCGCTCGGCGTTCGACATCGCGCTCCCCGCGATCCCGTAGGCGCGCCGCACGACGACCGACGCCAGCGGCACCGTCGCGCGGTAGATCGCGTTCATCGCCTGCACCCCGTAACGGATCGTCCCCGTCCGTTCGGCCTCGCCGCCGATCATGAAGCCGGGGTTGTCGACGAGATGGACGATCGGCAGCCGGAACTGGTCGGCGAGCTTGACGAAACGCTCGGCCTTCTCGCTCGTCTTCGCGTCCCACGATCCGCCGAGGTAGGAGGGATCGCTCGCGAGCACCGCGACCGGATAACCGTCGAGCCGCGCAAAGGCGGTGATCGCCGCCCGCCCCCAGCGCGCGCCCATCTCGAAAAAGCTGCCCTGGTCGAACACCGCATTCGCGATGCGCCGCATCGAATAGACCTGCTTCGCCTCGCGCGGCACGACCGAGAGCAGGGCCTCGTCGCGCCGGTCCACGGGATCGCTGCACGCCGTGCGCGCCGCCCGCTCGTGGATCGACGACGGCAGATAGGACAGGAAACGCCGCGCCGCCGCGAAGGCCTCGGGCTCCGACGCGACCTCGTCGTCGACGACGCCGTTGCGCGTGTGCACATCGACCCCG
>PNJO01000226.1 GCA_013821905.1 Sphingopyxis sp. | reverse complement strand
CGCCGCCGGGTCCTGCTGGCGCCCGATTCCTATTCGGTCGCCGGGCCGGCAAGCGCCTACGTCTTCCACGCACTGTCCGCCGATGGGGACGTGCTCGATGCCTCGGCCGTCAGCCCGCGTCCGGGCGAGGTGACGGTCTCGATCCTATCGCGCATCGGCGACGGCACGGCCTCCCCCCAGCTGCTGGCCAACGTGCGCGCGCTGCTGGCCGGAGACGAAGTCCGCCCGTTGACTGACCGGGTCACCGTGCAGTCGGCCGAGCTCATCGCCTTCGACGTGGTTGCACAGCTCACCCTTTACCCGGGCCCCGACGCGCAGCTCATCCTCGACACCGCCAACGCCGCGCTGGCGCAGCTGCTCGCCACCAACCGCCGCCTGGGCCGCAATGTGGCCCGATCTGCCATCATCGCGGCTCTGCACGTGGGCGGGGTGCAGAATGTCAACCTGATCGAGCCGGTTGCCGACATCTTCGTCGAACAGACCGAAGTCGGCGCGGCCGGCACGGTCGAGGTCACGATTGCCGGGTTCGACGAATGAACCTGCTGCCGCCCAATAGCTCGCCGCTCGAGCGCGCCTTCGCCGCGGTGAGCGTGGAAGCGCTTACCGACCTGCCGGTTCCGGTCGGTGACGTCTGGTCGCCCGTCGGGTGCCCCGCCGCGCTGCTGCCCTGGCTGGGCTGGGGCCTGTCGATCGACATCTGGGACAGCGACTGGTCGGACGCGCAAAAGCGTGTCGCGATCGCCAGCGCCATCGATGATCAGCGCCGCAAGGGCACCCGTGCAGCGCTGCGCCGCGCGCTCGACCGGATCGACCCGCTGATCGACATCACCGAATGGTTCGAGGATCCCGTCAACCTCGAACCCTACACCTTCCGGCTCGACCTTCCCGATCGCAACACCAGCACGATCGACTACAACGAAGCCACGATCTCGACCTTGCTGCGCGATATCGCTGCGGTGAAGCCGCTGCGCGCCCACGTGATCGCTTCCTACCGCATCCGCGGCCTGGCTGAGGTTGGGCTGGTGAGCGCGGTTATCTGGGGCGGCATCGGGCGGATCGAACTGGACGCCGACGCCGAGGCCGCAGCCGATCCGGTCTGGAGCACATACCTGCAAACCGAAAATGGCGAGCCGCTTCAGGATGAAGACGGCGAATTCCTGATCGCAGCATGAAAGCGCGCCCATGAGCTTCACCCTGATCCTTACCACTGCCGGGCTCGATGCGCTGGTCGACGCGCAGACCGGATCGACCGATGCGATCCAGATCAGCGAGGTCGGCTTTTCGGAAAACGCGGTCACCGTCGCGCCGACGCTGACCGCGTTGCCCGGCGAGTTCAAGCGGATCGATGCGATCTCTGGCACCGCAATCAGCGAAACCGTGATCCACATGACGGCGCAGGATTCTTCGCCGGATATCTACGACCTTCGCAGCTTTGCGCTCTACCTCACGGACGGAACACTGTTTGCGGCTTACAGCCAGGCCGATCCGATCATCAGCAAGGCGTCGGTGCTCAAGCTGCAGCTGGCTTTCGACGTCGCCTTTCAGGATGGGATCGCGGGCGATATCGAATTCGGCGACGCGACCTTCCTGTTTCCTCCAGCGACGGAAACCGTCAAGGGCGTGGCCGAAATTGCTACCCAGGCCGAGGTCGACGCAGGCACGGATGACGAACGGATCGTCACCCCGCTCAAGCTGGCGACCATTCTGGCAGAGCTGCTCGGTGGGTTCGGCTCGGCGACCGAAACAGTCGAAGGCGTAATCGAGCTGGCCACCCAGGCCGAGGTGGATGCCGGGGCAGATGATCAGCGCGCCGTGACCTCGCTGAAGCTGGCAACCCGGCTTGCCCCGATCATCACGTCGATTGCCAATGAAGTAACTGCGCGCATCGCCGATGTGGATGCTGAAGCGCTCGAGCGCCAAAACGGGGATACCACGCTGAGGGCGCTGATCAGCGCGCTCACCGCCCGGACCATTACCGGCAGCGGCCTGGTCACTGGCGGCGGATCGCTGGCGGCGAACCGGGTGCTGGCCGTGGCCGCCGCGAGCTTCGCCCAGATCATTGCCGGTACCGCCAACAATGTAGCCATGACGCCGGGCGGCTTCGGGCCGATCGTGCGCAGCTTCGGGGCGAATGGCTACATCGCGCTCGCGCTCGCGGATCCCGCCAATGCACTGTGCCTTCAATGGGGTCTCGCAACGGCTAGCGCGAACGGGGTGACCAACGTCACCTTCCCGGTGGCCTTCGCCCAGACCTTTGCCGTGGTCGCCGATGGCACCAGCGACAGCAACACCAACCGCCAGGACAACTATCCGGCTGTGCTGCGCAACACGATCACCCAGACCGGCTTCCAGCTTTTCAGTGCCAACGACATCGCGGACGCGGTCAATTATATCGCCATCGGAAGGGTCGACCTCACATGAGCGTTTTCTTTGCCATGGTAGGGGAGGGCGGGGATCGCCGCCCCGCATTCTTCCTCACCCGAAATTCTGCCCCCGAAAGCGCGGTCGAGATCAGCGATATGCGCCATGGCGATCTGCTCGAAGCGCAGGCCGATGGCCGCGCGATCAGTGCTGATGAAAGCGGCCGCCCGGTCGTTGCGCGTCGCACCCGTCCGGCCGCCAGCGCACTTCGCGCCCGGCTCGCCGTGGCGATCCGGCGCGAGGCTGCCGCGCGGATTCGCGCGGTCAGCCCGGAGTGGCGGCAGATGAACGATCTGCGCGAACCGACTGAGGAAGGCGCTGTGCGCTTCGCCCGAATCGATGCAATCCGCGCCGCCTCCAATGCGATCGAGGAACTGGCGAGCAGCCTGCCCGCAGCTGACCTCGCGGGCTTTCCGATCGCCAACCACACCCTCTGGCCGGAGTTCGATTGATGGCAAGAATTGCCGAGCTTCCCCTTGCTGGCCCGATCACCGGCGATGAAACCCTGCCCGTGGTGCAGGACGGTACCACCAAGCGGACCAGTATCGCCGCATTTCTGGGTGATACTTCCGCGATGGCGATCGCTGCCGTCACCGCCGCAGCGAACGAAGCGCGCGATGATGCACAGGAAGCGCGCGACCAGGCGATTCCCGCCGCAGCGACCTCGGTTGCCGCGCGCGATTCCGCGTTGATCTACAAGACCGACGCCGAGTCTGCCCAGGCGGCGGTGATCGGCACTGCCAGCGACGTGGAGGCGGATCGCGCAGCGGTCGCCGCAGATCGGGCGGCGGCGGAGAATGCTGCCGCCACGGCGATCTCGGCGGCGGCCGGGGTCGGCCCGGTCACCGCCGCAACGCAGGCGCAGATGTTCGACCTCGCCGGTTCGGTCAATCTCAATGGCACCGGCACCCCGCTGCCGAACAACGATTATCATGTCGCCATTGGCCCGCGGAATGTCGCCGGGCTCGAGCCGCTGTTCGGCGCGGATCCTGTAAGCGTCGGCAAGTCGGTGGCGATCGGCCCCTACGCGATGCAATATTTCGACGGCTACGACAGCCTCGGGATCGGGTGGCGGGCGGCCTATTATGCGACCGGGCGCAACACTGTGGCGATCGGCGTTCACTCGGGCGAAGCGACTGGATACGACGCGCGCAGTGTTCCGGGCTTCGGGGTGCGCGCCTCGGGTTCGATCACATTCACTGGCCTGCCCGGCGACGGCGACACCATTACGCTGAACGGCACCACCTTCACCGCGCGCGCCGCCGCCGCCAGTGCGACCGAGTTCACCATCGGCGGCACGGTCTCTGAAACGATCGACAATCTGCTCGCAAGGCTCGGGCCCGGTAATCCGGTGGCGGCGCATCGCGGCTTCATGTTCCGCAAGTCGGCATCGGGTACGGTGCTGGAGATCCTCGCCTTCGGGGCGGGGACGTGGGCCAACGCCTTCACCCTCGCCGTGTCGGGCGCTGGTCTGGCGCGCTCGGCTGCGACCCTGACGGGCGGGACGACGCTCACCAATGACGGCAATCAGGACAGCTACACTGGGCTGGTCGCGATCGGCGTCTCGGCGGTGAAGCGCTTCGACATGCACTTCGCCCGCGCGGCGCACGGCGTGATCTTCGTCACCGGGCAGGCGAGCGTCGGGGCGAGCATCACGCTGGGGATCGGCAACACGGTCTCGGCAGCTGCCGCCACGCCCAAGCGCTTCGTCTGCGTCGCCGCAGGTGCGGCCGGGCTCCAGTTCAACCA
>PNJO01000225.1 GCA_013821905.1 Sphingopyxis sp. | reverse complement strand
CCAGGTGTCGATCACCGGCACGCGGCCCTTGCCGACGAGCTGGTGATACCAGCGCCACGCCTCCGGGTTGATCGGCTCGCCGACGCTGCCGAGCAGGCGGATCGACGACAGGTCGTGGCGCGTCACATAATCGTCGCCCTCGCGCATCAGCGCGCGGATCGCCGTCGGTGCGGTGTAGAGGATGTTGACCTGATGCTTGTCGACGACCTGCCAGAAGCGGTCATGGTCGGGATAGTTGGGCACGCCTTCGAACATCAAGGTCGTCGCGCCGTTCTGGAGCGGGCCATAGACGACGTAGCTGTGGCCGGTGACCCAGCCGATGTCGGCGCTGCACCAGAAGACTTCGCCGGGGCGATAGTCGAAGCCGTACCAGAAGGTCGTCGCCGTCCAGACGCTATAGCCGCCGACGGTGTGGAGCACGCCCTTGGGGCTGCCGGTCGAGCCCGAGGTGTAGAGGATGAACAACGGATCCTCGGCATTCATCGGTTCGCAGGGGCAGGTGTCGTCGACTTCGGCGGAAAGGGCGTCGTACCAATGGTCGCGGCCTTCCTTCATCGCGACGTCGCCGCCGGTGTGGGCAATCACGAGCACCGCCTTCACGTCCACGCGCTCGAGCGCCTTGTCGACATTGGCCTTGAGCGGCACCGTCTTGCCGCCGCGAAGGCCCTCGTCGGCGCAGATCACCCAGTCGCTCCTGCAATCCTCGATGCGGCCGTGGATCGCCTCGGGCGAGAAGCCGCCGAAGATCACGCTGTGGATCGCACCGATGCGCGCGCAGGCGAGCATCGCCACCGCGCCCTCGGGGATCATCGGCATATAGATGGTGACGCGGTCGCCCCTTTGGACACCCAGCTTTTTCAGCGTGTTCGCGAAACGGATGACGTCGGCGAGCAGCGTCTTGTAGCTGATCGTCCGCGTCTCGCCGTCGGGAGCGTCGGGTTCGAAGATGATCGCGGTGCGCTCGCCATGCCCCGCGGCGACATGGCGGTCGACGGCGTTGTGGCAGAGGTTGAGGACGCCATCCTCATACCATTTGATTTCGACGGGATCGAACGACCAGCCGGCGATTTTGGCAGGGGCTTTGATCCAGTCGATGCGCTGCGCCTGTTCGGCCCAGAAGCTGTCGGGGTCGGTGATGCTCGCGGCATAGAGCCCGTCGTAGTCGGCGGCGGTGCAATGCGTGTTCGCGGCGGCGTCGGCGGGAACGGGAACCAGCGGTTCGGAGGGGGGTAGGTCGGACACGTCTGATTCTCCCGCTTTCGATTTGACTCGGTTGCTGGCTGCGATAACCCGCGAGCCACAAACTGCAAGGGCGGTCGCCCTTATACGGAAGGATGGACGATGGCCGGGATCGGCGAAGAAGTAGCGCATTTGCTGGACGCGCTGGGTGTCGACAGGGCGGCGTGGACTGGCGGATCAATGCCGTCGCACTCGCCGCTGACCGGTGAGCAGGTCGCGTCGGTGCGCGTCGCCGACGCCGCCGATATCGATGCGGCGCTGAACCGGGCGAGCGCGGCGTTTCGTGCGTGGCGGAACGTTCCCGCCCCGCGCCGCGGCGAACTGGTGCGGCTTTTCGGCGAGGAATTGCGGGCCGCGAAGGACGACCTCGCGAAGCTCGTGACGATCGAGGCGGGCAAGATTCCGTCCGAGGGCGCCGGCGAAGTGCAGGAGATGATCGACATCTGCGATTTCGCGGTCGGGCTTTCGCGGCAGCTCTACGGCCTGACCATCGCGACCGAGCGGCCGGGGCACCGGATGATGGAGGTGTGGCACCCGCTCGGCGTCGTCGGGGTGATCTCGGCGTTCAACTTCCCCGTCGCGGTGTGGGCGTGGAATGCGGCGCTCGCGCTGGTTTGCGGCAACAGCGTCGTGTGGAAACCGTCGGAAAAGACGCCGCTGACCGCGCTCGCGACGCAGGCGGTTTTCGCGCGCGCGGTGGCGCGTTTCGGCGATGCCCCCGCGGGGCTGTCGCAGCTGCTGGTCGGCGGGCGCGAGGCGGGCGAGGCGCTGGTCGACGACCGGCGCGTCGCGCTGGTCTCTGCGACCGGATCGACCCGCATGGGCCGCGCAGTGGCGCCGCGGCTCGCGCAGCGCTTCGCGCGCGCGATCCTCGAACTCGGCGGCAATAACGGCGTGATCGTCGCGCCGTCGGCCGACCTCGACCTCGCGCTGCGCGGGGTGGCGTTCGGAGCGATGGGGACGGCGGGGCAGCGCTGCACGACGACGCGGCGGCTGTTCCTGCACGACAGCATCTACGATGGGTTCGTGGCGAAGCTGAAGGCGGCCTATGCCAGCGTCGGCGTCGGCAATCCGCTGGAGGGCGAGGTGCTCGTCGGCCCGCTGATCGATCGCGCGGCCTATGAGACGATGCAGGAGGCACTCGTCGCGGCCAGGGCGGCGGGCGGCGTTGTCCACGGCGGCGGGCGCGTCGGCGAGGGCGCGAGCTATTATGTGCGGCCCGCGCTCGTCGAGATGCCGGGACAGGTCGGGCCGGTGCTCGAGGAGACGTTCGCGCCGATCCTCTATGTGATGCGCTACGACGATCTGGACGCGGTGATCGAGCAGCACAACGCCGTCGCGGCGGGGCTGTCGTCGGCGATCTTCACCACCGACATGCGCGAGGCCGAACGCTTCCTGGCCGCGGGCGGTTCGGACTGCGGCATCGCCAACGTCAACCTCGGCACCTCGGGCGCCGAGATCGGCGGCGCGTTCGGCGGCGAGAAGGAAACCGGCGGCGGGCGCGAGAGCGGGTCGGACAGCTGGAAGGCCTATATGCGGCGCGCGACGAACACGGTGAATTATTCGGACGCGCTGCCGCTGGCGCAGGGGGTCAGCTTCGACCTCGGCTGAAGTGGTTCAATAGGGCGGATCGACTTTCGCGCGTTGCGCCGTGGCGGCGTCGATCCACCAGTTGAGATCGTCGGCGAAGCGCGGGAAGAGCCGTTCGAGCTGCTTGCCGTCGTCGCCGGCCGGGCAGCCGTCGGCGTCGAAGGTCCTGCCGATGCGCGCGACGGGCAGGATCGACGAGATCACCACCATCCCCATCTCGCCGAGAATATCGCGCCATCCCATCATCGAGCGCACCCCGGCGAAGGAGCCGGCCGAGTAGCAGGCGATCGCCGCGGGGCGCCAGAACCATTCCTCGAGATAATGGTCGGTGAGGTTCTTGAGCCCCGGTTGCGGCCCCCAATTATATTCGCCGGTAACGAACAGGAAGCCGTCGGCGGCGCGGATCTTGCTGGCGAGTTCCTCCATCGCAGCGGGCGCCTCGCCCTTCGCATATTCCTTGTACATGCGGTCGAGCATCGGCAGGTCGACCGCCTTCGCGTCGACCAGCTCGGCGCGGTCGCCGCGCGCGTTGATGGCCTCGACCAGCCAGTGGGCGAGCTTCAGCCCCTGCCGGTCGCGGCGATAGCTGCCGTAGAAGACGAGGATGTGGCGCGACATGGAAGGGCTCCCGAGATGGATGGTGCGGTGCGAGCGCGGTTCGCATCGCGCCATCCTAGGCGCTGGCGCGCGGGCGGCAAGTGGTTGCCAGCGGCGCGGAGCGGTTTAAGGTGACGGGCGGGGGAGAAGGACCATGACCATCTATCGCACGCCCGACGCGCGCTTCGCGGGGCTGCCCGACTGGCCTTATGCGCCGCACTATCTCGAGATCGCGGGCGGGCTGCGCGTCCATTATGTCGACGAGGGCGACGCTACCGCGCAGCCGGTGCTGATGCTGCACGGCGAGCCGACCTGGTCCTACCTCTATCGCCATATGATCGAACCGACGGCGAGGGCCGGTTTTCGCGTCGTCGCGCCCGACCTGATCGGGTTCGGCCGTTCGGACAAACCGCTCGGTCGCAAGGCCTATAGCTATGCCGCGCAGGTCGCGTGGATGCGGCAGTGGATCGAGGCGCTGGACCTGCAGAACATCATCCTCGCCTGCCAGGACTGGGGTTCGCTGATCGGCCTTCGGCTCGTCGCCGAAATGCCCGGACGCTTCGCGGGCGTCGCGCTGTCGAACGGCGGGCTTCCCGAGGGCCAGCCCGCGCCGCGCGCCTTTGCGATCTGGCGCGCCTTTTCGCGCTACAGCCCGGTCTTTCCGATCGGCAGGATCGTGAAGGCGGGGACGAAAAGAGAGCTGAGCGCCGAGGAGATCGCGGCCTATGACGCGCCGTTTCCGAC
>PNJO01000224.1 GCA_013821905.1 Sphingopyxis sp. | reverse complement strand
GACCTCGACGGGTTCGGCGCCGCGCTCGATCGCCTCGGCATAGGCCTTGGCGGCGTCGCGCACGCGCCAGCCCATGCCGCAGGCCGACGGACCATGCTCGGCGGCGAAATAGGCCGCGGGCGATTTGGGCTCGTAATTAGCGATCAGGTTGATCCCGCCCTGGCGCCACAGTTCGACCTGTTTCGAGCGGTGGTGCGCGATGCGGGTGAAGCCCATGCGTTCGAACACGGGTTCGAGAATGCCCTTTTCGGGAGCCGAGAATTCGACGAATTCGAAACCGTCGAGGCCCAGCGGATTGTCGAAAAGGTCGGCCATGATTGCATTCCCATCTAGTTTCAATTGAAACTATTATCGCGAGCAACGATGCTTGAGTCAAGGCTCGCCGTGGCCCTGACTTTACCATGCCGCGCGTGTATGTATCAAATCATGGGTCGCAGCGACGCGCCCGGCAGAGGGATCGCACGGTCGGGCTGCCAGGCCGGGAGGGAATATCGATGCCACGGCAATCGCGGCTCGCATTCTGGCTCAGCATAGCCTGGATGCTGGCCGTCGGCTGCTGGGCATGGTGGGAGTATAGCCACTATAGCGGCCTATATCGCCGGCTCGCCGAATGGCAGATCGCGCGCTGGGGTTCCTATGAGCGAATATGGACGGGGCTGCTCCCCGCGCTCATCCTCGCCGCGCCGGCCTTGTCGGTCCTGCGCCGGCGCGAGCAGGAACAGCAGATGGCGCTCGCCGACGGCGCCGATCCGGCCCCCTTCCTGCGCAACGTGCGGCGGGGCATGCTGGTGCTCGGCGTGCTATCCGCGCTGGTTGCGGGCGGAGCCTATGTCTATTCGCAGCAATTGCCGCATCCGTCCGATCCGCCGGTCGAGGTGAACCTCGCCGCGCTCGGCCCGGCCGCGCCGCCGACCGGATCGGCGATGCTGACCGGGGCGCTGCCCGACACGGCACGCGCGCTCCGGCTCGACGAGGCGTTCCGCTCGCGTTCGGCCGACATCGACCATCAGACCATCTATGTCCCCGTCGTTGCCGAAGGCGCCGCGAAGGACGCGCCCGTGCGCTTCTTCATCGACCGCGCAAGCTATGCCTTCACCGACAGCGAAGAAGCCCCGCGCACCAACATCTTCCTCGCCGATCATATGCGCGGGGTGCTGGTCGAGAACGGGCTGCCCGCCGAGGTGGTGGCAGCGTTCGCGGAAAAGGAGCTGACGGTCGCCGAGCCGCATTATCTGCTCACCACCAATTCGGTGGGCGGGCGGCAGACCTGGTATGTCGTCGCGGCGCTCGGCGGCTTTATCGCCTTCATCCTGTTCCTGCTGTCGGCGATCCAGACGATATCGATCGCGCGCGCCGAACGGCGATAGTCAGGCGGCGGCGCTCTCGATCGCCTCGAGCGCCTCCATCCACGCCGCCTCGACACTCTCCAGTTCCGACGCCAGCTTGCCGCGGCGCTGCGCGAGGTCGCCCATCGTCAGCTTCGCCAGCGCGGGCTCGGCGCTTGCGGGGTCGAACATCGCGCGGTCGATCGCGGAAATCTGCTTGTTCAGCTTTTCGGCCTGCGCTTCGAGGTCCTTCGCCGATTTGCGCAGCACCGCCTGCGCCTCGCGTGCCTTGGCGGCTTCCTGCCGCGCAAGCTTGGCGTCCTTCGGTTTCGCGAGCGCGCCCTTCGCATCGTCGTTCGCGGCCGATTTGCCGAGAATGAAGGCGACATAATCGTCCATGCTGCCGTCGAAATCGCGCGCGGTGCCATTGTCGACGAGGACAAGCCGGTCGGCGGTGAGTTCGAGCATGTGGCGGTCGTGGCTGACGATCAGCACCGCGCCGTCGAAGCCGTTGAGCGCCTGCACCAGCGCCTCGCGCGCATCGACGTCGAGGTGGTTGGTCGGTTCGTCGAGGATCAGCAGATGCGGCGCGTCGCGGGTAATCAGCGCGAGCGCGAGCCGCGCGCGTTCGCCACCCGACAGCTTGCCGACCTCGGTGGTTGCCTTGTTGCCGGCAAAGCCGAAGCGCCCCAATTGCGCCCGGACCGCGCCCGGCGTCTTACCCGCCATCACGCGCGTCATATGACCGAGCGGCGTGTCGCTGCCGTCGAGTTCCTCGACCTGATATTGGGTGAAATAGCCGACGCGCATCTTGCCCGATGCCGCCATCGCGCCGTCCATCGGCGCGAGCTGGGCCGCGAGCAGGCGCGCGAGCGTCGTCTTGCCGTTGCCGTTGCGGCCGAGCAGCGCGATGCGGTCGTCGGGATCTATGCGCAGGTTGAGCCGCGTCAGGATCGGTTCGCCCGGCGCATAGCCGACGCTCGCGAGGTCGAGCGTGATGAGCGGCGGCTTGAGCTCGTCGGGGCTCGGGAAGTCGAAAACGAGGCTGGGGTCTTCGGCGACTGCGGCGATCGGCTGCATCTTCGCGAGCTGCTTGGCGCGCGATTGTGCCTGTTTCGCGGTCGAGGCGCGCGCGCTGTTGCGCGCGACATAATCCTGCAGCTTCGCACGCTGCGCATCCTGCGCGGCCTTGGCCGCGGCGAGCTGCGCGATGCGCTCGGCGCGCTGGCGCTCGAAATCGTCGTAACCGCCCGGATAGAGCGTGACCTTGCCGCCTTCGAGGTGGAGGATATGGTCGACGACATTGTTGAGCAGGTCGCGTTCGTGGCTGATCACGACGAGCTGGCCGGGATAGGCGCGCAGGAAGCTTTCGAGCCACATCGTCGCTTCGAGGTCGAGGTGGTTCGACGGTTCGTCGAGCAGCAGCAGGTCGGGGTTCGAGAAGAGCAGCGCCGCGAGCGCGACGCGCATCTTCCACCCGCCCGAGAAGCTGTCGAGCGGCTGGCCCTGCATCTCCTCGTCGAAGCCCAATCCGATCAGGATGCGCGCGGCGCGCGCCGGCGCGGCATAGGCGTCGATCGCGATCAGCCGCTCGTGGATGTCGCCGAGCTTGTGCGGGTCGCGCTCGACCTCCGACGCCGCGAGCAGCGCGGCGCGTTCGGTGTCGGCGGCGAGCACGGTTTCGAACGGCGTCGCGGTGCCGCTCGGCGCTTCCTGGGCGATATAGCCGACGCGCGTCTTGCGCGGCATTTCGATGCCGCCCTCGTCGGCTTCGAGCTGGCCGATCATGACCTTCATCAGCGTCGACTTGCCCGCGCCGTTGCGGCCGATCAGCCCGGTGCGGCTTTTGCCGGGCAGGCTCGCGCCCGCGCGGTCGAGGATGGTGCGCCCGCCGAGACGCACGGTGAGGCCATTGATCGTCAGCATATATACCTAACCCATTCGTCATCCCGGCGAAGGCCGGGATCTCGCCCTAACGTGATTACGATCCGGTGAGATCCCGGCCTGCGCCGGGATGACGGCTGATAAAAAGCGATGGCGCCCGTAGCATGTTCGGCGCCGTCGCCCAAGTCCCGGGCTGGCATTCGCGGCGCGGGTGCGGCAAAGGTCGGACATGGCCGGCCTTGCTCCCTTTCACATCGCCTTTCCCGTCGACGACCTCGACGCCGCGCGTCACTTCTATGGCACGATCCTCGGCTGCGCGGAGGGGCGGAGCGATGCCGACTGGATCGACTTCAATCTCTACGGCCACCAGATCGTCGCGCACCGCACCGATGTGCCGCGCGCGCGGCCCGCGCACAATGCGGTCGATGGTCATGACGTGCCGGTGCCGCATTTCGGCGTCGTGCTGCCGCCCGCCGAATGGCAGGCGCTCGCCGACCGGCTGAAGGCGGCGGGCGTCGCGTTCATGATCGAACCGCACACCCGCTTCCCCGGCCAGCCGGGCGAGCAGTCGACGATGTTCTTCCACGATCCCGCGGGCAATGCGCTCGAATTCAAGGCCTTTGCCGATCTGGGCCACCTCTTCGCCCGATAGGGCTCAGTGCCCGCCGCCGCCCATCGAAATCTGCTTCGGCCGCGGCGCGAACCAGACCGCGATCGCGGCGATCACGAACACCACCCCCGACGCAAGGAACAGGTGCAGGACGCCGAGCGTCGAGGCCTGCACCTCGACCAGCCGCTCGATCGCGGCGCGCGCCTGTTCGTAGGTGAAGCCCGCGTTCTGCAGCGAGGTCATCGTCGCTTCGGGATTGTTGAGCGCGGAGACGAGCTCGGACCGCGAGGTGCGGCCCGCATCGTCCCATGCGGTCGTCGCGACCGCGGTGCCGATCGCGCCGCAGAGCGTGCGCAGAAAACTCATCAGCCCCGCCGCCGAGGTCTGCTGCTGCGCGGGCACCGAACTGAG
>PNJO01000223.1 GCA_013821905.1 Sphingopyxis sp. | reverse complement strand
GCGCTGGCTGGGCATCCGGGGCGACTGGGACGTGCGCGACGACGATGCCGTGCTGACCGGTGTCTGCATCGACATCACCGAGCAGAAGAGCCGGCAGGAAAACACCAACCTGCTGATGCGCGAGCTGCATCACCGGATGCGCAACCTGTTCGCGACGGTGAGCGCGATCATCTCGCTGACGCGCCACGCCGCGCACGATGTCGACGATTATGTCGAGCGCATCAGCAGCCGCCTCGACGCGCTCAACCGCGCGCAGAATGTCCTGCTCGGCGCCAATTTCATGACCGGGTCGATGCACGCGCTGATGCGCGAGGTCGAGGCGAGTTTCCCGCGCATCCACTGGTCGGGTCCCGACCTGCTGCTGCCCGAAAATGCGCTGGTCGCGATGGCGCTGCTGTTCAACGAGCTCGCGACCAATGCGGTGAAACATGGCGCGCTGACCGGCGCCGGCGGGCGCGTCGAGGTCCGCTGGACGCAGGAGCGGGAGGGCGTCGACGGCCGGATGTTCCGGCTGACCTGGTCCGAAAGCGGCGGCGACCGCGAGGTGGCCGTGCCGGCGCGGACGAGTTTCGGCACGCTGCTGATGGAGCGCAGCGTCAGGAATAATCTGGGCGGCACGATCGAGCGGCACTGGGAGGCCGGCGGGCTGGTCGTCGAAATCACCTTGCCGGCGCGATGGCGCGAGGCGTGAGCCGCGCGGCGCCGTAAATCCGGTTCGCTTTCCGCATTGCGAAGGGAAAAATCCGCGTCACGGGGTTGCAACCCGGCGCGTCGATACCGAGTTAGACACCCGAATTCATAAAAAAGGAGACTGCCATGACGATCGCCCATCCTCCCCTGCCTTATGCTCTGGACGCGCTCGAACCCCATATTTCGGCGGACACGCTCGCGACGCATCATGGCAAGCATCACAAGGCTTATGTCGACAAGGTCAACGCGGCGATCGAAGGCACCGACCTGGCGTCGAAACCGCTCGAGGAGATCGTCCATCACGCCGAGGGTTCGGGCAACAAGGGCCTGTTCAACAATGCCGCGCAGTCGTGGAACCACGCCTTCTACTGGGAAAGCCTGAGCCCGACCAAGACGGCGCCGGCGGGCGACCTCGCCGCGGCGATCGACCGCGACTTCGGCTCGCTCGACGAGTTGAAGAAGAAGCTCAAGGAGACGGCGGTCAACCATTTCGCGTCGGGCTGGGCCTGGCTGGTCGCGCGCGACGGCAAGCTGTCGGTCACCGACACGCACGACGCCGGCACCGAGCTGACCGCGGGCATCAAGCCGCTGCTCGTGATCGACGTGTGGGAACATGCCTATTATATCGACCGCAAGAATCTGCGCCCGGCCTATGTCGACGCGGTGGTCGACGAACTGCTGAACTGGGATTTCGCGGCCGCAAATCTCGCCAGCGACACGACCTGGACCTATCCGGCGTAAATCGACGCTTTCGGGAAAAATGCCGTGTGTCCCCGCGAAGGGTGTTGGGAGTCACGTGCCTCCCAACACGACCCATCTCCTGCGGGTTCCAAAAAGCGCCGACCGATGATGGGCCCCCGCCTTCGCGGGGGCACGCAGCTTTCTGACGTCAAGGCATTGGCTTCTATCGTGACGCCATTCCATCCCCTATAGCGCCGCCATGACGATCAGCCTGTTCGAACTGTTCAAAATCGGTGTCGGCCCTTCGAGTTCGCACACCGTCGGCCCGATGGTCGCGGCGCGGCGGTTCACGCTATGGCTCGACGAGCAGGACCTGCTCGGCCGCACCGCGCATGTCGAGGCCGACCTCTACGGCTCGCTCGCGCTGACCGGAAAAGGCCACGCCGCCGACACCGCGGTGGTTGCGGGGCTCGCGGGCGAAATCCCCGCCTCGACCAGCCTCGCCGCGATCAGGGCGCATTGGGACCGCGCGACCAGCGAAGGTTTTCTTTACCTGCTCGGCCGCGTTCGCGCGCGCTTCCAGCCGAAAAACGACCTCCATTTCCAGATGCGCCAGCGCCAGCCGTTCCACAGCAACGCGCTCAGCTTCACCGCGCGCGACGGCGACGGCGAGATCCTTGCAAAGCGCATGTATTTCTCGATCGGCGGCGGCTTCGTCGTCGACGAGGACGAGGCGGGACGCAACAGCCGCGGCGCGGAGGATGAGGTCGATCTGCCTTTCGCCTTTACCTCGGGCGCCGACCTGCTCGACATGGGCGCGGCGTCGGGGAAGAGTTTTGCCGAGATGATGCTCGACAACGAGCTGGTGCATCGCAGCCTCGATGAGGTGAACGCTGGCCTCGATGCCATCGCGGGCGCGATGGACAGCTCGATCGACGCGGGCTGCTGCAGCACCGGAACGCTCCCCGGCGGGCTCAAGGTCAAGCGCCGCGCGCCGCAGATCGCCGCCGACATTCGCGAGCGGCATGAGGCGAACCTGTCCGATCCGATGGCGATGATGGACTGGATAAACCTGTGGGCGATGGCGGTGAACGAGGAAAATGCCGCGGGCGGCAAGGTCGTCACCGCGCCGACCAATGGCGCGGCGGGGATCATCCCGGCGGTGATCCGCTATTACAAGCGCAGCTATCGCGGCGACGCGAAGGGCGTGCGCACCTTCCTGCTCGCGGCGGGCGCGGTCGGCGCACTCTACAAGCGTAATGCCAGCATCTCGGGCGCCGAGGTCGGCTGCCAGGGCGAGGTCGGCGTCGCCTGCTCGATGGCGGCGGCGGGGCTGACCGCGGCGCTCGGCGGCACCAACGCGCAGGTCGAAAATGCCGCCGAGATCGGCATGGAGCATAACCTCGGCCTGACCTGCGACCCGATCGGCGGGCTGGTGCAGATCCCGTGCATCGAACGCAACGCGATGGGCGCGATCAAGGCGATCGACGCCAGCCGCATAGCGATGATCGGCGACGGCACGCACGTCGTCAGCCTCGACACGGTGATCGCGACGATGCTGCAGACGGGCCGCGACATGCGCGACAAATATAAGGAAACGTCGAAAGGCGGGCTGGCGGTCAGCGTCGTGGAGTGTTGAGGGCCGCGTTTCCTCTATCGTCACCCCGGACTTGATCCGGGGTCCATTCACGCCAGCGCCGGAATAATGGATCCCGGATCAAGTCCGGGATGACGACGACAGATAGGCCGATTGCGAAAGTCGACTGTGTCGATCATATTTGGGCGATGCGCTACTTGTTGCTCACGTTTTTCGCAGTACTTCTCTTGCTCGCAATGATGAGGTTTGGTGATCTTAGCGTCGCGGCGCAGGTAGCGCTTGCGCTTGGTTGTAGCGCTTTCTTCGGACGTTATCTCTGGGTCGGCTTTCGCACGGAAACGATGGAAGCGCCGGGCGTCGGCTATTTGGCGGGGCATCGAACCGATAACCCTATTCTCTTTTGGTTCTGCACCGCGTTCAACGCTGTCATGCTTGTTCTCACGGTCATAATCGCAGCGAAGCTCGCCGGCCTGTAGTCCAGACGTAAACGACCTCACTCCGCCGCAACGCTCCCGGCAATTCCTCGCGTAATTTGTCGATCAGCAACCGCACCTTCGGCAGCAAATGCCGCCGCTGCGGATAGACCGCCCAGATCGGTTCTTCCTGCGGCCGCAGCAGATCGAGGAGCGAGACGAGGGCAATCCTTATCCTTCATCGTCATCCCGGACTTGATCCGGGATCCATTGCGGCGCCGGCGTCATGGACCCCGGGTCAAGTCGAACGAGCCGCGTGTCTCGTTCGAGGGTGACGAAATGGGATGGCGGCAGAAGGGGCTTTCCTACATTATTTCGCAGGCATAGCCTGCCCGCCATGACCATTGCGATCCCACCCGCCGTTGCCCTGCGCCTCGCTCCCGGCCTGTGCCACCGGGGAAGCGAAACAAGAGGGGTATGTGGCGTGACCTTTGTGACCTTCCGAACAAAATGACACGCGCGTTCGGGCTCCGACTCACCTGGCTCGGTCAAGCTTGGACGTCGCGCGAATCCTCCCTGTCGCGTAGCGATGGGGGAGTCGCAGACGGCGCGCAGCGCCAGCGAGACCGCGCCCGCAGGCGTGGTGGAGGGGCGACAACGGTCGCGCCATCGCCCCTCCGTCAGCGCGTCGCGCTGCCACCTCCCCACGGCTTCGCCGCAGGGAGGATCGGGAGTATCTTGCATTGCCGCCGCATTTGCCTGATTGGGGCCGCCGAGAAGGAGACCGCCCATGAAGACCCGCGCCGCCGTTGCGTTCGAAGCGAAGAAGCCGCTCGAAATCGTCGAACTCGATCTGGAAGGCCCG
>PNJO01000222.1 GCA_013821905.1 Sphingopyxis sp. | reverse complement strand
TCGGCTTCGGGGCCGACATAGGCGGTGTCGCCGATCCCGGTCGAGCCGAGATAGGCTTCGGCGCGCTTCGCGGTGGTGCGCGGGTCGCGGGCATAGCCTTCGCCGGTCGAGGGCTCGACGATGTCGCAGAAGATGACGAGCATCGGGGTGGCCGAGAAGGGATCGTCATAGACGGCGTCGAGGTCGGGCTTCAGGATCATGTCCGACTCGTTGATCGCCTTCCAGCCCTCGATCGACGAACCGTCGAACATCAGGCCGTCTTCGAGCGCGTCCTCGTCGATCACGCCGGCGCACATGGTGAGGTGCTGCCACTTGCCCTTGGGGTCGGTGAAGCGCAGGTCGACCCATTCGATGTCGTTATCCTTGATCCGCGCGATGATATCCTTGGGCTTCGTAGCCATGGTCTGCACTTCCTTCTTGCGATGATGACCGGCTCATGCCGGCGTCTGGTTGAACAGGATGGGGAGCGGAGCGCGCTAGAGCGCGTCCTCGTTGCGTTCGCCGGTGCGGATGCGGAGCGCCGTCTCGACCGGGATCACGAAAATCTTGCCGTCGCCGATGCGGCCGGTCTGTGCGGCCGCGGCAATCGCCTCGACGACGCGCTCGGCGAGACCGTCCTCGACGATGACCTCCAGCTTCACCTTGGGCAGGAAGTCGACGACATATTCGGCGCCGCGATAAAGTTCGGTGTGGCCCTTCTGCCGGCCGAAGCCTTTCGCCTCGGTCACGGTGATGCCGCTGACGCCGACTTCGTGCAGCGCTTCCTTCACTTCGTCGAGCTTGAACGGCTTGATGATCGCCTCAATCTTCTTCACGCGTCTTGTCCCCCACTGGGTCTTGTCTCTCGTGCCCGCAGCCAAAGCCGGATCAGGCCAGCCTGGTCCGGTTCGCTCCCCAATCCGGTTTTCACCTTGAGTCGCTGCGAGGCCCCGTCATCTTGCACCAATCAAAAGCCGTGCCAATTGGCGAATCGCAAGCTTTCGGTAAGATTTGTGACAGGAAATTGCGCCGTTGCCCAAGGGGTGTGCAATTGAGGAATTGAACTGCCTAAAAAATTGGCATCGCGATCCTCCCTGTCGCGCAGCGATGGGGAGGTGGCAGCGGCGCAGCCGCTGACGGAGGGGCACGGACGCGGCCCCTCCACCACGCGCTACGCGCGCGGTCGCCCTCCCCATGGCTTCGCCACGGGGAGGATCCGGGTTATCGCCCCATCGGCGCGGCCGTGTCGGCGAGGTTCGCCTTGGTCCAGTTCGAGCGTTCGATGACATAGGCGCGAATCGCCTCGGCGTCTGCGGGGGTGAGCACCTTCGCAAAGCTCACCATGCCGCGGTCCTTGAGCATCCCGTCGATGATCACCGACTTCCACGCATTGGCGTTGGTCAGCGTGCCCGAGACGCGGAGGTCGGGGGTGAAGCCGTTGCCGATCGCGCTGTCGCCGTGACAGACTTGGCAATAGCGCCCGTAATGCGCCTTGCCCGCCGCGATCTGGGCGGGCGTGCCGATCTGCGCGGCCGGGTTCCACGCGAGCGTCGTGGTCGCGGGCGGCGCGGGGAGCTTCACCGTGCCGCCGATCTTGAGCACGACGAGGCGCGGCAGGTTGGGCACCTTGCGCGTCACGCCGCCCGCGACGCCGGCGACGAGCGGGAAAGCGCCGCCCTTGCCGGTCTGGAAGGCGACATATTGCACCCCGCCGACGCGGAAGGTCGAGGGCGCGCTGACGATCCCCGACTGCATGTCGAGGTCGAGCAACTGCTTGCCGGTGTCGGCGGCATAGGCGCGGAAGCGGCCGGTGCTCGTGCCCTGGAAGACGAGGTTGCCCGCGGTGGTCATCGTGCCGCCGTTCCACGCCGCGGGATAGTCGACGCCCCACGCGACCTTGCCGGTGCGCGGGTCGAAGGCGACGAGGCGGCCGGTGGTCGCGGCGACCGCGGCCCTGAATGCCGCCTTGTCGTCGGGGAGCATCGTCTTGCCCAGCGAGGTGCCGATGTTGAAGCCGAGCACCTTGCGCCTGTCGAGCTCGTCCATGTCCTGGAGATAGCCCTGCGGAATCTGCTGCGCGGGGATATAGACGAGGCCCGTCGCGGGATTGAAGCTCATCGGATGCCAATTGTGTGCGCCGAGCGCGCCGGGGATCGCGATGAAAGGCTTGCCCGTCTTGTAGAAACGCGCCTCGGGATTTTCGGCCGGCCGGCCTGTCTTGAGGTCGTAACCCGTCGCCCAGTTGATCCCGTCGACGAAGGGCTTGGCGTCGATCAGCTTGCCGTTCGTGCGGTCGATGGTGAAGAAGAAGCCGTTCTTCGGCGCATGGTACAGTACCTTGACCGGCTTGCCGCCGATCTGCTGTTCGGCGAGGATGATCGGCTGGGTCGCGGTATAGTCCCACGTTTCGGCCGGGGTTTCCTGATAATGCCATTTATACTTGCCGGTCGATGCGTCGAGCGCAACGACCGAGGAGAGGAACCAGTTGTCGCCCTCGCCGTTCGAGCGCGTGCCGTGATTCCACGGATTGCCGTTGCCGACGCCGAGATAGATCTGGTCGAGATCCTTGTCATAGACGATCGCGTCCCACACGGTGCCGCCGCCGCCCGAGGTCTGCCACTCGCCCTTGTCGGACCAGGTCGCGTTGGCCTTTGACGCGAAGATGTCGTCCGATGCCGCGCCGTCCTTTTCCTTCTTCGGATTGGGGGCGGTGTAAAAGCGCCAGCGTTCCTTGCCGGTGTCGGCGTCATAGGCGGTGACATAGCCGCGCACGCCGAACTCGGCACCGCCGTTGCCGATCAGCACCATGTCCTTCACGACGCGCGGCGCGCCGGTGATCGTATAGGGTTTCGAGGTGTCGAAAGTCTGCGTCGACCACAGCTCCTTTCCGGTCTTGCGGTCGAGCGCGATCAGGCGGCCGTCGAGCGCGCCGACGAACAGCTTGTCGCCCCACACCGCAACGCCGCGGTTGACGACGTCGCAGCAGGCGTGGACCGCGCGTTCGCCGGGCACCCTGGGGTCGAAGGACCAGAGCTTCTTGCCGGTCGCGGCGTCCCATGCGTCGACCTTCGACCAGGCATGGCTGACATAGAGCGTGCCGTCGACGACGACCGGGGTCGCTTCCTGCCCGCGCGCATCCTCGAGATCAGCGAACCAGGCGATGCCGAGCTGTCCCACATTCTTGTCGTTGACGTCGGTCAGCGGGCTGAAGCGTTGTTCGTCATAGCTGTAGCCGATGCCGGCCCAATTATCGCCGTTGCCGCCGGTTTTGAGCAGGGTCTCGCTGGCTTTTTCCGCTTCGTCGAGCGATCCGCCCGCGCTCTTGTTTCCCGAAGCATTGCACGCCGCCAATGCCAGCACCGCGCCGCCCAGCAGCGCGGCCGAAAAGACCCGTTTCGCCATCCCATGCTCTCCCGTTGACGCCTATGCTTGACGTTAACGTCAAGACTGCGCCGGAAGCGCTTGGTGCGCAAGCGGGAAAATGGGGGGCTTGCGAGGGGGCTCCAGCGCGCGACGCACTGGTTGTTCCCCGGCGAAAACCGGGGTCCAGAGCGAAATAGAGCTAAGTTGCGTGAGAACGCCCTGGGCCCCGGCCTTCGCCGGGGAACAGCTATGGTATCATGTCTCGCTTATGCCCAAGGCGGCGCGTTCAGGCCCTTCGGGCTCGCGGTGAAGATCTCGCAGCCGGTTTCGGTGATCCCGATGCTGTGCTCGAACTGCGCCGAGAGGCTGCGGTCGCGGGTCACTGCGGTCCAGCCGTCGGCAAGCATCTTCACCGCATATTTGCCGGTGTTGATCATCGGCTCGATCGTGAAGAACATGCCGGGGCGAAGCTCCGGTCCGGTGCCAGGGCGCCCGGCGTGGACGACCTCGGGTGCGTCGTGGAACATCTGGCCGAGGCCGTGGCCGCAGAAATCGCGGACGACCGAATAGCGGTGGCGTTCGGCGTGGCTCTGGATCGCGTGCGCGACGTCGCCCATGCGGTTGCCGGGCTTCGCCTGCTCGATGCCGAGCATCAGGCATTCATAGGTGACGTCGACGAGGCGCTTCGCCTTGATCGGCACGTCGCCGACCAGGTACATGCGGCTGGTGTCGCCGTGCCACCCGTCGACGATGCTGGTGACGTCGATGTTGACGATATCGCCGTCGCGCAGCGGCTTGTCGTCGGGAATCCCGTGGCAGACGACATGGTTGATGCTGGTGCAGCAGCTGTGCGTGAAGCCGCGATAACCCAGCGTCGCGGGAATGCCGCCGCCGTCGAGCATCATCGTGCGGACGAGATTGTCGATCTCGGCGGTCGTCACGCCCGGCTGGACGAAGGGGACGAGCGCGTCGAGGATT
>PNJO01000221.1 GCA_013821905.1 Sphingopyxis sp. | reverse complement strand
CAGCGCATTGGCGCCATCGGTCTCGAGATCGTCGACCGCATCGACGATGATCACGCGCCAGTCGCCGAACGAGAGCGAGAAGTGCAGGCGGCGGATCATCGTGCGCACCTGTTCGATCGTGATGTTGCGCGCGAGTTCCTTGCCCTTGTCCTTCGGCTGGCGCGTCAGATGGAGAATCTCGGGATGGTTGCCGGCCTCGACCAGGCGGCCTGCGGCGGCATCGCCCGGGTCGTCGAGCGGTACCTGTTCGCCGCCGCCTCCGCGACCATGAGTGACGAGAAAGCGCGCAAGCCGAGCGGCAAAACCCGCCTTGCCCATCCCCTGCGGCCCCGCGAGCAGCCAGGCATGGTGCAGCCGCCCGGCGGACCAGGCTTCGAGAAAGGCGTCCTCGGGCGCGACGTGGCCGATCATGGCAGCCATTCGGCGAGTTCCGCCATGATGGCCGCCGTGACGGCGGTGGCCGATGCGTCGGCATCGACCCTGCGCCAGCGCGCAGATTCGGCCGCGGCCATTTCAGCGAATCGCGCCGCGAGACGCGCCTGATAGTCGGGCGGCTTGCTGCCCATGCGGTCGCCGCCCGCGGCGTCGCGCACCGCGAGCCGCCGCGCGGCCTCGTCGGCGCTGACGATCAGCAGGAAGGTCCGGTCGGGAAGCAGGCCCTGCGACCCGAACCCGTGCAGGGCCATGATATCGGCGTCGGTGATGCCGCCGCCGCCGCCCTGATAGGCGCGGCTCGAATCGACGAAGCGGTCGCACAGCACCCAGGCGCCGCGCTCCAGCGCCGGGCGGATCACGCGCGCGACATGATCGGCGCGCGCCGCGGCAAACAGCAAGGCCTCGCTCCGCGCGTCCCAGCGGTCGTCCTGCCCTTCCATCAGCAGCGTGCGGATCGCCTCGGCCCCGGTACTGCCGCCCGGTTCACGTGTGACGACGGTTTCGATGCCTTGCGCGGCAAGGGCTGCGGCTATTGCGCGGATCTGGGTCGATTTTCCGACCCCTTCACCGCCCTCGAGCGTGATGAAGCGCCCGCGCGTCACAGCGTCAGCCCGCTTGGTCGATGGTTGAGATGCCGCCCGTGCATGGACCGGCGGTAGCCGCCCGCGCGACCGTTGTCATCAAGACGCCACGCGCGCCGCACCCATGGCGGACTTTTTGCCCTTGCCCGCGGTGGCGGGAACGGCGGGCAGGCTGAAACCCCAGTTCATCAGCCGTTCGGCCTCGTCGCGGCGCGCCTTTTCGCTCGGCAAGCCCGCGACGACCATGACGAGTCGGCGTCCGTCGCGCTTGGCCGATCCGAGGAGGCAGTAGCCGGCTTCCGACGTGTGGCCGGTCTTGAGCCCGTCGGCGCCGGCAAGGCGGCCGAGAATCGGGTTGCGGTTCGCCTGCACGATCGGTTTGCCATCGGGCGAGGTGCCATGCTGCAGCTTAGGGATCGAGAAATAGCGCGCGTAAGCGGCGGGATGGTCGCGGATCAGCCGGTCGGCGAGCAGGATCAAATCGCCGGCGCTGACCTTGGTCGCCCCGCCGTCGGGCCAGCCGCTCGGCGTGCCGAAATTGCTCGACGTCATCCCCATTCTGGATGCTATGGAATTCATTCTCCTGGAAAAAGCCTCCTCGCTGCCGTCGATGCCAACCGCGAGGACGGCCGCCGCGTCATTGCCCGAGACGGTGATGAGTCCCTTGAGCAAATCGTCGACCGATATCTTTTCGCCGGCGCGGAGGAACATGGTCGAACTACGGCTGCGCGCGCTCCATTTCTTCCACGTTGCGTCCTCGACGGTGAAAAGCTTGTCGCGCGACAGCTGCCCCTTCTTGATCAGGTCGAGGACGACATAGGCGGTCATCACCTTCGTCATCGACGCGGGCGCAAAGCGCTTGTCGGCACCCCGTGCGAACAAAATCTCGCCCGAATCGATATCCTTGAGCATCACGACCGGCGCGTCGGTGACATAGGGCGCGCGAGCGGCAGGCGCGGTTTTGGGACGCGGGTCCGCGGCCGAAGCCGCCGGAAGGCACGTCACGAGCGCAAGAAACGCGAAGGCTGTCGAAACCCTGCGCCCGCGCCGCACTATTTGCGCTCGCGGATAATCTTGGCGTCGCGGAAACCCTTGGCCTTCGCCCGCGCGAGCGCGGCGTTCCCGTCGGCTTCCTTGTCGAAGGGCCCCATGCGGACGCGCCAGAGCTTTCCGGCCGCCGAGACCGTGCCGCCGACCAGTTTGGCGGTCGTATCGGCGCGGGCCTTGCTGCTGAACGAGGCGACCTGCACATAAATGCCGCCGGTGGTGATCTGGGCCGGCTTCGCCGCGGGCGCGGGCTTCGCGGGAGCGGGCTTGGCTGCCGGTTTGGCCGCGGGCCTTGCGCCTTCGACGGCCAGCCGGTCGTCGCCCGGCTTCGCAGGAGCCGAGGCAACCGGCGCCGCGGGCTGCGAGGTGACGGCCGCGGCGGGCGCGTTGGCGGGAACGGGCAGCGCCTTGAGCTTGTTGCGCAGGATCGCGAGCAACGAGTCGGGCGTCGCGATCCGCTCGGGCACCGGTTTGCCGTTGCGCAGTTGCACACGCTCTGCCAGCGGCGGATTCGTACGCCGCACGCGCACGGCGGCCACGCCTGCCGCCAGGCCGAGTTGCTCGGCGGCGCCGCGCGACAGGTCGATCAGCCGGTCGTTGGCCATCGGCCCGCGATCGTTGACGCGAACGAGGATCGTGCGCCCGGTATCGAGCGCGGTCACCTCGACATAGCTCGGCAGCGGCAGCGTCTTGTGCGCGGCGCTGATCGCGGCGGGGTCGAAGGCTTCGCCGTTGGCGGTCGGTTGCCCGGCGAGTTCCTCGCCATACCAGCTCGCATAGCCGACATCGTCATAGTCGGCGACATCGGCGGGCGTGTACGTCGTGCTGCCGATCGTATAGGGATCGCCGACCTTGACCGGCGTATCGCTGACCCCGGCGGCGATCGGCGCGGGCGTCGGGCTTGCCGCCGGCCTTCCCTCGCCCTTGCCATCGACACTTCCGCAGCCGGCGAGCAACAATATCGCCCCGGCCATCAGGCCCCCGCCCCTAACGATCGATTTCATCCGCCAGCAACCCCACAGACAGTGCGTAAAAATTGGAACAATTATAGTCCAATATCGCACGATAGTTACCGGTCAGCAAATAAGCCGTCCGCCCGGGACCGTCGGGTTCGAGCAATGTCGCCTGGATATTGCCGTCGGGCCAGCGTCCGCCGACCGGCACGATGCCGTCAGCGCGCCATTCGGCCATCGAGCGCCAGCGGCTGTGGCGGTCGAAAACGCGCGGGCAACGCGTCGGGTTCAGCCGGCTGGCGACAGCGCTCCGGTTGAAGCCCGCGGGCACGGTGACCGCGACACCCCACGGCTGCCCCGCCCGCCAGCCGGCGCGGCGAAGGTAGGAGCCGATCGATTCGATCGCGTCGGCCTCGCTCGACCAGATGCTCGCGCGCCCGTCGCCGTCGCCGTCCTCTGCTACCTGCAGATAGACCGACGGCAGGAATTGCGGATAGCCGAACGCGCCCGCCCAGCTGCCCTTGAGCGCGCTGCGCGGGACGCCGCGCTCGACCATCACCATCGTCGCGATCAGCTCGGGTTCGAACAGGCTGCGGCGGCGCCCTTCATAGGCGAGCGTCGCAAGCGCTTCGGGCAGGTCGAAATTGCCCGTGACCTGACCATAGGCGGTCTCGTGGCCGAAAATAGCGATCATGATGCTCGTCGGCACGCCGGTGCGCGCCTCGATCCGCGACAGCAGCGGCAGCAGCCGGTCGTGGACGCGGCGCCCGCCGCCGATGCGCGCGGCGTCGACATGCTTCGCCTTGTAGGGCGCAAAGGCCGGAATCGGCGTGTTCGGGCTCGGCGGCGCGCCCAGATTGTCGCGGTCGAGCGCGACGACGCGTGCATTATAGACAAGACCGGCGGTCACCCGGTCGAAGGTCGCGCGCGATACGCCGCGTGCCTGAGCCTTGGGCCACAGCGACTGGACATAGGCATCGAAGCCGCTGTTGCTCTCCTGCGCGTGCAGCGGCGCCGAGGCGGTCAGCATCCAGGCGGAAAGGAAAGCGCTGATCAGCCTGATAAAACGTCCGATTCTGTTGCTGCTGGCTCGCATCATGTCCCCACTCATAGGCAATGTGTCGCACAGATGCGAGCGCATTGGCCAGCCCGTGGCGAGATGGGCCGAGTCATTCGCGCGACGGGCCGAGGGGCTCAGGTTTCGCTTGCCGCGCCACGCCCGCACGCTATGTCGGCGGCGAAGGACAGGTGGCCGAGTGGTTTAAGGCAGCGGTCTTGAAAACCGCCGTGGGTGCAAGCTCACC
>PNJO01000220.1 GCA_013821905.1 Sphingopyxis sp. | reverse complement strand
CGGCGATGCGACCAGCGCCGATATCGAAGCACTCGGCGAGGAAGTCCGCCGCCGCGTGAAGGACAAGAGCGGCATCGAATTGCAATGGGAGATACAGCGCGTGGGAGTGGCGAAGTGAGCCGGGGTCCGTGGCATGTCGCCGTCCTGATGGGCGGCTGGTCGGCCGAACGCGAAGTGTCGCTGATGAGCGGCAATGGCGTCGCCGACGCGCTCGAAAGCCGCGGGCACAAGGTCACGCGCATCGACATGGACCGCGACGTCGCGCTGCGGCTCGCCGAGGCGAAACCCGATGTCGTGTTCAACGCGCTCCACGGCGTCCCGGGCGAGGACGGGACGGTGCAGGGTATGCTCGACCTGATGGGCCTTAAATATACGCACAGCGGGCTCGTCACCTCGGTGATCGCGATCGACAAGGAATTGACGAAACAGGCGCTGGTGCCGCATGGTGTGCCCATGCCGACGGGGACGATGGTCGACAGCGAAAGCCTCTTTTCCATCGACCCCTTGCCGCGTCCCTACGTCCTGAAACCCGTCAACGAGGGCTCGTCGGTCGGCGTCGCGATCGTCAAGGACGACAGCAATTACGGCAACCCGATCGCGCGCGACGCGGTGGGCCCGTGGCAGGAGTTCGACCGGCTGCTCGCCGAACCCTTCATCAAGGGGCGCGAGCTGACCGTCGCGGTGCTCGGCGATCAGGCGCTCGGCGTGACCGAATTGCGCGTGAAGTCCGGCTTCTACGACTATGACGCCAAATATACCGACGGGCTGACCGAGCATGTCTGTCCCGCCGACGTCCCCGACGACGTCGCGCAGCGGATGAAGGATCTGGCGGTGCAGGCGCACCGCCTGCTCGGTTGCAAGGGCGCGTCGCGCTCGGACTTTCGCTGGGACGACGAACATGGCCTCGCGGGCATCTTCCTGCTCGAAGTCAACACCCAGCCCGGCATGACGCCGCTCAGTCTCGTGCCCGAACAGGCGCGCGCCATCGGCATGGATTATGCCGAACTCGTCGAACGCATCGTGGGGGAAGCGTTATGAGCAACACTCGGATCAAACGCGGCAAGGCGCCGCCGCGCCGCCCGTCGCGCGCGCCGAAGAAGCGCAAGACGATCCGGCAGTCGCGCCTCGACGCGCTGTTCAATGCGCTGCCGATCAGCCCGCAGCGGCTGCAGAAGGTCGCGAACTGGACGATCGGGATCGGCCTGTTGTCGGTCGCCGGCCTTGCCGCGCACGCCACGGGCGTGACCGCGAAGGTGCATGAGGAATATGCGCAGGCGGTCGGCCGCGCGGGGTTCCAGGTCAAAAAGGTCGAGGTCGTCGGCGCCGACCGTATCGACCGGCTGCGCGTCTATGATATCGCGCTGGCGCAAAAGGACCGTTCGATGGCCGCGGTCGATCTCGAGGATGTGCGCTCGGACCTCATGAAATATGGCTGGATCAAGGATGCGCGCGTGTCGCGCCGCCTGCCCGACACGCTCGTCGTCGATATCGTCGAGCGCACGCCGGCGGCGATCTGGCAGCATAACAATCGCCTGTCGCTGATCGACGAAAAGGGCGTCGTGCTCGAACCCGTTACCGTCGCGACGATGCCCGACCTGCCGCTTGTCATCGGCCCGAAGGCGAACCAGCGCTCGCAGGACCTCGACCGGCTGCTGACCGAAGCGAGCAGCCTCAAGGAACTGCTCGCCGGTGCGACCTGGGTCGGCAACCGCCGCTGGGACCTTCGTTTCCGCAGCGGCGAGACGCTGTCGCTGCCCGAGGGCGAGGCCGAGGCGAAGGTCGCGCTCGCCAAATTCGCGCATCTCGATGGCGCCAACCGGTTGCTCGGACGCGGTATCCTGCGCTTCGACATGCGCGACCCCAATCGTTTCGTGCTACGCTTGCCGCACGAAGGGCAGGTGGCGCCCGCGAAGCTCGACGACATGCGCGCCGCGGTCGATGCCGTCGCCGACGCCAGCTCGGCGGAGAAGGGATAGTCATGGCGCCGCCGCGCATCGAAAAGATCATCACCGCGCTCGACGTCGGGTCGTGGAAGGTCTGTGCGCTGATCGCGGGCCAGACCGCCGACGGCCAGCTCCATGTGCTCGGCACCGGCCAGCGCGAGAGCCGCGGCGTCCAGCGCGGCTATGTCGCCGACATGGAACAGACCGAGCATATCGTCCGCGAGGCGATCGAACAGGCCGAGCGCATCGCGGGGCTCAACATCGACGATGTCTGGGTCAGCTTCTCGGCCGGCGGGCTTTTGAGCGATGTCGCGCCGATCGAAAGCGAACTCGGCGGCCACCGCATCGAACAGGAGGATATCGACGACCTGCTCGCCGCGGGTCGCGCCGGCATCGATCCCGAAGGCCGCATGATCCTCCATGCGCAGCCCGCGCTCTACACGCTCGACGGGCTGACCGGGGTCAAGAATCCGATCGGCCTCCACGCCGACCGGCTTGGCGTCGATATCCATATCATCATGGCCGACGGCGCGCCGGTGCGGAACCTCGAGGCCGCGGTGCGCCAGGCGCATCTTGACGTCAACGCTGTCGTGGCGTCACCGATCGCGGCAGGGCTCGCCTGCCTGTCGGACGAGGAACGCGATCTCGGCGTCGCGCTCGTCGAGCTCGGCGCGGCGGTCACCACCGTGTCGCTCTACGCCGGCGGCATGCTCGTCGAGATGGCGTCGCTGCCCTTCGGCGCCAGCGACATCACCGACGACATCGCTTCGGCGTTCGGCATCCGGCGCAGCCAGGCGCAGCGCCTCCAGAGCTTCTACGGCTCGGCCTCGGCGTCCCCGCGCGACAATAACGAGATCATCGAACTCGAACCCGGCGCGCCGTCGGGCAGCGATTCCCCGCGTATTACCCGTGCACAGCTCGTCACCGTGATCCGTCAGCGCCTCGACGCCATGATGGGAGAGATCGGCAGGACGTTGAAAGACCTGCATTTCGTCGGACCGATCGGGCGCCAGGTCGTGCTCGTCGGCGGCGGCGCCGACCTGAAGGGCATTGCCGATTACACGCAGGTCGCGCTCGGCCGGGCGGCGCGCGTCGGCCGTCCGAAGGGGCTGATCGGGCTGCCCGACGCCCATGCGGGACCCGCCTTCGCGACGCTCGCGGGGCTGGTTCTCTATGCCGCGTCGGATCCGGTCGACCTGCGCGATCTGCCGATGATGTCGCAGGATGTGCACCGTCCGAAGAACGCGGGGATCATCAACAGGCTGATGGCCGCTTTGAAAAGCAGTTTTTAGACGAGACGCGTCGAAAAGGTTAATTTTTTGGGTGATTCCGAAGTCACAATAGTGCAATGCGGTATCCGAAAGTCGGGTGGTCGGACTACCGCCCGAATGGGTCGCAAGGTTGGGGAAGCGGCACCTGTCCGCCGCTGCAGGGAGATGAGTTGATGAGCATCAATATTGGCCCGCCGCAGGTCGATGAGTTGAAGCCGCGCATCGCGGTGATCGGCGTTGGTGGTGCGGGTGGCAATGCCATCGCAAACATGATCGCGGCACGCGTCGAGGGCGTCGATTTCATCGTCGCCAACACCGATGCGCAAGCGCTGAACGCCTCGCCCGCCGAACGCCGCATCCAGCTGGGGACGCAGATCACCCAGGGTCTGGGCGCGGGCTCGCGGCCCGAGGTCGGGCGCGCCGCCGCCGAGGAAAGCATCGCGCAGGTCGAAGAGGCGCTGAACGGCGCCCATATGTGCTTCGTTGCGGCAGGCATGGGCGGCGGCACCGGCACCGGCGCGGCGCCGGTCATCGCCAAGGCAGCGCGCGACCGCGGCATCCTGACCGTCGGCGTCGTGACCAAGCCCTTCACCTTCGAAGGCCAGCGCCGCATGCGTTCGGCGGACTCGGGCATTGCCGAGCTGCAGGAACATGTCGATACGCTGATCGTCATTCCCAACCAGAATCTCTTCCTCGTCGCCAATCCGAACACGACCTTCAAGGAAGCGTTCACCATGGCCGACGAAGTGCTGCAGCAGGGCGTGCGCGGCATCACCGACCTGATGGTCATGCCCGGCCTCATCAACCTCGACTTCGCCGACGTGCGCAGCGTGATGCGCGAAATGGGCAAGGCGATGATGGGCACCGGCGAAGCCGAAGGCGATGGCCGCGCGCTCGAAGCGGCGCAGAAGGCGATCGCCAACCCGCTGCTCGACGGCGTCTCGATGGCGGGCGCCAAGGGCGTCATCATCTCGATCACTGGCGGCGAGGACATGCGCCTGATGGAGGTCGACGAGGCCGCGAACCATATCCGCGAGCTGGTCGATCCCGACGCCAACATCATCTGGGGCAGTGCCTTCAACGACAGCCTCGACGGCAAGATCCGCGTCTCGGTCGTCGCGACCGGCATCGACGGG
>PNJO01000219.1 GCA_013821905.1 Sphingopyxis sp. | reverse complement strand
CGCGCGTCGCGCCGGCGGGGAAGTCGAGGAAGCTGACGCCGAAGCGCGACAGGATGCGCGCGATCAGCGTTTCGGTCGCGGCGTAGAGCGGGCCCGAATGGACGATCACGTCATTCTGGTTCACGAGCGCGAGCAGCAGCGTGGCGATCGCCGACATGCCGCTCGAAAAGACGAGGCTGTCGTCGGCGCCGTCCCAGACCGCGAGCCGGTCCTCGAGGATTTCCTGGTTCGGGCCGTTGAAGCGCGAATAGACGAGGCCGTCGGCGGGCCCCTCGCGCTTGCCGGTGATATGCTCGAAGAAGCGCTTGCCCGCGGCGGCGCTTTCGAAGGCGAAGGTCGAGGTGAGGAAGATCGGCGGCTTCAGCGAGCCCTCGGATAGCACCGGGTCATAGCCGAGTCCCATCATCAGCGTCGCGGGGCTCAGGTCCCGGTCGCCGATTTTCTTGCTGTTCGTCTTGGGTTTGCCGCGCATGGCCATGGGAATGCTCCTTGAGGTGTTGGAGCCCTGTATCGCAAGCCGGTTTCGTTTGAAACTATATTGCGCGGCGTGCGGACTCTAATCCTCGACGATCAGGCTGCGCTCTTTCGTCTCGGGAAGCAACAGCGTCGCGATGCCCGCCATCCCGATGACCGCCGCGACATAGAAATAAAAGACCCACTCGACGCCCGCGCCCTTGAGCGCGAGCGCGACCATTTCGACCGTGCCGCCGAAGATCGCATTGCCGATCGCATAGGGCAGCGCGACGCCGAGCCCGCGGATATGCGCGGGGAAGAGCTCGGCCTTCACCAGCGCGTTGTTCGCGGTATAGCCCGCCTGAAAGGTCAGCGGGATCAGGATCAGCAGCGTCGCGACGATCGGCGAGCTGACCGTCTCCAGCGTCAGGAAGGTCGGTGCCGCGACCAGCGCGCCGCCGATCCCGAACAGGAGCAGCATCGGCTTGCGCCCGAAACGGTCGGCGAGCGCGCCGAAGACCGGCTGCATCAGCGTGAACCAGATCAGCGCGACGGCGATGATATAGGTCGCGGTCGCCTTGTCGAAGCCGACGGTGTTGAACAGATATTTCTGCATATAGCTGGTGTAAGTATAGGCCGCGAGCCCGCCGCCCGCCGACAACATGCCGACGAGGATGCTCTCGCGCCGATGCTCCTTCCACAGCAGCTTCGCGGTCGAGACCGGCCGGTCGGCCGCCTGATTTTCGAACGACGGCGTCTCGGCAAGGTTGCGGCGGAGCAGATAGACGACGAGCGCGAGGATCGCGCCGATCACGAAGGGGATGCGCCAGCCCCAGGCGGTGAGTTCGGCCTCGGTCAGAAAGGCCTGCAGGATGACGGCGACGAAGATCGCGCAGAGCTGGCCGCCGATCAGCGTCATATATTGGAAGCTCGCCCAGAAGCCGCGATGGTCCCTGGGCGCCATTTCGGAGAGATAGGTTGCGCTCGCTCCATATTCGCCGCCGAGCGACAGGCCCTGCAGCATCCGCGCCACCAGCAATGTCGTCGGGCCGAGCAGGCCGGCGGCGGCATAGGTCGGCGCGACCGCGATCAGCATCGACCCGCTGAACATCAGCGCGACCGACAGCGACAGCCCCGCCTTGCGCCCGCGCGTGTCGGCGAAGCGGCCCATCACCCACGCGCCGATCGGACGCATCACGAAACCGACGGCGAAGATCGCGGCGGTGCTGAGCAGCTGCGCGGTCGGGTCGGCCTTGGGAAAGAAGACCGGCGCGAAATAGATGGCGAAGGCGGCGTAGGCGAACCAGTCGTACCATTCGACCAGATTGCCCGCCGAGCCGCCGATGATCGAGACGAGGCGTTTGCGCGGGATCGCCAAGGCCTTCATCACATTCCCCCATCTCGTCATCCCGGCTGAGGCCGGGATCTCACCCTCTCGTCCCCACGCAGCGGCGGGACCCCGGCCTCCGCCGGGATGATGATCGATGCAGCGTCGCTACCCCAGGCCAATCACCGATATCTGCCGGCCATAGCTGTTTTCGTTTCGATGGCAGGCGCGGCGATAGCTGAAATAATCGGTCTCTTCGGCATAGGTATCCTGCCCGCCGATGGCAATTCGGGCGATGCCCGCCGCGGCGAGCCGCGCCGCGACATAGGCGGCGATGTCGAACATCGCATGGCCCGGCTTGCCCGCGGCGAAGAAGCGCTCGTTCGCCGGATCGTCGGCGAGGAAGCGCTCCGCGAAGCCCTCGTCGACCTCATAGGAAGCGCGGCCGATGCACGGGCCGATCGCGGCGGCGATGTTGGCGCGGGTCGCGCCGAGGCTCTCCATCGCGTCGAGCGTCGCGTCGGTGACGCCGGCGAGCGCGCCCTTCCACCCCGCATGCGCCGCTCCGACGACCCCGGCTTCGCGGTCGGCGAAGAGTACGGGCACGCAGTCGGCGGTCAGGATGCCGAGGAGGATGCCGGGCGTCCGCGTCGCATGCGCGTCGGCTTCGGGGCGCGCCGTCAGGTCGGTGCCTTCATCGACGATGACGCAGCGATTGCCATGCACCTGATAAAGGCAGGTCAGCGCCGCGCCCGGCAGCGCCGCTTCGGCGACGCGCCGCCGGTTCTCGGCGATCAGCGCCGGATCGTCACCCGACCCGAGACCGCAATTGAGCGCGGCAAGATCGCCCGACGACACGCCGCCGCGGCGCCCGAAAAAGCCGTGCGCGATCCCGTCCAGCGTCGGCGCGGTGACGAAGGGCACGCTCACAGGTCGAGCCTGAAGAAACGGTCTTCGTCGATGTGGTTGCCGACGCGAAAGGCGTTGCGACCGACATCGCGGAAACCGTAGCGGCGGTAAAAGGCCTGCGCGCGGTCATTCTCGGTGAACACCGACAGATAGAGGATCGACGCGCGCTCGCGCGCCCAGGCGAGGCCCCAGTCCATCAGCGCCGCCGCGACGCCGGTGCCCTTGGCGGCCTCGGCGACATAGAGCTGGTGCAGTTCGACCGCGCGGTCGGTCGGCTGGTCGGCGGGAAGCTCGAAGTCGACCGGCCCCATCTTGATATAGCCGAGGATGGCGCCCGCCGCGTCGCGGACGAGCGCGATATCATGGTCGTCGCTCGCGATCTGCGCGCGTACGCGCTCGGGCGGATTCCAGCCCGCGAGGAAGGTCGCGAGGTCGGCGGGATCATAGATATGTCCGAAAGTATGCGTGAACGACCCGTTGGCGAAAGCGGCGATCGCCTCGGCATCGGCCGGTTTTGCCAATTGGATGGCGGTCATGCGGCGTCTCCTGTGAAAGCGGCGGGTGTGGGCCAGCCCGGCGCGGTGAAGGCCATCACCTTGAACAGCTCGCCCATTTCGCGCGGGCCGACGAGCCGGTCGCGCTGGCCCTGCAATTCTCCGGCGCGGCCGGGTGCGGCGGCGGCCAGCGATTGCAGCCGCGCGTCGATCCCGAGCCGTTGCAGCCATGCGCCCTGCGTCGCCAGCGGGCTGACGGTCGCGCCCGCGCCGCGCGCGGCATCGGCCAGCGTCGTGAAATCGACATGCGCGGTCAGATCGACCTCGCCGGGATCGGCGAAGGGATCGGCGAAGCGGTGCGCCCTGACCGCCTGCAGCGTGTCGCCCGCCGTGGGGCCGGCATAGCCATAGTCGATCGCCAGCATCGCGCCGCCCTGCCGCGCGAGGCGAAAGGCGCAGCGCTGCATGATCGCCGCCGACACCGGCGCGGTTTCGACGATCGTGCCTTCGGGTTTGGCGCGCAGCGAAGCGGGCACCGCCTCGTCGGCAGGAACGTCGCCTGCGACCGGCGCCGGGGCGCCGCCTGCGCGCACGACCATCCGCTCGCGCCAGCCTTCTGCGGCGCGGATATATTGGTGGACCGGCAGCGCGTCGAAAAATTCGTTCGCGACGATGACCAGCGACGCATCGTCGGGCAGCGCATCGACTTCGTCATGATGCTCGGCGCCGGGCAGGCGCGCCAGCTGTTCCGCGCGCAGCGTCGGGCTCGTCTCGACGAAGTGGATGCCGGCGGGGACGCATTGAAACCGCGCCATCACGCGCAGCGCATCGGCCGCCAGCGTCCCGCGCCCGGGGCCCAGTTCGACGTAACGAAACACCGGGCTTCCCGCGCGCGACCAGAGGTCGGCGATCCAGACCCCGACCATCTCGCCGAACATCTGGCTGATTTCGGGGGCGGTGGTGAAATCGCCCGCGGCGCCGAGCGGATCGCGCGTCGCGTAATAATGCGCGTTCGCCCATGCCATATAGTCGGCGACGGTCATCGTCCGCGCCGCGGCGATTTCTGCCATCAACTCCGCCGGCGAGGGCTTGTCGTCAGGCAATTGCATCGGGTCCCGCGACGGGCTCGACGCGCTGGCGGCGGCCCTTCGCGGTGGCGACCAGCCAGATACCGATGACGATCATCGGCACCGTCAGCCACTGGCCCATCGACAGGCCGGTCGCCTCGACGACGTTCATCCGCTGCAGGTCGGGCTGGCGGAAGAATTCGACGAAG
>PNJO01000218.1 GCA_013821905.1 Sphingopyxis sp. | reverse complement strand
CGCGATGACGTCGCGAAGGCGCTGGTAAACGGGTTTGGACTGATCGAGCATGCCGCCTTAATGCCATAAGACAGCAGCACAGTCAAATGCCGCTTGTTACAAACTATCTCAGATAGTTGAAATTAAATTTCCCAGTTCCGAACGACTTCGTCATATTCGGGGCGTGGCCGCTCGTCGAGCTCGCGGGCGGGCGTGCCGAGGAAGAAATAGCCCGCGATCGCGTCGCCCTCGCGCGCGCCGAAGGCGCTGGCGACTTGCGGGCTGAACGCCGCCCAGCCGGTGAGCCAGCTGCCGACGAAGCCGTGCGCGTGCGCCGCGTGGAGCAGGTTCATGCCCAGCGCACCGGCCGACATCTGTTGTTCGCACACGGGGATCTTGCTGCCGGGCACGGGGGTCGAGAGCAGCACCAGCAGCGTCGGCGCCTGATGCGCGAACTGGTCGAGCGCGGAAAGGTCCATGCCCGCGGAGCCGGGATTTTCCGCGACCCAGGCGGTCTTGAGCAGGCCGGCAAAGGCGTCGCGCTGGTCGTCGGCGATCGTGACGATGCGCCAGGGGGCGAGCTTGCCATGATCCGGCGTCCGCAGCGCGAGCGAGATGATCTCGCGGAGCGTGGCGGCGTCGGGGCCGGGCGCGACCATGTCGCGCGCCTTGCCCGAGCGGCGGGTGGCGAGATGGGCGAGGAGCGAGGAGCTGTCGTTGAACATGCGCGCCATGTGGCGGTTCGCGCTGCGCCGCGCAAGTGTTGCGAATGATTCGCAATCAATTTGCGCCCGGACCAAACGGTTTCAGACGCAATTAGATTCTTCCCATACGCAATTTTCGCGTTAGGTTGCCGCCATCTCGCGGCGGGAGGCCGCTTTCAAGATAATCGAAAAAAGGGACGCTTTGATGAAAGATATCAGCCTTTGGCAAGAAGGCGACTGGATCGCGGTAATCGCGCTGGTCCTGTTGGGGGCCTTTCTGACCGTCGGCGCACTGATCGCGACGAGCCGGAAGCCCGAGTTCGCGGGCCATCCCAAAGGTCTCTACATGCTGTTCTTTGCCGAGATGTGGGAGCGTTTCTCCTACTACGGTATGCGGGCGATCCTGATTTTCTACCTGACCCAGCACTGGCTGTTCAGCGACGGCAAGTCGAACCTGATCTACGGCGCCTATACCAGCCTCGTCTATATCACGCCGGTGCTCGGCGGCTATCTGGCCGACCGCTATCTCGGCCAGCGCAAGGCGGTGCTGTTCGGCGGCCTGCTGCTCGCCGCGGGCCACAGCCTGATGGCGGTCGAGGGCGTCGGCGGACAGAATGATCCCACGATCAACGTCTTCTGGGCCGCGCTCGCCTTCATCATCGTCGGCTCGGGCTTCCTGAAGGCGAATATCTCGGTGATGGTCGGCCAGCTCTACAAGCTCACGGACACGCGCCGCGACAGCGCCTATACGATCTTCTACATGGGCATTAACGCGGGCGCGGCGCTCGGCACCATCCTCGTCGCCTATCTCGGCCAGACGATCGGCTGGGGCTTCGGCTTCGGTCTCGCGGGCATCGGGATGCTCGCCGGCCTGATCGTCTTCGTGCTCGGCAAGGGCGCCCTCAAGGGCGCGGGCGAGGCGCCGGCACCCCTCGCCCGGTCGCGCGAGCTGACCATCTATGGCATCGGCCTCGCGGCGGTCGCGGTGATCTGGGCGCTCGTCCAGTATCAGGACGTCATCCAGACGCTGCTCGCCATCTCGGGCGTCGCGCTGCTCGGCTATGTTCTTTACGAGAGCTTCAAGCTCGAAAAGGAACCGCGCGAACGCATGTTCGCCATCCTCTTCCTGATCAGCCTCAATCCGCTGTTCTGGGGCCTGTTCGAGCAGGCGGGCGGTTCGATGAACCTGTTCACCGACCGCTTCGTCGATCGTGGCGGCGTGCCGGCGGGTATCTTCCAGTCGATCAACCCGATCATCATCATCCTCGTCGCGCCGCTGTTTGCCGCGCTGTGGCTTTGGCTCGGAAAGCGCGGCTTCGAGCCGTCGGCGCCGGCCAAATTCGGCCTTGCGCTCGCGCAGATGGGTTTTGCGAACCTCGTGCTGGTGTGGGGCGCCGAAGCCTATGGCGTCGCCGCGATGACGCCGGTGATCCTCGTCTTCGCTTATTATTTCTTCGCGACGACCGGCGAGCTGTGCCTCAGCCCCGTCGGCCTCAGCGCGATGAACCGGCTGGCGCCGAGCTTCCTTGCCTCGCTCATCATGGGCGCCTGGTTCTACATGACCGCGGTCGGCAATTTCGTTGCCGGCAAGATCGGCGAGGCGACCGGCGGCCATGACGGCCAGATGACGAAGCAGGGCCTGCTCGACATCTACGAACTGTTCGGCTGGATCGCCATCGGCGCGGCGGTCGTCGTTCTTCTCCTCAGCCCGATCGTGAAGCGGTGGATGCACCTCGACACGCTGCGCGACCGCGACGACGGTCTCGCGGGGGTCGGCGAGGCCGAACCGCTGGCCGCTGGCGTCCATCCCGAACCCAAGGGGGCTTGATCATGATCCGGGGCGTGAAGAGCAGCCTGCTGGCTGCGGTGTCGCTGGCGTTTGCCGGTTGTGCTGCCACCGGTAGCGAAGCGCAGTCGGCGGGCGACAAGCCCGCCACCGCGAGCGCCGAGAAGCCGGCGCCCTTCAACAAGGATCCCTATCCTTCGACCTACAAGGGATATCCGACCCGCCTGACGGTGGTGAAGGGTGTCACCATCTTTGACGGCGAGGGCGGGCGGATCGACAATGGCGCGATCGTGATGACGAGCGGCAAGGTCGACCGGATCGGCGGTCCCGACATGGAATTGCCGACCGACGCCGACGTGATCGACGGCACGGGCAAGTTCCTCACCCCCGGCGTCATCGATATCCACAGCCACCTCGGCGACTATCCGAGCCCCAGCGTCGATGCGCATTCGGACGGCAACGAGATGACCTCGCCGACGACGCCCGACGTCTGGTCGGAACACAGTGTCTGGCCGCAGGACCCGGGGTTCAGCCGCGCGCTGGCGAACGGCGGGGTGACCGCGCTCCAGATTCTGCCGGGCAGCGCGAACCTGATGGGCGGGCGTTCGATCACGCTGAAGAATGTGCCGTCGCGCACGGTGCAGGGGATGAAATTCCCCGGCGCGCCTTATGGCCTCAAAATGGCGTGCGGCGAGAATCCGAAGCGCGTCTATGGCGCAAAGGGGCGTGCCCCTTCGACCCGCATGGGCAATTTTGCGGTCAATCGCGCGACCTGGGCCAAGGCCGCCGCCTACAAGAAGAAGCTCGACGAGGGGAAGGCCGTCGACCGCGACCTCGCGATGGAGACGCTCGCGGGCGTGCTGTCGGGCGAGATCCTCGTCCACAATCATTGCTACCGCGCCGACGAGATGGCGCTCGTCATCGATATGTCGAAGGAATTCGGTTACAAGGTATCGACCTTTCACCACGCGGTCGAAAGCTACAAGATCGCCGACCTGCTGGCGAAAGAAGGCATCTGCTCGGCGATGTGGGCCGACTGGTGGGGCTTCAAGATGGAAGCCTATGACAGCGTCAACGAGAATATCCCGCTCGTTTACAAGGCGGGTGCGTGCACGATCGTCCATTCGGACGATGCGAACCAGATCCAGCGGCTCAACCAGGAAGCGGCCAAGGCGCTGAAGGCCGGCCGCCGCATGGGCATCCAGATCAGCGACGAGCAGGCGTGGACCTGGCTGTCGTACAATCCCGCAAAGGCGCTGGGGATCGGCGACAGGACGGGCAGCCTGAAGCCCGGCAAGATGGCCGATGTCGTGCTGTGGAACGGCAATCCGTTCAGCGCCTATACGCGTCCCGAGAAAGTTTGGATCGACGGCGCGCTGATGTTCGACGCCAATGATCCGAAACGGCGCCCGGTGAGCGATTTCGAGCTGGGCCAGCCGGGCGAAGGAGATGTGAAATGATCCGCGCCCTCCTTTTGTCCGCCGCGGCGATCGTCGCGGTTCCGGCCGCGGCGCAGGACGTCGCGATCACCAATGCGAAGCTCGTCATCGGCGACGGCAGCGCGCCGGTCGAGGGCGGCACCGTTGTCGTGCGCGGCGGCAAGGTCGTCGCCGCGGGCGCCGGCGTCGCGGTTCCCACGGGGATCGAACGCGTCGATGCCGAGGGACGCTGGGTGACGCCGGGGCTCGTCGCGGCGTTCAGCCGCGTCGGCCTGACCGAAGTCGATGCCGTCACCGGCACCAACGACCGCTCGGCGACCCGCTCGCGTTTCTCGGCGGGGCTCGATATCGCGCCTGCGCTCAATCCGATGGGCTCGCCGGTCGCGGTCAACCGCGCCTCCGGCATCACCCGCGCGATCGTCGCGCCGGGGAGCAGCAGCAATCTGTTCGCCGGGCAGGGCGCGGTCGTCGACCTCGCCGACGATATGGACATGGTGACCAAGCCCCGCGCGCTGCAATATGTCGCGTTCGGCGAGGATGGCTCGGCGAAGGCGGGGGGCAGCCGCGCGGCGACCTTCCTCCTGTTCCGCGAACAGTTGCTCGCGGCACGCAGCTATGCCCGCAACCCCGCGACGCTCGCCGAATGGGGCAA
>PNJO01000217.1 GCA_013821905.1 Sphingopyxis sp. | reverse complement strand
ACCGTCGAGGGATAGGCGCTGACACCGTCGTCGCCGAACACGCGCGCGGGCTGGCCGGTCGCATTGTCGATCAGCGTGACGCGGCTGCCCGGAACCGCCGCGCCGTCGCCGCTGTCGAAAACGATGCCGAAGGGATCGACGAGGAAATCGATCGTCGCGAGCGCGACCAGGCTGGCATTCGTCGCATCGGTCACGCGCAATTCGACGGGCGAGCCGGGGTTGACCGACAGGCGGCAATCGCCCTGGACGACCGGCGGCGGAACGCCGATCGTGCCGATGAAGCCGGTGAATTCGCCGCTGTCCGGCGCGGTTTCGGTCAGCGTGATCCGTTCGCGGTCGCCGTTGGCAAGCTCCAGGATGACCGGCAGCGCATCGCGCGTCTGCGAATCGCTATTGGCCGGCGCGAGCGTCACGCCGACCACGAGCATTTCGCCGGCGCGGAACGATTCTGCGGTCTGGAGCGAGGCCGGGCTGGCGGGCATGCCGGCGTAAACGCCGGCGAGCTGGATCGCGCTGCCGCCGGTTCCGGCGCTTTGCGCCGCTGCGATGATCGAGCCGGAGCATTGGGTTGGGCCGAGCGGCGCCGATTTGTCGCCGCCGCGGTCGAGCAGGCGATAGGTCTTGATGACCGGCTGCTCGGGCGGGCGCGGGGTCACCGTCACATCGACGCGGTTCGACAAGATCTGGTTCGGGCGGCCGCCGTCGGTCCATTGCGCCGACGCCGTGTTGGAAATCACCTGCGCGCGCGCCGGCGTGACCGCGGGCAGCGTCGCTGCCGCGACCAGGGCGGTCACAAGGCCAAGGGATTTCGGAAGGAAGCGCATGACGGGCCCCGAGGGGGCGGCGGACCCGGCCTTTGGCCGGAGTCCGCGCGCCCCGATCGATCGTCGATCAGTTGACGGTCGCGCGGAAGATCAGCGTGCGCGTGGCGCCCGCCGCGACCGTGGCGATCGTGCCCGTGACGTTCGGTGCCGTATAGCTGCCGCCCGCGGCGCCGTCGGCGTTGCAGGTGCCGCCGGTGACCGTGCCGTTGAGCGCGATCGGCCCGTTCGTCAGGCTGTTCGGGTTGCCGGTGCCGAGGAAGGTCAGCTGGCCTGGAACGGGGTCGTTGATCGCGACGGTCGTCGCATCGGCGCTGCCTGTATTGGCGACCGCGATGCAATATTCGACGACGGCGCCCGGAATGAGCTTCGGGTTGGTCGTCGTGTTGATCGGATCCCAGATCACGCGGCTGGTCTTGGTGACCCCGAGCGTCGCCGTCTGCACCGTATAGTCGTCGTTGTCGCTATGCGATGCGTCGCGCGCGGCATCGCCGGTGACGCCTGCGGCGTCGGCGAAGACCGTGTCCTTGGCCGCGGTGTTTGCGCCGGTCGTTTCGGTGATCGCCGCTCCCTGCGAACCCGCGGTGCCGCCTTCGCGCGCGGTGGCGCGGAGCGTGACGCCCGCGACAGCGCCATTGGCGAGACCGGTCGGAACGTTGGCGAGGACGAACAGCCGGATCGGCGTGTCGGTCGCGACCTCGTCGGCATAGGTGACGAGCGCGTCGCCCGCATCCCAGCTGCCGACGGTGCCGGTCGCCGTGTTGTCGCGGTAGATACGCACCGTCGTCACGTCGAACGAGTCGGTTCCCCCGTGCGCCGCGATGACGCCGTTGGCCGACTGCGAGGCGACGAGCGCGAAGTCGAGCACTTCGTTCGAGCTGTTGGTCAGCTGGAAGGTCGTGATGGCGTTGGTCTGTCCCGGAAACACGTTGGTCGTGACCGTCCCCACCTCTTCGACGAGCAGGTTGATCTTGCGGTCGACGATGAAGGTGTCGGATGCGGTCTGCGACCCCTGCGAAACCCCGCCGACCTGATAGGTCACGGTGGCGGTATTTTGAATCGAGGCGCCCGCGGTGGTTCCGGCTGCATGAGCCGGGCTGGCGGCGGCGGATGCCGCTGCCAGACCGATGACACCCCAGTAAGTCAGCTTGCTGGTCATAGCTGAGCTCCTAGGCTTTATGTCGGCTGCCGTTTCCCCACCGCTGGCACCCGTTAAGCGGCTTATTCTATTCGTCTATTTGACGACTCCCCGAAACATCAGCTTGCCCGTCCCGCCGACCGGAATCGGCTTGTCGAACGCCCAGCGAACGTGGGTCACGTCCGCCGGCTGCGCCGCGCGGCGCGTGCCGTCGGGCATCGTCACCGAGAGGGCGGAAAGCAGTCCCCACTGCTTGCCGCCATCTACCGAAACCACGGGCTGGGCGTCGCCGGCGCCGGCGAAGCGCACTGCCGCGGGCATCGGATTGGTGATCACGAAGCGGTCCGCAGGCTGCGCGCCGGCGTTGCGATAGTTGAGCACGAAGACGAGCCGGTCGCCGGGAACGACAACCTTGGGTTCTTCGAGCAGCACCCGTTCCCTGCCGTTGGCGTCGGTCGTCACGCGCTCGAGAAAGACGTGATTGTCGAGATCGACCCGGTCGGCGGCGAGGGCCTGCATCGGAGCGAACGCCGCGAGCAGAAGCAAAGGCAGCTTGCGCATCAGTTGATCCTTGTCTTGAAGGTGACGGTGCGCGTCTGGCCACCGGCGACGGTGCCGAGCGTGACGTTGACCCGCGTGCCGTTGTAATCGCCGGCGTCGGCGTCGGCCGCGTCGGTCAGGCCGCTGCCGCCGAGCGTGATCGAGCCCGCGACATAGCTGGTGTCGGTAGGAATATTGTCGGTGATGGCGAGCCCGCTGACCGAGCCCGAGCCCGCGACGGTCGCGGTGATCGTATAGGTGATCTCGGCACCCGGAACCGGCTCGGCACCGCCGAACGGGTCGACGATTATTGCCGATTTCACGAGCGAAACCGTCGCCGCCGACACGACATAGGCGCCGGCATCGCGGCCGTCCGCGCCGGTCGTCCCGACGATTGCGTCACCGCCGCCTTCGCCCTGGCCCGCATAGACCGCCCCGGGAACGCCGGTACCGGTCTTGGCAGCGGCGTTCAGGCTGACGATGCCGCGATTGCCGTCGACCACCGTTCCCGGCGTCGTGGCGAGCACGAAGATGCGGATGCTTTCATCGGGATCGAGCACCGGATCGTTCGCGCCCGGTGCGTAGGGCGTGTCGGCGCCGGCGTCGAAGACGCCGTCGCCATTGTCGAGATAGATTTGCGTGACGACGGGGTCGTAATTGTCCCCGCCGGCGTTGGCGATCGTCGTCAGCGCAAAAGCTTCCTCGCCATTGCCGTTGTTGGTGACGGAAAAGGTCAGCAACTGGTTGGTCGCGCCCGGCGTCGTCGGGACGTCGGCGGGATCGCTCGAATCCACCGTCACGTCGAGCAGCTCGTCGACGCGCAGGTCGACGGTGTTCGAATTGATGGTTTGCGCGCCGCCGCCGGTGTCGAAGCTGGCAGTCGCGGTGTTGCTGATCGTCGAACCGGCGCGCGTTCCCGCGGCGTCGGCTGTGACCGGTAGCGCGAGCGCGACGGCGCACGCGATGAGCGAACAAGAGGGAAGAAGCTGGTGATGCTTCGCGCCCCCCACAGGCGCTGTCATCATGGTCAAAACTCCGAATGGCTGGTCCTTGCGAGCTAGTCTTCGGAGAAAAAGGGTAATTTCTGGTTAAAATTCCGATAGAAAAGAGTGTTCTGGCCCAATTGGGGACATAATTGTCGCCCAATCGGCCGCAAGGCGAGCCGCTGGCGCGCGCGGCGAAGCTGGCGTAAGAGAAACGGCTGAAACAGGAGGCAGAGGGGCGTGGCTGAGGAAAGGGGTGGGAAGGGCGTGCGCCCGTCGCGCGACAATCCCCTGCACCAGATCGAGGTTGACGATTTCCGGCGCGACCGGCTGCTGGCCGCGCTCGCGCTCATCTTTGGCGCGTCCTTTTGCCTCGGGCTGCCGTTCGCGCTGCAGGCCGGTGCCGAATTCTTCCTGCCGTTGACCGCGGCGATCGTCATCGCGATCGCGCTGGTGCCGCCGCTCGAATGGCTCGAGCGGCGCGGCGTGCCTTCGGCGCTGGCGGCTTTCCTCGCCCTGTCGGGCTTCCTGGCGCTGATCAACGCCGCGCTCGCGATCATCGTCGTGCCCGCGACCGGCTGGTTCGCGCGGCTTCCCGAATCGATCCCGCGCATCCAGAGCAATCTGGCGCCGCTGATCGACTTCTATTCGACGCTCCAGAAATTCGTTGATCGCACCCTGATGTCGGTCGCGTCGGGGACCGAGGCGACCGCGCAGGCCGTCGCCGCGACAGCGCCGACCTCGGTCGTCGACTATTTCATCTCGTCGGCGCCATCGGCTGCGATCCAGCTCTTTTTCGCGGTGCTCGTGATCTTCTTCTTCCTTTCGGGCTGGACGCGGCTGCGCAAGGGGACGATCCGCCGGCGCGGCAGTTTCGACGGCGCGATGCAGACGGCGCGCGTGATTCAGAATGTCGTCGATGCGACCGCCGACTATCTGGCGACGATCACGATGATCAATGCGGTCCTCGGCCTGCTGGTGGCGCTACTCTTGTGGGCGATCGGCATGCCGTCGCCGTTCATGTGGGGCGGAATCGTCAGCATCTGCAATTTCGTGCCCTATCTGGGCCCGATCGTCGCAGCGGTGCTGCTCGG
>PNJO01000216.1 GCA_013821905.1 Sphingopyxis sp. | reverse complement strand
GATGCGGTAGATCTCCTTATGCTCGCGCACGAAGCCGAGATAGGATTCGAGCCCGATGCGCTCGGCGCTGATCTCGTCGGGCGCCGCCTGAACGCGCGGCGTGACATGATCGCGCAATTGCTCGCTCATATAGCGAACAAGCGCCTGGAAGATCTCGTCCTTCGAATCGAAATAGGTGTAGAAGCTGCCGAGCGCGGTCCCGGCGCGCCGCGTGATCGCGCTGATCGACGCCTCGTGAAACCCCCGCTCGCCGAATTCGACCGCCGCCGCATCGAGCAATTTGCGCAGCGTCCGCCGCCCGCGCTCGGTGCGCGGCGTCTTGTCGCGCGCCTCGCCCGCGTCCCTTTCCGTCCCGGCCTGCGGCTGATCCATGACTGCCTTTCCGTCCCCCCTCCGTCCGGCTCCCCTGCATCGTGGCTTTTCCGCACCACAGGCAAGCAAAAAGCGACAGAGCCATATTCCAAGTTGAAACTTGGTTCATGTTTCATTATTGGCTGACGCGCGGCTTGGCAAGCACCAGGCTCAACAAAAGCAAAGGGTGGCGAGGGGTCACCCGCACATGGGAGAGTTTTCATGCGTCCTTTCGCCCGCACCCTGCGCCGCGCCGTCCTCGCAACGAGCGCGCTCTCGATGCTTGCCTTTGCCCCCGCCGCGCTCGCCCAGGAGGAAGGCGCGACCGCCGACAACAGCGACGGCGACATCATCGTCACCGCCCGCCGCCGCGACGAGCGGCTGATCGACGTGCCGGTCGCGATCACCGCCTATTCGGGCGACGCGCTGGAAAAGGCGGGCGCGATCGACATTACCGACGTCGGCCAGACGACGCCGAACACGACGCTCGAAGTCTCGCGCGGGACGAACTCGACGCTCAGCGCCTTCATCCGCGGCGTCGGCCAGCAGGACCCGGTTTCGGGCTTCGAACAGGGCGTCGGCATCTATCTCGACGACGTCTATCTCAACCGCCCGCAGGCGGCGGTGCTCGACATCTACGACGTCGAACGCATCGAAATCCTGCGCGGGCCGCAGGGCACGCTCTATGGCCGCAACACGATCGGCGGCGCGGTCAAATATGTCACCAAGCCGCTTCCGCAAGAATTCGCGCTCAAGATCAAGGGCACCTATGGCACCTACGACCAGGCCGACCTGGTCGTCACCGCAAGCGCGCCGATCGGCGACATCGTCCGCGTCGGCGCGTCGGGCGCGCGGCTGTCGCGCGGCGGTTTCGGCGACAATCTCACCACCGGCCTCGAAAATTACAACAAGGACGTCTGGGCCGCACGCGGCACGCTCGAATTCGGCGGCTACGGCGCACCGGTGCTGATTCGCATCTCGGGCGACTATTCGAAGGACAAGAGCAATCCGCGCGGCGGCCACCGCCTGATCGCGGGGCTCAAGACCGGCGCGCCCGTTCTCAACGACGTCTATGACACCCGCGGCGGCCTCAACGATCCCCGGCAGGAGATCGAGGCCTATGGCCTCGCGATGAACGTCACGGCCGAACTCAGCGACACGGTGACGCTCCGCTCGATCAGCGCGTGGCGCAAGGATAATTCGGCGACGCCGATCGATTTCGACGCGCTGCCCGCGGTCGACGTCGACGTGCCCGGCTTCTATTACAACGAACAGGTCAGCCAGGAATTCCAGCTGCTCTACGAAGGCGACAAGCTCAAGGGCCTGCTCGGCTTCTACTACCTCACCGCGACCGCCGACACGCTGTTCGACGTGCGCATCTTCAACAATGTCGCCGGCCTCACCGCTTTCACCGAAGCCGATGTCGACACCGACACCTATGCGGTGTTCGGCGACTTCACCTATGATTTCAGCGACCAGTTCAGCCTGTCGGTCGGCGGCCGCTATACCTGGGACAAGCGCGAGGCGCATATCCTGCGCCAGAATTATCTCGGTGGCGGCTCACCGGTCTTCGGCGGCGCGGGCGTCGCGTTCGGCGCGCCGAGCACCAATTTCAACGGTAGCCGCAGCTTCAACAAATTCACCCCGCGCGTCTCGCTGTCGTTCAAGCCGACGCCCGATCATAATCTCTACGCCAGCTATTCGCAGGGCTTCAAGGGCGGCGGCTTCGACCCGCGCGGCGTCGGCGCGAACGCTCCGGCCGCGATCCCCGGCTTGCCGACCAACGACGAGGTCGCGAACTTCCTCGGTTTCCGCCCCGAAAAGGTCGAAAGCTATGAAGTGGGCTACAAGGGCAGCCTGTTCGACGGCGCGCTCAACATCGCGCTCGCGGGCTTCTATGCCGATTATACCGACGTCCAGATCCCGGGGTCGGTTGCCTGCACCGTCGCGGGCCTGCCGACCTTCTGCGGCGTCGTGTCGAACGCCGGCAAGGCGAAGTTCAAGGGGCTCGAATTCGAAGGCCGCGCGCGGCTCGGCGAGGATCTGGCGACGCCGGGAGACCGGCTGACCCTCTCGACCGCGGTCGGCTATATCGACGCGCAATATAAGGAATATATCACCAATATCGCGAGCGTGCCGACCGATGTCGCGGCATTCCGCGAGGTGCAGAACACGCCGAAATGGACTGCCAGCGGCACGCTCGCCTATTCGACCCCGGTCGGCGACGGCGACCTCAGCGTCGGCACGACGCTGTCCTATCGCAGCAAGACCTATCAGTTCGAAATCCCCAACCCCTATATCGACCAGAAGGGGTTCGCACTGTGGGATGCGAGCATCGTCTACACCGCGCCCGACGACCGCTGGAGCATCGGCCTATTCGGCAAGAACATTCTCAACAAGCAGTACAAGACCTCGGGCTATACCTTCATGCTCGCCAATGCGACGACCGGCGCGCTGACGCAGACCGCCGCGCCGACGCCCATTGCGGCCTGCCCCGGCATGGCGCCGCTGCCGGCCGGCAGCCTGATCCCGGCGCTCGGCTGCGAAGGCGTGCTCACCGCCTTCTACGGCAATCCGCGTCAGGTCTTTCTCACCGGCACTGTCAAATTCTGATCCGGCGATAAAACGGGGGAGGGGGGCGCTCGTTCGGGCGCCCCTTTTTCTATGGGCCGACAGGCAACCGGCCTGGGGTGGGGGGAGCAGACGCTGCTCTCCCCTCCCGCAAGCGGGAGGGGGATACGCTCAGTCCTCCAATGACCACAACCGGCCGGAATCAGCCGCCCAACCCCGGCGCGCCCGTCGGCGCAACCATCCGCTCGCCGTCGATGACGATCGGACTCGCCAGCCCGTCGACGAACGCCCCCTCGGGGCGGAACCGCATCCCGCGCGCCTGCACCTGCGGGTCGGCGAACACGCCCGCCAGATCGTTGATCGGTCCCGCGGGCACGTCCTGGGCCTCGAGCGCCAGCGACAGCGGCTGCGCGTCCCAGGTGGCGATCTTCGCCGCGAGCAAGGGGATCAGCGCGTCGCGGTTCGCTAGCCGCGCTGCATTGGTCGCGAACCGCGCGTCTCCGGCCCATTGCGGCTCGCCCAAAATCGCGCACAGCTTCGCGAACTGGCCGTCGTTGCCGACCGCGATCACCAGTTGGCCGTCGGCGGTCGCGAAGGCCTGATAGGGAACGACATTGGCGTGGCCGTTGCCCATCCGGCGCGGCGGCACGCCGCTCGCGAGATAATTGGCGGCCTGGTTGGCGAGCACCGCGACCTGGCAATCGAGCAGCGCCATGTCGATATGCGCGCCCTCCCCTGTGACGTCACGACGTCGCAGCGCCGCGAGGATCGCAACGGCCGAATACATGCCGGTGAAGATATCGGCATAGGCGACGCCCGATTTCTGCGGCGCGCCGTCGGGCTCGCCGGTCAGCGACATCGCGCCGCCCATCGCCTGGATGATGAAATCATAGCCGGCGCGGTGCGCATAGGGGCCGGTCTGGCCGAAACCGGTGATCGAGCAGACGACCAGCCGGGGCAAATCGGCGCGCAGCCGCGCGGGATCGAGCCCGTATTTGGCAAGCCCGCCGAGCTTGTAATTCTCGATCACCACATCGGCGCCCGCGATCAGCGCGCGCGCCTCGGCCTGCCCCTCGGGCGTCGCGATGTCGATCGCCACCCCGGATTTGCCGCGGTTGGTGCTGTGATAATAGGCCGCGCCGAGATTTTCATCGTGGGCACCCTTGATGAAAGGCGGGCCCCACAGCCGCGTATCGTCGCCGCTGCCCGGCCGTTCGATCTTCACCACCTCGGCGCCCAGATCGGCGAGCAGCTGCCCGCACCACGGGCCCGCGAGCACCCGCGCCAGTTCGACGACGCGGATGCCGGCAAGCGGCTTAGGCAAAGGCCGAAATGCCCGTGATCGCGCGGCCGAGGATCAGCGCATGGACGTCGTGCGTGCCCTCATAGGTGTTCACCGTCTCGAGGTTCACCGCGTGACGGATGACATGATAGTCGGCCGAAATGCCGTTGCCGCCGTGCATATCGCGCGCGACACGCGCGATATCGAGCGCCTTGCCGCAATTGTTGCGCTTCAGAAGGCTGATCATGTCGGGCGCCAGATGCCCCTCGTCGATCAGCCGCCCGACCCGCAGCGCGGTCTGGAGGCCCAGCGCAATCTCGGTGAGCATATTCGCGAGCTTCAATTGCACGATCTGGTTCGCCGCGAGCGGGCGCCCGAACTGCTTGCGCTCGAGCGTATAGTT
>PNJO01000215.1 GCA_013821905.1 Sphingopyxis sp. | reverse complement strand
CGCGGTGCCGACGCCCGCATCGACGAGCACCGGCACCGAGGCGCCCTCGACGATCAGGCGGATCGTCACGCGGTTCTGGATGCCCAGCCCCGATCCGATCGGCGCGCCGAGCGGCATGATCGCAACCGCGCCCACATCCTCGAGCTGCTTCGCGGCGATCGGATCGTCGACGCAATAGACCATCGGCAGGAAGCCCTCTTTCGCGAGCACTTCGGTCGCCTCGAGCGTCTCGCGCATGTTCGGATAGAGCGTCTTCGCCTCGCCGAGCACCTCGAGCTTCACCAGATCCCAGCCCCCCGCCTCGCGCGCCAGCCGCAGCGTGCGGATCGCGTCGTCGGCGTTGAAGCAGCCCGCGGTGTTCGGCAGATAGGTGATCTTCTTCGGATCGATATAGTCGGTCAGCATCGGCGCGGTCGGGTCCGACACGTTGACGCGGCGCACCGCGACGGTGACGATCTGTGCCCCCGAGGCTTCGACCGCGGCGGCATTCTGTTCGAAATCCTTGTACTTGCCGGTGCCGACGATCAGCCGCGACGTGAACGTCCGTCCGGCAACACTCCAATGGTCGGTCAACACCCGCCTCCTACGAAATGAACGATTTCCAGCGCATCGCCGTCGGCCAGCGCGACATCGGCCAGCGTCGAGCGCGGCACGATTTCGCGGTTGCGCTCGACCGCGACCTTCTTCGCGTCGAGGCCCAGCGACGCGACGAGGTCGGCGATGCTGCCTGCGCGCACCTGCCGGGGCTCGCCGTTGAGGATGACCGAGATCACTGGGGAATCCGCCTTGCTTTGCCTTTTGCCGAGCAGCCCATATAGGGGGAGCGAGCAACGTCGCAACCGAAAGCCAGCCGCCTTGTCCGAACAACGCTCCGAACTTCCCACCGTCTTTGTTCTCTCCGGCCCCAATCTCAACCTGCTCGGCACGCGCGAGCCGGAGATTTACGGTCATGATACGCTGAACGACATTCATGCGCGGCTGGAAGCGCAGGCGGCCGAACTCGGCCTGCGCGTCGAATGCCGCCAGACCAATCACGAAGGCGTGCTGATCGACTGGCTGCACGAGGCCTTTGTCACCGGTGCGAAGGCCGTGCTGCTCAACGCGGGCGGCTATACGCATACTTCGGTCGCGATCCACGACGCGATCAAGTCGATCCGGGTGCCGGTGATCGAGGTCCATCTGTCGGACCCGATGAAGCGCGAGGAATTCCGGCATCTGAGCTATGTCGGCATGGCCGCCGTAGCGCATTTTGCAGGCCATGGCGCGAACAGCTATACGCTGGCGCTGGACGCCGCCGCGCGACTCTGACAATAGGGCGCATCAAAAAACGGGGTCAGGGCGCCCACCGACGGCGCCGCTAGAACAGGAATTACATCATGGGTGACCATAAAGAGCACGGCATCAACATCGATCCGGCTTTCGTCCGCGCACTGGCGGAATTGCTCGACGACACGCAGCTGTCGGAAATCGAGGTCGAGGACGGCGACCGCAAGGTGCGCGTCGCGCGCACGCTGACCGCCGCCGCCGCGCCCGTCGCTTACGCGCCGGCTCCGGTTGCCGCGCCCGCTGCCGCGGCGCCGGCCGCCCCGGCCGCCGCCCCCGCCGCGCCGGCGCCCGCCGCCGACAATTTTGCCGACGCCGTGAAATCGCCGATGGTCGGCACCGTCTATCTTGCCCCCGAACCCGGCGCGCCCAATTTCGCCGCGGTCGGCTCGGCGGTGAAGGCCGGCGACACGGTCCTGATCATCGAGGCGATGAAGGTCATGAACCCCATCGTCGCCCCCGCCGCGGGTACGCTGAAGGCCGTGCATGTCGAGAACAGCCAGCCGGTCGAGTTCGACCAGCCGCTGTTCACCATCGGCTGAAGCCACAATGGCCATCGAAAAGCTCCTAATCGCCAACCGCGGCGAGATCGCGCTGCGCATCCACCGCGCATGCCACGAAATGGGCATCAAGACGGTCGCGGTCCATTCGACCGCCGACACCGACGCGATGCACGTCCGCCTCGCCGACGAGGCGGTGTGCATCGGCCCGCCCGCGGCGAAGGACAGCTATCTCAACATCCCCGCGATCATCTCGGCCGCCGAGATCACCGGCGCCGACGCGATCCATCCGGGCTATGGCTTCCTCTCCGAAAACGAGCGTTTCGCCGAGATCATCGAAGCGCATAACATGGTCTTCGTCGGGCCGAAGCCCGAACATATCCGCACGATGGGCGACAAGGTCGAGGCGAAGCGCACCGCGGTCGCGCTGGGCCTGCCCGTCGTTCCCGGCTCGCCGGGCGCGGTGACCTTCAGCGAAGAAACCAGGAAGCTCGCAAAGGACATCGGCTATCCGGTGCTGATCAAGGCCGCTTCGGGCGGCGGCGGGCGCGGCATGAAGGTCGTTCCCGACGAGGACAGCCTCGAAAGCCTGATGGGTCAGGCCTCGTCCGAAGCGGCGGCCGCCTTCGGCGATCCGACCGTCTATATGGAAAAATATCTCGGCAACCCGCGCCACATCGAATTCCAGGTCTTCGGCGACGGCAACGGCAACGCGATCCATCTCGGCGAGCGCGATTGCTCGCTGCAGCGCCGTCACCAGAAGGTGCTCGAAGAAGCTCCCTCGCCGATCATCTCGGCCGACGAGCGCGCGCGCATGGGCAAGATCTGCGCCGATGCGATGGCCGAGATGGGTTATCGCGGCGCGGGGACGATCGAGTTCCTGTGGGAAAATGGCGAATTCTTCTTCATCGAGATGAACACGCGCATCCAGGTCGAGCATCCGGTGACCGAGATGATCACCGGCTTCGACCTCGTCCGCGAACAGATCCGCATCGCCGGCGGCGCGGGCCTTTCGGTCAAGCAGGAGGACCTCGAATTCCGCGGCCATGCGATGGAATGCCGCATCAATGCGGAGGACCCGCGCAGCTTCCTGCCCTCGCCCGGCAAGGTCACCAGCTACCACGCCGCGGGCGGGATGCACGTCCGCGTCGATAGCGGGCTCTACGCCGGCTATTCGATCCCGCCCTATTACGACAGCATGATCGGCAAGCTGATCGTCTATGGCCGCAGCCGCGAAAGCTGCATGATGCGGATGCGCCGCGCGCTCGAGGAAATGGTGATTGGCGGCGTCAAGACGAACATCCCGCTCCATCAGGCACTGCTCGCCGACCCCGACGTCATCCACGGCGACTATACGATCAAATGGCTCGAGGAGTGGCTGGCGCGGCAGGACGAGGAGGGCGCGGCCTGAAACCCGTTTCGTCATCCCGGCGAAGGCCGGGATCCCGACCTGTCGTCATGACGCGCCGGTGAGATCCCGGCCTTCGCCGGGAGACGATTTGCGCGTCCAACCGTGCGCCGCCTCACTTTAACTGCCGGATAATTTTGGCTATGGCCTCGGTCATGGTCAAAAATATCCCCCCCGCCGTCCGTCCCGCCGCAGCGCTGATCCTCCCGCTGGCGCTGCTCGCGTCGCCCGCGTTCGCGCAAACGAACGTCAAGGAGGATTCGGTCGTCCTGCAGCCCGACAAGGTCGCCGACGACGCGCCCGTCGTCGCAGCGCAGATGGAACTGCCGGCCTGGTCGGAGGAAAATGCGACCGCGCTGCTCGGCTTCATCGAAAAGGTCGGTGCCGAGGGGCTGTTCCAGAAGGATTACAATCCCGACGGCCTCGCCGCCGCGATCCTCTCGAACGACCAGGCACGGCTCGACAAGACAGCGACCGACAGCTTCCTGCTGCTCGCGACGCACCTGCGCGACGGCCGCACGCCCAACGCGGCGCGCAAACAATGGTTCATGGTCGACAGCGACGGCGACACCGAACCGCTTCTCTCGCTGCTCACCCGGGCGCTCGACACGGGCTCGGTTCCCGCAACGCTCGCCGCGCTCGACCCCGTCCACCCCGATTTTGCGGTGCTCAAGGCCTCGCTCAAAAAGGCAAAGACCCCCGCCGAGGCCAATGCCATTCGCGTCAACATGGAACGCTGGCGCTGGATGCCGCGCTCGCTCGGCGCCAACTATGTCGTCAGCAACGTGCCCGAATATCTGACCCGCGTCATCTATGACGGGGTCAAGATCGGCGAGCACAAGGCCGTCGTCGGCAAGGCATCGACCCCGACGCCGCAGCTCAACCCGATGGCGACCGGCGTCATCGTCAACCCGACCTGGACGCTGCCGAAGAGCATCATCGCCGAAGGTATCGGCGCGACGATCGCGCGCAACCCAGCAGCGGCGCGTGCCCAGGGCTATACCTGGACGGGCAGCGGCAAGACGCTGTCGGTCGTGCAGCAGCCGGGCGAGAACAACGCCCTCGGCCTGATGAAGATGGAAATGCTCAACCCGCACGCCATCTATCTTCACGACACGCCTTCGAAGGGCGCTTTTGCCGCCGCGGCGCGCGCGTTCAGCCACGGCTGCATCCGCACCGAAAAGGCGCTGCACTTCTCGGGCCTGATGGCGGTCTGGTTCGCGGGCAAGACGCCCGAGGAATTCGGCGAGGCGATCGCGAGCGGCAAAACGACGCGCTTCGGCTTCGACAAGCCCTTCCCCGTCTATGTCGCCTATTGGACCGTCGTTCCCGACGGCAAGGGCGGCGTGAAAAAGCTCGCCGACATCTACGGCCGCGACGCCCCCGTGGTGGCGAGCTT
>PNJO01000214.1 GCA_013821905.1 Sphingopyxis sp. | reverse complement strand
GGACACCAGCCGCTGGAACAGGCGCGAGGGCGCCTCGACCCATTGCGCGTCCTTCACATAGGCGACACTCGATCCGTCCTGCTGCACCGGGATGCGCGTCGTGCGCAGCTTCTGCGGCGCGGTCGGGATCAGGATCGTCAGCGTCGCGGCCTCGGTGGCGGTGCGCGCGTTTCCGGCCGCGGGTGCCGCGTCGGGATCGAGCGTCAGCAGGAAGGGCGGCGTCTTGCCGCCGAGTCCGATGCAGCCCGAGAGCGTCATGGCGGCGGCCGCGATCAGCAGCGGGGTGCGAAATCTGCGCGTCATGGGCATCCTCATTCCTTGTAATCGGGCAGCTTGCTGCCGCCGAGCACCGCGCCGGCGCCCTGCTGGTCGAGCTTGTCGGTCAGGCTGGACAGCGAGGCCGAGGTGCGGCGGAGGTCGCGTATCAGCGCATTGGCCTCGGGGATCGTCGTCTCGCTGAAGGTCTTGAGCCCCGGGCGCGCGTCGGAGATCGCGGCCTCGAGCGTCTGGATCGAATTGTTCGCGGATTTCAGCGTGTCGCGGAGGTTCGCCATCGCGGGGTCGACGTTGCGGTCGAGCGTGCCCTGCGCCGCTGCCGCGAGATTGCCGAACTGCTCGGCGGCCTGACCCGCCTGCTGGATCGCGACGCGCGTATCGGCGAGTGCGCGCTCGATCGCGGGTCCGTTGCGGGCGAGGGTGGCGGTGGTCGCCTCGACATTGTTGAGGATCGCGGAGAAACTCTGCTGGTTCTCGTCGTTCGCAAGTTCGGCGAGCCGCTCGCTGAGCGTCGACAGGCGCTGCAGCAATTGCGGCGCGGTGTTGAGCAATTCGCCGAGTCCGCCGACGCGCGTCGGGATGACGGGTTTACCCGCCGGCCCCTTGTCGGTGATCGCGGGCGCGCCCTTGACCGCGCCGTCGAGCGAGATTTGCGACACGCCGGTAAAGCCGACGCCTTCGAGCGCGGCGGTCGTGCCCTGCAGGATCGGCACGCCCTCGTTGACCTCGATGCGCACGCGCACGAACTGCGGGTCCTCGGGCCAGAGGGCGATTTCGCGTACCTGGCCGGCGGGAACGCCAGAAAATTGCACCTGCGCGCCCTTGTTCAGCCCGTCGACCGACTGTTTGAAAAAGATGTCATATTCGCGCTTTGTGCCGCCGCTGTCGTTCGCCAGCCAGACGACGAAGATCGCGAGCGCCGCCGTGAAGAACAGGACGAATGCGCCGACGAGCACATTGTTCGACCGTGTTTCCATCAGTTTTTCCCATCCTGCCGTGCGGTGGCCTGTTTGCAATTTGCTGCGGCACGCCCGCGCGGGCCATTGAAATAGTCCTGTATCCACGGATGCTCGGTGGCAAGCAGTTCCGGGATGGTGCCGACCGCGATCACCTTCTTTTCGGCGAGCACCGCAACGCGGTCGCAGGTCGCATAAAGCGTATCGAGATCGTGGGTGATCAGGAAGACGGTCAGCCCCATCGTGTCGGCGAGGCCACGGATCAGTTCGTCGAATTTGGCGGCGCCGATCGGGTCGAGCCCGGCGGTCGGCTCGTCGAGGAAGAGCAGCGCGGGGTCGAGCGCGAGCGCGCGTGCGAGGCCGGCGCGCTTGACCATGCCGCCCGACAGCTCGGCGGGATATTTGGGGCCGGCGTCGGGCGGCAGGCCGACCATCGCCACCTTGTAGGCGGCGATTTCGTCGAGCAGGCGCTGGTCGAGCCGCGGATAATATTCGCGCAAGGGAACCTGGATATTCTCGGCGACGCTGAGCGTCGAAAACAGCGCACCGCCCTGGAACATCACGCCCCAACGGCGGCGAAGGTCGCGCGATTCCTCGGGATCGGTGATCGTGTCGAGCGTCTTGCCGTAAACCTCGATCTCGCCCGCCGTCGGCGTCTGCAGCCCGATGATCGAACGCATCAGCACCGACTTGCCGGTGCCCGATCCGCCGACGACACCCAATATCTCGCCCGACCGGACGTCGAGGTCGAGATGGTCGTGGATCACCGTGTCGCCGAACTGGTTGACCAGTCCGCGGATCCGAATCGGATATTCGAACTTTTCGGGACGGACTGCGTCGGCCGCAGCCAGCTCTTCCTGGATTTCGGTCTGCACGTCTTCGGTCATCAATTCCACCCGATCGACGAGAAGAAGACCGCGAAAAAGGCATCGAGGACGATGACGAGGAAGATGGCGGCGACGACCGCCGAGGTCGTCCGCTGGCCGACTTCTTCGGCATTCTGGCGCACCTGCATGCCCTCGTAACAGCCGGTGACACCGATCAATATGCCGAACACCGGTGCCTTGATCAGCATCGCCCAGAAATCCGTCATCGGAATGATATCGCGCAGCATCTGGATATAGGTAAGCGGCGGAATATCGAGCCCGATCCAGCAAAAGACACCGCCGCCGATGATCGAACAGATGCTGGCATAAAAGCCGAGCAGCGGCATCAGGATCGTCGCGGCGGCGACGCGCGGCAGCACGATCGCTTCCATCGGCGACACGCCGATCGTGCGCATCGCGTCGATTTCCTCGGTCAGCTTCATCGTGCCGATCTGCGCGGCGAAGGCCGAGCCCGAGCGGCCGGCGACCATGATTGCAGTCATCAGCAGGCCAAGCTCGCGGATCGAGGCGCGGCCGACGAGGTTGATCGTGAACACCTCGAGCCCGAACTGGCGCAGCTGCACCGCGCCCTGCTGCGCGATGACGATACCGATCAGGAAGGTCATCAGGCCGATGATGGGGAGGGCGTCGACGCCGACCGACTGGAAGCGGGTGACGATCGCGTGCCAGCGCAGCCGGCGGCGCGCGCGAAGCTGGGTGCCGAGCGCGAGGATCATCGCGCCGAAAAAGCCGACGATGCCCAACAGTTCGTGCCAGATGGCGATGCTCGCGGTGCCGACCTGTTCGAACATGCGGATCATCATCGGCCGCCTGTCGCGGTGGACGCGATACGCGCTCTTGTCGTCGGCGAGTGCGTCGAGCAGGCGCTTCGCCTCGGCGCTGGCGCCGGTGACCTTCGCGCCATGTTCGCCGACCGTGCGCGTGACGATCCATGCGCCGACGGTGTCGATGCGCTCGATCGCCGACAGGTCGAGCGAGGCGATCGGCCCCAGTTCCTCCAGCCGTGCGGGCAGGTCGCCGAGACGTGCGAGAGTCAGGCGGCCGGTGAAGCGTACATCCGCACCGTGGGCGCCGTCGCTATGTTCGAAATCCGCTCTGGCCACCATCGTGCGGGCGACATTGTATTATTTGCCCCCGCGCGGCAAGCGAATCCATGATCTTGTTAACCGCGCTTGGCGGCCAGGGCGGGCAATACTAAAGGACAGGAATGGACGAAACGCTGACCACGCCGGCGCCCGATTATGCCCACCGCGTCGCCATGTACGACATGGACCGGACGATCACGCGCTCGGGAACCTACAGCGGTTTCCTGATCCATGTCGCGCGGCGGCGCCAGCAATGGCGGCTGCTCCTCCTGCCGCTCGTCGGGCTCGCGGGCCTCGCCTATTCGCTGCGACTGATCGACCGGTCGCGGCTGAAGGCGATCAACCTCGGGCTGCTCGTGGGCAGCCGCTTCCGCCGCGCCGAAATCGCGCCGCTCGCCGAAAGCTACGCCGACAAGGTGGTGGCGAAGGGGTTGCACCCCGCGGCGCTCGACCAGATCGCTGCGGATCGCGAGGCGGGCTATCGCCTGCTCCTCGCGACCGCCTCCTTCCACCTTTATGTCGACGCCATCGCGCGGCGGCTCGGGATCGACGACGTGCTCGCGACGCGGCTCGACGAGCCCGACGGCGCCGACCATATCCACGCGCGGCTCGCCGGCGACAATTGTTATGGCGACGCCAAGTTCGCGCGGATCGGCGGTTGGATGGCCGACAATGACATCACCCGCGACCAGGCGCATATCCGCGCCTATTCGGACCATGTCTCCGACCACCCGATGCTGCGCTTCGCCGACGAGGCGATCGCGACCACGCCGTCGCGCGGGCTGAAACAGCTCGCGCCGCGGATGGGCTGGCAGGTGGTCGACTGGCGCGCGAAGCGGTAGCGCTGTTAAGCCCTCCCCCTTGATGGGGGAGGGTTGGTTCTCAAACCGCGTCGAGTGCCTGCGCGAAGTCGGCGATCAGGTCGTCGGCGTCCTCGATGCCGATCGACACGCGCACCAGATTGTCGGTGATGCCCAGCGCCTTCTTGCGCTCGTCGGGGACCGACAGGTGCGTCATCGCCGCGGGATGGCTCGCGAGCGTCTCGGTGCCGCCGAGGCTGACCGCGAGCTTCGCGATCTTCAGCGCGTCGAGGAAACGGAAACTCTCGGCCTCGCCGCCCTTGATGAACAGCGAGAAGGTCGAGCCCGCGCCGGTGCAGTGGCGGTCGTAAATATCCTTCTGCCGCGCGTCGGCGATGAAGCCGAGATAGCCCAGACCCTCGACCTTCGGGTGATCGCGGAGGAAGGTGCAGACCTTCAGCGCATTCTCGCCCGCCCGGCTCATGCGCAGCTCGAGCGTTTCGAGGCTGCGCAGCAGCATCCACGCGGTGTTCGGGTCGCAGATCGTGCCGATCGTGTTGCGCATCGGGCGGATCGCGTTGATCAGCGCCTGGTTGCCCGAAACGCCGCCCGCGACGAGGTCCGAATGGCCGCCGGCATATTTGGTGAGGCTGTAAACGACGAGCTCGGCGCCCTGG
>PNJO01000213.1 GCA_013821905.1 Sphingopyxis sp. | reverse complement strand
GGCGCGGCCTTGCGGGTAGCGATGCTACCCGCTGCATCCGCACAAGCCCGATATCTTCGCCATTTCGACGCCTCGAACGCGGAATTAATGGGTCCTGACCCTAAAGGTCGAGCGTACGGATTTCGGGGATCAGAACCCACCAGAGCAAGGCGCCGAGCGCGGCAAGCGCAGCGGCGGCCGCGAAGGCATAGGTGTAGCCGCCAAGATAATCGACGATCAGCCCGGTGACGATCGGCCCGACGATCCCCGACACATTGCCGAGCGCGTTCTGGACGCCGACCCAGCTTCCCGCGGCGCGCGGACCCGCAAAGATCTGCGCGACCGCGAACAAATTGGTCGCGACCAGCCCGGTGCCGAAACCGGCGAGCGCGAGCCATATCCCGAGCATCAGCGCGCTGTCGGCGACCGCGATCCCGGCGATCGCAGCGGCGGTCGCGAGTTGGCCCGCGATCATCAGGCGGCGGCGAAGCTCGCCCTCGTTCGCGCCTCCGGCCACCATCCGGTCCGACAACCAGCCGCCCGCGAGCGCGACGACGCCTTGCGTCGTGAAGCTCAACGTCGTCAGCGCGGTCATCTCGGCGATCGAATAGCCGCGCGTGTTGACGAGATAGAGCGGTAGCCAGGCGAGGATGAAATAGAAGCCGTAGTTCGACAGGAAATGCACGAGCCCCATGCGCCAAAGCGTCCGAATTCGGAGTAGGCTGGTGATCGACACGCGCTCGCCGGGCGGGGCAACGACACTTTGGGCGCGAAGCGGCGCGGAGGCCAGCTGCCAGGGCACGAGCCACAGCAGGGTGCCGATTCCGAAGACCCAGAACAGCGCGCGCCACCCCCATTCGCCGAGGATGACGCCGCCGAGCAGGACGCCCGCGGCCGGGCCGAAGGCGAGCGCGGCCGACACCGACGCGTTGGCGATCCCGCGCCGCTCGACCGGAACTTCGGCGGCGAAAATCTTGCTGCTGCCCGGAAAGGCGATGCTCTCGCCGAGCCCGAGGAACAGCCGCAGCAGGACGAGCGAGGCGAGCCCGCCGACGAAGCCGGTGAGCGCCGTGCTGACCGACCAGATCGCGACGCCGAAAGCGAAGACGCGATAGACGCAGAAGCGGTCGCACAGCCAGCCGACGAACAGGCAGGCGGGCGCATAGACCCAGAAGAAGGCGGAAACGGCGACGCCGAACCCGGTCGCGGAGAGCCGAAGCTCTTCCTTCATCAGCGGCGCCGCTACGCCGATTGCGCCGCGATCGACATAGTTGAGCAGCACCGACAGCGCGATCAGGGCGACGACCCATGTCAACCGGGCGCCGCTCGCGCGCGTCGCCATCCCTTGTGTCGCCATTCGCAAGCCTCCCCCAAAGCCCGCAAGGGGGATATCACAGGCGGCGGGGGGCGCTTAGCGAATTATGCGGGTGGCCGCGCCACCGCAAATCCATCATCATCCCGGCGAAGGCCGGGATCTCGCCCTTGCTTTTTCGGGCACCGTCGAGACCCCGACCTTCGCCGGGGTGGCAATCAAAGATTCAGGCGGGCCAGTTCGCCGTGTCGTGGTCGGGATGCTGGTGGTTGCTCGCCCTGATCGCGCCGGCGACGCTGCTCATCGTCTCCTCGGTCGTGCCTTCGGCCGCCAGTGGCAGGTCGGCGAAGAGCGGCAGACGGCCTTCGATCCCGAACTGCATCCGCGGTGCGAATTTTGCCGGATCGTCGAACGACCCCGTCGTCAGGTTGATGTGCCGGCTTTCGTGATAGTCATAGGTCAGCGGCGTTCCGCAATCGCGGCAGAAACCGCGCGCCGCCTTGTCCGAGCTTTGGAAGGTCGCCGGCGTGCCCCGCGTCCAGGTCAGCGCATCGCGCGGGACCCCGACCAGCGCGATAAAGAAATTGCCCGCCGCCTTCTGGCACATCCGGCAATGGCAGATGTGCGACGTATCGAGCACCGCGGTGACATGATAGCGCACTGCGCCGCACTGGCAGCCGCCCGAGGCGTCGACGTCAATCCGTTCGCGGCTGGCCATGGCGTTTCACTCCCACTCGATCGTCCCCGGCGGCTTCGACGTATAATCGTACACCACCCGGTTGATGCCCTGCACCTCGTTGATGATGCGCGTCGCGCAGCGGCTGAGGAAGCTGGCGTCGAAGGGGTAGATATCGGCGGTCATGCCGTCGGTCGAGGTGACGGCGCGCAGCGCGCAGACATGGTCATAGGTGCGCCCGTCGCCCATCACCCCGACGGTCTTGACCGGCAGCAGCACCGCAAATGCCTGCCAGATCGCGTCGTAGAGGCCCGCATTGCGGATCTCCTCCAGATAGACGGCATCGGCCTTGCGGAGGATGTCGCAGCGTTCCTTCGACACTTCGCCGGGGATGCGGATCGCGAGGCCGGGGCCGGGGAAGGGGTGCCGGCCGACGAAGATGTCGGGAAGGCCGAGTTCCTTGCCGAGCAGGCGGACCTCGTCCTTGAACAGTTCGCGCAGCGGCTCGACGAGCTTCATGTTCATCCGCTCGGGCAGGCCGCCGACATTGTGGTGGCTCTTGATCGTCACGCTCGGCCCGCCGGTGAACGACACGCTTTCGATGACGTCGGGATAGAGCGTGCCCTGCGCAAGGAAATCGGCGCCGCCGATCTTCTTCGCTTCTTCCTCGAACACATTGATGAACTCGGCGCCGATGAACTTGCGCTTCTTTTCGGGGTCGGTGACGCCTGCGAGGCCCGCCATGAAGCGCGCTTCGGCGTCGACGACGACGAGCGGGATGTTGTAATGGTCGCGGAACAGGCGTTCGACCTGCTCGCGCTCGTTCATGCGGAGGAGGCCGTGGTCGACGAAGACGCAGGTGAGTTGCTCGCCGATCGCTTCGTGGATCAGCACCGCGGCGACCGCGCTGTCGACGCCGCCCGACAGGCCGCAGAGCACGCGCTGGTCGCCGACCTGCGCGCGGATCTCGGCAATTTTCGTGGCGCGGAACTCGGCCATCGTCCAGTCGCCCGAGCAGCCGCAGACGTGGCGCACGAAATTGGCGATCAGCTTGGCGCCGTCGGGCGTGTGCACGACCTCGGGATGGAACTGCGTGCCGTAATAGCGGCGCTCGTCGTCGGCGATCAGCGCGAAGGGCGCGCCGTCGCTGACCGCGACGATGCGGAAGCCGGGAGCGAATTTCGTCACGCGGTCGCCGTGGCTCATCCACACCTGGTGGCGCTCGCCGACCTCCCACAGGCCGTCGAACAGCACGCAGGGTTCGGTGACGGTGAGGAAAGCGCGGCCGAATTCGCCGTCGCGTTCGCCGTCGATCCCGCCTGGTTCGACCTGTCCGCCGAGCTGCTGGCTCATCACCTGCTGGCCGTAGCAGATGCCGAGGACGGGAAGGCCGCTGTCGAACACCGATTGCGGCGCGCGCGGGCTGCCGTCGGCGGGCACCGAGGCGGGCGAACCCGACAGGATGACGCCCTTGGGCTGCATCCGTTCGAGCGCGGCTTCAGCGGCGCTGAACGGGACGATCTCGCTATAGACGCCGGCTTCGCGGACGCGGCGGGCGATGAGCTGGGTCACCTGACTGCCGAAATCGACGATCAGGATGGATTCAGGCGGGCGGGAAGAGTCTGGAGTCGGCATGGCTGGCCGATAAGGGCGCGCGCCCATGCTGTCCAGCGGGCTGTATCGGCCGTTGGTGGAACAGCGATGGTCCCGACACATTGTTGCGACAATTGCGACATAACTGAACCGCGAGCAAAGCGCGGCGTCAGCGGGCGTTAAGCCCTGCCGTGCAAAAGAAAAAACCAAGATAGAAAAGAAACAAGGCTCTCCCCCATGAATAATGTCCGACTTTCCATCTCCGCGCGCGCTGCCTTGCTGGCGGCCGGCGCATCGCTGGCGGTTCCGGCGCTGGCCGAAACGCAGGGCATGCCGGTGGCCGTCGCTGCGGCGGCGGAGCAGCCGGCCGAGCCCGACGCCGCGGCGCCCGGCGATGTCGAGGATCCGTACGACGATTATAGCGAGGACGAGATCATCGTCACCGCGCCGCGCCTTGCCGGCCAGCTCGACACCGACATCAAGGCCGAGGCCGAACTCGATGAAGCCGCCATCGCAAGCTATGGCGTGTCGAACGTGTCCGAGCTGCTCGACGCGCTCGCCCCGCAGACGCGGTCGGGCCGCGGACGCGGCGGCGGGCGGCCGATCATCCTCGTCAACGGACGCCGCATCGGCGGCTTCGGCGAAGTGCGCAACCTGCCCCCCGAAGCGATCGCCAAGGTCGAGATCTTTCCCGAGGAAGTCGCGCTGCAATATGGCTATTCAGCCGACGAACGCGTCGTGAACCTGGTGCTCAAGCCCAATTTCCGCCAGCTCGCGGTCGAGGGCGAGGGCGGCATTCCGACGCAGGGCGGCCGTTTCCAGAGTGAAATCCAGCCGAGCTTCCTGATGATCGGCGAAAACGGCCGCGTGAACGTCAATGCGGGCTGGGAACATGCGACGATGCTGCGCGAAAGCGAGCGCGACGTCGGCTCCGTCGCACGCAGCCTGCTGCCCGCGACCGACCAGTATCTGATCGACGCGACGATCCAGCGCAGCCTCGACAAGGTCACCGACGCGTCGCTGAACGTGCGGTTCGATCAGACCGACAGCCTGTCGCTGCTCGGCCCCGGCGCGGGGGGCGATGCCGACCCGCTCGAACGCAACAGCCGCAGCCAGAATCTGACGACCAC
>PNJO01000212.1 GCA_013821905.1 Sphingopyxis sp. | reverse complement strand
TCGCCTCGAGCGCAGCGGCCTTGCGCCCGAGTTCGTCGGCTCGCATGGTTGCGAGCCGTTTGACGTCGCCGCTCGATCGTGCGGCATCGGTCCACAGTTCCAGCAATGTTCTGATCTCCTCGATCGGGAAGCCAAGGTCGCGCGCATTGGCGATGAAGCGCAAGCGGTGGACGTCGGCATCGGCATAATCGCGGTAGCCGCTGTCGCGGCGCGGCGCCGACGGGATCAGGCCGATCGTCTCGTAATGGCGGATCATCCGCTGCGAGACGCCGCTCGCGTCGGAGGCAGGCCCGATCTTCACAGTTTCGTCGCATTCAGCCGCAGTGCATTGGTGACGACGGTGAAGCTCGATAGCGCCATGGCTGCTCCCGCGATCATCGGCGACAGCAGGATGCCCGTCACCGGATACAGCACCCCCGCCGCCACCGGCACGCCGATGCCATTGAACAGGAACGAGAAGAACAGGTTCTGGCGGATGTTGCGCATCGTCGCCTTCGCCAGACGACGCGCGCGGACCATCGCGGCGAGATCACCTTTGGTTAGCGTCATCCCTGCGCTTTCGATCGCGACATCGGTGCCGGTGCCCATCGCCACGCCGACATCGGCTGCAGCGAGCGCGGGCGCGTCGTTGATGCCGTCCCCCGCCATCGCCACCTTCGCGCCTTTTGCCTTAAGCTCGCCAACGATCCGAGCCTTGTCCTCGGGCTTCAGGCCGGCGTGAACCTCGTCGATGCCGCCGATAGCCGTGGCAACGGCATCGGCCGTTCCTCGCGCATCGCCGGTGAGCATCACGATCCGGAGCCCTTCCTGGCGCAGCGCGGCGATGGCGTCGCGCGCCGACACCTTGATCGGATCGGCGACTGCCAGCAGCCCTGCGAGCTGGCCATCGATGGCCACGAACATCACACCGGCACCTTCGGCGCGGTGTCGGTCGGCAATCTGGAGCAGCGATGCGACATCGGCACCGACGCGCTCCATCTGGGCTGCGTTGCCGACGGCTATGTCGCGATCATCCACCTTGCCACTGACGCCGAGACCGGTCTGCGAATCAAAGCCATCGACCGACACCACCTTCAGTTCGTCGTCGCGCGCGCCAGCGACAACAGCCTGGGCGAGCGGGTGCTCGGACCGCGCTTCGACCGCCGCTGCCGCTGCGAGCACGTCGGCCCGTTCGAAGCCATTTGTCGTCTCGACGGCCATCAGTGCCGGGCGTCCCTCGGTCAGCGTCCCGGTCTTGTCGATCACCAGCGTATCGACAGCAGCCATCATTTGCAGCGCTTCGGCGTCCTTGACCAACACCCCCGCGACCGCGCCGCGCCCGGTGCCGACCATGATCGACATCGGCGTCGCCAGCCCGAGCGCGCACGGGCAGGCAATGATCAGCACCGCGATGGCATTAAGCAGCGCGTGGCCGAACCTGGGTTCGGGGCCTACCAGAGTCCAGACGATGAACGTCACGATCGCGATGGCGACGACGAGCGGGACGAACCAGCCCGACACGCGGTCCGCCACTGCCTGGATCGGCGCGCGGCTTCGCTGCGCCTCGGCCACCATCTTAACGATCCGCGCGAGGACCGTGTCCGATCCGACCGCGCGCGCCTCGATCACCAGCGCGCCGGTGCCGTTCACGGTCCCGCCGGTCACGCTCGCGCCGCCTTCCTTCAGCACCGGCGCGGGTTCGCCGGTCAACATCGCCTCGTCAACCGAGGATCGCCCTTCTACCACCACGCCATCGACCGGCACCGCTTCGCCCGGCCGCACCCGAAGATGGTTGCCCGCGACCACGTCGGCCAATGCAACCTCTTCTTCCTCGCCGTCTGCGCCAATACGTCGGGCGGTCTTCGGCGCGAGGTTTAGCAATGCGCGGATGGCGCGGCCTGTCGCGGCGCGGGCGCGCAGTTCGAGCACCTGGCCGAGCAGCACCAGTGTCACGACGACACCCGCCGCCTCGTAATAGATCGGCACCATGCCGTGCATCTGGAATGATAGCGGGAACAGCCCGGGCGCAACGGTCGCGACCACGCTGTAGGCGAACGCCGCGCCGACGCCGATCGAGACCAGGGTGAACATGTTGAGGTGGCGGGTAACGATCGAGGTCCAGCCGCGCTGGAAGAACGGCCAGCCGGCCCACAGCACGATCGGCGCGGTCAGCGCTAGCTGCAGCCAAGGATTTATCGCGGGCGGTACGAACTGGACCCCGAGCATCTCAGAGACCATCGAGATCGCCAGCAGCGGCATGGTGAGCACGCCCGCCACCCACAGTCGCCGCGTGAAATCGACCAGCTCGGGGTTGGGCGCATCGTCAAGCGAAGGTTCTTCAGGTTCGAGCCCCATGCCGCAGATCGGGCAGGTTCCCGGCCCTTCGCGGCGAATCTCCGGGTGCATCGGGCAGGTCCACATTGCCCCCGGCGTCGCCATCGGCTCCGGTTTCGGCTTGTCACCGACATAGCCATCAGGGTTGACGACGAACTTGGTCCGACACCCAGCGCTGCAAAAATGGTAGGTTTGGCCGGCGTGCTCGGCATGGTGCGCCGTTATTGCCGGATCGACCGTCATCCCGCACACCGGGTCCGTCACCTTTGCGACGTCGTGAGCCCCCTTGTTCGCAGAGCAGCAACCGCCCGTCGTGGCGGGCGGTTCGGCAGCTTCCAACGTATCAGACGCGCCCGAACAGCAGGCCGGCGGCACAGCGGCCTGTTCGGCCGCAGGCTTTGCCGGACAGCCGCAGCCCCCGGCGTGAGAATCGGAATGAGGGTCGTTCATAGCTTAAGACTCCTTCGACCCGAGAGCATGTAAGGTCTGACACCATGTTAGGGTCAAGGCCCAATCGGCACGCGGGCCATGTATCTGATATACGCGGGGCGGGGTAATTGCCCTCATATCGACAATTGACTCGTCATGCTCGACGCAACGCGACCGGCAGCTTAGGTCTGTCGTTCAACTCGCCACAGCGGGCCGAGTACAAACGGGGACTAAGGGCAGTGCAGATCGACACCCTTCTCGCTGGCGACGATCGTGATGGTCTTGTCCGTCGTCTCATCGCTCGCTGGCGCGACGACCCGAGCGCGACTTATCGGAGCTGGTTTCTTTGGGACGAGCGGTTGAAGAACTTTCGGTCGATCCGGCGCGGCATCGCCCAGGTTGTGGGCGAGATCGAGTGTGGTACGTTCGGCGTCGCCTATCGGGGATCGTCGCTCGAAACCGTCGTCCATTCAGTCGCTGAGCAGCGCCAGATCTTCAAGGGTGCCGATCATGCCTTCCTGTGGAAGCCGAAGCTCCGCATCCCCGACATCTACGAGAGCCCCGAGAATCAAAGCGCGTTCGGCCGCCTGCTCGATGCCTGTTCGTGCTGCGATACGGCCGAGGAGATCATCGGCCATATCAACACGATCGACCGTTTGAAAATCAAGGGGCTGGGGCCGGCTGTCGCGAACTTGCTGTACTTCTTGCACCCCACGCTCGTGCCGCCCTTCAACACCGCGATCGTGAAGGGCTACAATGCGCTCACCGGCGCGAACGTGAAGCTCGGGAGCTGGGAGCATTTTCTGGCGATGCGAACCGGCGTCCTCGATTTGAACGACCGATACCGCGACCTCCTATCGAACGACTTGGGTGCGATCGGCGGCTTGCTGTTCGATATAGGTTCCGATCGCTACCCTGCACCTCCGCTCGACGGGAGTGGCGCGGCATTGACCACATGGGGCCAGCGGCTCGAGGCGGCGCGCGAGGAAGCGCGCACGCTCAGCAAGGCGGCAATGGCGCAGGGCGAGAGCGAGCGCACGCATACCGAAATCCAGGCATGGCTGCGCGATTTGGGATTGGCGCTCGGCTATGACGTATGGATTGCTGCGAACGACCGCGGCCGCCCGTTCAACGGGTCGGCATTGGGGCACGGATGCCTTGAGCGCTTGCCCAACACGATCGCGGCTTCGAAGGGCGCGGATTCGATCCGGCTGATCGACGTGCTGTGGCTTGAGCGGGGCGGCGATCACGTCGCTGCAGCGTTCGAGGTGGAGCACTCGACGTCGATTTATTCGGGGATCGTGCGGATGCTCGACCTGGCGCTGAGCGGTGGCGACCTTCACGCGACCGCAGGGCTGTTCCTCGTAGCGCCCGATGCGCGCGAGGCGGACGTTCGCGCCCAGTTGCAGCGGCCCGCGTTCAGCCGCGTCGCCGACCTCGACATATCCTATCTGCCCTATGGCGAACTTGAGCGGAATCGCGAGGCTATCGCTCGGTTCGGATCGGGGCTGAAGGCGATCAAGGCCGTATCCAGCAAGCTCGCTTGAGCTTGCTTTTGAGCAGCAATCGTATGGTCTGATTCAGCATCGGGTCTGAGGTAAACGCTGTTGACCGGGCTAAGACGCATTCGCCCCTTACCCGTTCGAAGCCGCCAGCAGTTCTCGCAGCCGGTGCCGCGCTCGGCCGATCCTTGTCTCGACCGCCTTTTCGCTGATCCCGAGGAAATCGGCGATCGCCGCCTGTGGCCAACCGTCCAGGGTGCTCAGGATAAGCGGCTCCTTGAGGTTGGCGGGCAACGACGCAAGCGCGGCCATCGTCACCTTCAAGGCGGCCCGATCGTTCGCGACGATGTCCGACCCCGGCACCTCGTCCGCGATCGTGTCGGCGATCATGGGCGTCAGGGGCACGGCCATCGACAAGAACTGGCGGACCACACGCCGCCGCCGCCAATCGCGCGCCTTGTTTATCGCGATCCGTGCGAGCCAGGGGCGCATCGGCCGTGCCCGGTCAAGCTGGCCGAGGCTCGCAAAGGCCGCGACGAAGCAGTCCTGCAGGACA
>PNJO01000211.1 GCA_013821905.1 Sphingopyxis sp. | reverse complement strand
GCGCTCGAACAGCTCGTCGATGCGAGCTGGGGCGACATCGACACGCTTGTCGTCGACCTGCCGCCGGGCACCGGCGACGTCCAGTTGACGATGATCCAGAAACACAAGCCCGCAGGCGCGGTGATCGTCTCGACCCCGCAGGACCTCGCGCTGATGGATGCGACGCGCGCGATCAGCCTGTTCGAACAGGCCGAGGTGCCGATCATCGGGCTGGTCGAGAATATGGCGGGCTATGCCTGCCCGCATTGCGGCGAGGTCAGCGATCCGTTCGGCAGCGGCGGCGCCGAAGCCGCGGCGAACGTGATGGGGCTCGATTTCCTCGGCCGCGTGCCGCTGTCGATGGGCATCCGCCTCGCGAGCGACGGCGGCGTGCCGCCGGCGGCGGGAACCGATCCGGCCGGCGAACCATTCCACGCGATAGCGGCGAAGGTCGCCGACTGGCTCCGGGCCCGCAAACAGGGGAAATAGCATGGCGATCAACGACGAAGGCGAAATCCGCGAACTGCTGGGACAAAAGCGCCGTATCGCGGTGGTCGGCGCCTCGCCCAACCCGGCGCGGCCGTCGAACGGCGTGCTCGGCTTCCTCGTCGGCCAGGGGCACGACGTGATCGCGGTCAACCCCGGCCATGCCGGCAAGACGATCCACGGCGCGCCGGTCGTCGCGACGCTCGCCGATGTCGAGCCACCCGCCGAGATCGTCGACATTTTTCGCAACACCGCCGACGCGGGCGGCGCGGTCGACGAGGCGATCGTTCACGGCGCCAAGGCGGTGTGGATGCAGATCGGCGTGATCGACGCGGCGGCGGCGAAACGCGCCGAAACGGCGGGGCTGGTGGTCGTCATGGACCGCTGCCCCAAGATCGAAGTACCGCGGCTCGGGCTGCTCAAATGAGGGCGGCGGTCACCCTCGTCGCCGCGACGATGCTGGCGGGCTGTGCCACGGCGCCGGCACCATCGAACCCGCAGGACGCATTCTTTGCGGCGCTGTCGGCACGTTGCGGTCAGGCTTTTGCCGGAAGGATCGAGACGAACCAGGCCGCCGACGCCGACATGCAGGGCAAGGCGATGGTGATGCACATCCGCAGTTGCACCCCGGATCGCATCGAAATCCCGTTCCATATCGACGGGCTGGCCGAGGGTGGCGGCTGGGACCGCTCGCGGACCTGGATCATCACGCGAACCGCGACGGGCCTCCGCCTGAAGCACGACCATCGCCACGCCGACGGCAGCAAGGACGCGGTCACCATGTATGGCGGCGATACCGCGAACGCCGGCAGCGCGACGCGACAGGAATTCCCCGTCGACGCCGAATCGGTCGCGATGTTCCGGGCGACCGGCCGCAGCGTGTCGGTCACCAATGTCTGGGCGGTCGAGACGACCGGCACCGGCTTCGCCTATGAACTGCGCCGCGAGGACCGTCACTTCCGCGTCGGCTTCGACTATGCCCGCCCCGTCGCGCCGCCGCCCGCGCCCTGGGGCTGGTAAGCGAAAGCCTTTGCCCTCGCGACTCGCGCCGACTATCAGCGGCGACGATGAGCGGGATCCGCGACATAGTGGGGAATGACAAAAGACGCCTGCCGCAGGTCAGCCGGCGCTCGGTCCTCGTCGGCGCGACGGTGGCGGGGGGGCTGGCACTGGCCTGGACGGTCTGGCCGCGCGAATATCGCCCCAACCTGACCGCCGCCCCCGACGAACATATCTTCAACGCCTTCCTCAAGATCGGCGACGACGGCCATATCAGCGCCATCGTCCCGCAATGCGAGATGGGCCAGGGCGTCACGACGCTGCTGCCGCAGATCATGGCCGACGAGCTCGGCGCCGACTGGCGGACGATCGCGGTCGAGACGGCGCCGATCAGCCCGCTCTATGCCAACACGCTGGTCGTGGACGAGGATAGCGCGGCCTTTACCCCGCGCAGCTTCGTTCCCGATTTCGTCGCCGACGTGCGCAGCTGGGCGCGCCGCGAATGGGCGGTGCGCCATGCGGTGATGCTGACCGCCAATTCGTCGTCGGTGCGGATGTTCGAGGGGCCGTGCCGCGAGGCCGCGGCGCAGGCGCGCGCGCTGTTGACGATGGCGGCGGCGCGGCGGTGGGACGTCGACTGGGAAAGCTGCGACACACAGGACGGCTTCGTCCTTCACGGCAAGAAAAGGCTGCGCTTTGCCGAGGTCGCGGCGGCGGCCGCGCTGCTCGAACCGCCCGCCGAACCCGTCTTTCGCTCGAGTAGCGCCGACCCGCTCTACGGCAAGGATCTCACCCGCCTCGACCTGCCCGCGAAAGTCGACGGATCGGCCAATTTTGCGGGCGACATCCGCCTGCCCGACATGGTCTTCGCCGCGATCCGCCAGGGACCGCTCGGCGCAACGGTACTGAAGAGCATCGACCGCAAGCGCGGCATGGCCTCGCCCGGCCTGCTCCATGTCGTCACGCACGAGCGCTGGATCGCGACGGTCGCGCGCAACTGGTGGGCAGCCAACCGCGCGCTCGACCGCTTCGCGCCGCGTTTCGAGACGACGGGGCCGGCGATTTCGAGCGAGCGCATCGACAGCCAGTTGAAGGCCGCGCTCAAGGCCGACGGCTATCGCATCGCAAGCGTCGGCGACGTCGGCGAGGCGATGGAGGGCCGCCGGCGCGTGTCGGCCGAATATCTGGTCGCACCCGCGCTGCACGCGCCGATCGAAACGCGCACCGCCACCGCCGCGCCCGACCGGGAGGGCCTGCGCGTCTGGGTCGCGACGCAGGCGCCGGCGCAGTGCCGCAGCGCGATCGCGCGCGCGACAGGCCTAGCCGAAAGCGCCGTCACCCTGTTCCCGATGATGGCGGGCGGATCGTTCGACGCCTGCCTCGATCACAGCGTCGCGGTGCAGGCGGCGGTCATCGCGCGCGAAGTAGGCCGCCCGGTCCAGCTTGCCTGGTCGCGCGCCGAGGAGATCATGCGCATGCCGCCGCGCGCACCGGCGCGGGCGCGGATGACCGCGACGCTCAACGCCGCGGGAGGCATCGACGCGCTGGTCAGCCGCATCGCGGTGCCGTCGACCAACCACGAGTTTCGCGACCGGCTGTTCGACAATATGCCCGCCGACGTCGCGCAGCGCCGCGCCGCCGGAAAGCCCGACGCCGCGGCGGTCGAGGGCGCCGGTTCATCCTATGCGATCCCGAATCACGCGGTCGACCATTGCCCCGCCGACATCGGCCTGCCGACGGCGCGCTGGCGCGGCAACGCCGACAGCTACACCGCCTTTTTCACCGAGTGCTTCGTCGACGAGATGGCGGCGCGTGCAGGAATCGACGCGCTCTCCTATCGCATGGCGATGCTCGGCGACGCGCCGCTGCTCGCGCGCTGCCTGCTCACCGCGACCAGCCTCGGCGGCTGGGAGGGCGGGCTGTCGGGTACCGCGCAGGGGCTCGCCTGCCATTCGATGCGCGGTAGCCATATCGCGCTGATGGCGACCGCGCGGCAGAGCGAACGCGGGCTGCAGGTCGAACAGCTGGTCGCGGTCGTCGACGCGGGGCGCCTCGTCAATCCGGCGGTCGCGCAGCAACAGGTCGAGGGCGGGCTGATCTTCGGGCTCGCCGCCGCGGTCGGCGCGACGACCGATTATGCGGGCGGGGTCGCGACCGCACGCAAGCTCGGCCAGCTCGGCCTGCCGCGCCTCGCGCAAAGTCCGCGCATTCTGGTCGAATTCGTCGAGAGCGACCGCGAGCCGGGCGGGCTCGGCGAAATCGGCGTGCCCGTCGTCGCGCCCGCGATCGCCAATGCGATGTTCGCCGCGACCGGCCGGCGCATCCGCCGGATTCCCCTGTCGGCGCAGCCGCTGTGACCCAGCCCGCCGACCATCCGGCGATCGCCGCGCCGCGCGTCGGCCTGCTGCTCGTCAACCTCGGCACGCCCGACGCGCCCGATGCGCCCTCGGTGCGGCGCTATCTCGCCGAATTCCTGTCCGATCCGCGCGTCGTCGAAATTCCGAAGCTCGCCTGGTGGCCTATCCTGCACGGCGTGATCCTGCGGACGCGCCCGCGCAAGTCGGCGCATGCCTATGCGCAGGTGTGGACCGAAGACGGATCGCCGCTTGCCGCGATCACACGCGCGCAAGCCGCGGCACTGCAGGCCGCGTTCGGCGAGGAGGTGCTGGTCGCGCACGCGATGCGCTACGGCGCGCCGGCGATCGGCCCCGCGATCGACGCGCTGATGGCCGCGGGCGCGCGGCGCATTCTCGTCGCGCCGCTCTATCCGCAATATTGCGCCGCGACGACGGCGACGGTGGTCGACGCCGTGGGCGCGCATCTCGCGACGCTGCGCTGGCAACCGACGCTGCGTTTCCTGCCGCCCTATCACGACGATCCGGCCTATATCGGCGCCTTGCAGGCCTCGGTCGAAGCGGGGCTCGCTGCGCTCGATTTTGCGCCCGACACGCTCGTGGCGAGCTTTCACGGGATGCCCGAACGCACGCTGCACCTGGGCGACCCCTATCATTGCCAGTGCCAAAAGACCGCGCGGTTGCTGGGCGACGCATTGGGACGGCCGGTCGAGGTCGCCTTCCAGTCGCGCTTCGGCCGCGCCAAATGGCTCGAGCCCGCGACCGACGCGACGCTCGCGCGGCTCGGCCGCGAGGGCAAGAAGGTCGCGATCTTCGCGCCCGGCTTCGCAGCCGACTGCCTCGAAACGCTCGAGGAGCTCGCGATCCGCGGCAAGGAGCAGTTCGGGGCCGCGGGCGGGCGGCATTTCGCCTATCTGCCTTGCCTCAACGCCGATGCCCCCGGCATCGCGATGCTCGAACGGCTGGTGCGCCGCGAGCTTGCCGGCTGGCTCTGAAATTTCCGCCGCTTACCTCCTG
>PNJO01000210.1 GCA_013821905.1 Sphingopyxis sp. | reverse complement strand
ACGCTGAGCGGGGGGATTTCGGCATGAAGATCACCCGCCTCTTGATTCTGGGCCCCGGATCGCAGTCCGGGGCACGACAGGGAGACTATCGATGAAACTCACCCTGTCGTGGCTCCGCGAGCATCTCGACGGCGACTATGCCGTCGCCGATGTCGTCGCGACGCTCAACCGCATCGGCCACGAGGTCGAAGGCGTCGAAAATCCGGCCGAGAAGCTGGCCGGCTTCCGCGTCGCGCGCGTGCTGACCGCCGAGAAACATCCGCAGGCCGACAAGTTGCAGGTGCTCACCGTCGATACCGGTGACGGCAGCGCGCCGCTGACCGTCGTGTGCGGCGCGCCCAATGCGCGCGCCGGCCTCGTCGGCGTGCTCGGCCTGCCCGGCGCGGTCGTGCCCGCGAACGGCATGGAGCTGAAGGTCGCCGCGGTGCGCGGCGTCACGTCGAACGGCATGATGTGCTCGACGCGCGAGCTCGAACTCGGCGACGACCATGACGGGATCATCGAGCTGCCCGCCGATGCGCCCGTCGGCACCGCCTTCGCCGATTATGCCGGCGCGAACGACCCGGTGGTCGATATCTCGATCACCCCGAACCGGCAGGACTGCATGGGCGTGCGCGGCATCGCGCGCGACCTTGCCGCCGCCGGACTCGGCACGCTGAAGCCGCTCGCGGTTCCCGCGATCGAGGAGCAGGGTCCGATCGCAACCGAAATCCGAACCGACGCGCCCGACGCCTGCCCGGCCTTCTATGGCCGCACCATCGCGGGCGTCGACAACAAGGTTGCCACCCCCGAATGGATGCGCCGCCGCCTCGAGGCGATCGGGCAGCGTTCGATTTCGGCGCTTGTCGACATCAGCAACTATGTGATGTTCGACCTCGGCCGCCCGAGCCACATCTATGACCGCGCCAAGCTCAACGGCGCGCTCGTCGCGCGGCGTGCGAAAGAAGGCGAAACGGTCACCGCGCTCAACGGCAAGGATTACACGCTGAGCGGCGACATGACGGTGATCGCCGACGACAGCGGCGTCCACGACATCGCGGGCATCATGGGCGGCGAACATTCGGGGTGCAGCGAGACGACGACCGACGTGCTCGTCGAGATCGCCTATTTCACCCCCGAACGCATCGCACTCACGGGGCAGGCGCTGGCGCTGACCAGCGACGCGCGCGCGCGCTTCGAACGCGGGGTCGATCCCGCCTTTCTCGACGATGCGACCGCGATCGTGACGCAGCTGATTCTCGACATCTGCGGCGGCACGCCGTCGACGATGACGCGCGCGGGCACCCCGCCCGCCGAGGCGAAGACGGTCGATTATGATCCCGCGCTGTCGGCGACATTGGGCGGCATCGCGATCGCCCCCGCGGAGCAGCGCGCGATCCTCGAATCGCTGGGCTTCGGCGTGACCGAGGGCAGCCCGTGGCGCATCGCGGTGCCAAGCTGGCGCCGCGACGTCGATGCGGCCCCCGACATCGTCGAGGAGGTCACGCGCATCAACGGCTTCGACGCGATCGCATCGGCGCCGCTACCGCGGACCGATGGGGTCGCCAAGCCGACCGCGACCGCCGAGCAGCTGCTCGAACGCCGCCTGCGCCGCGCCGCAGCCGCGGCGGGTTTCCACGAAGCGGTGACCTGGTCCTTCATCGGCGAGAGCGAAGCCGCACCGTTCGGCGGCGGTCCCTGGTTGCTCGCCAACCCGATCAGCGAGGATCTGAAGGTCATGCGGCCGTCGCTGCTGCCCGGCCTGCTCGCCGCCGCGGCGCGCAACCAGAATCGCGGCGCCGACAGCATCCGCCTGTTCGAGATCGGCCGCCGCTACCTCGCCGACGCCGAGCATCCGACGCTCGCCATCCTGATGGCGGGCGACCGCCGCGCGCGCGGCTGGCAGGCCGGCAAGGCCGCGCCGTTCGACGCCTTCGACGCCAAGGCGGCCGCGCTTGCGCTGCTCGAGGCCGCGGGCGCGCCCGCCGACCGCCTGCAGGTGATGGAGGCCGCGAGCGAAGGCACGATCTGGCATCCCGGCCAGTCGGCGACGCTGCGCCTCGGCCCCAAGGCGGTGCTCGCCGAATTCGGCGCGCTCCACCCGTCGCTGGCGAAGCAGTTCGACGTCGGTGGGCCGGTGATGGCGGTGCAGATCTTCCTCGATGCGATCCCGGGCAAGCGCGCGAGCGGCCCGGCGCGCGTAGCCTTCACGCCGCCGGCGCTGCAATCGGTGCGCCGCGACTTCGCCTTCCTCGCGCCCGAGAGTCTGGCAGCGGGCGATCTCGTCCGCGCGGTGAAGGGTGCCGACAAGGCAGCGATTGTCGACGCACGCCTGTTCGACCGCTTCGCGGGCCAGGGCGTGCCCGAGGGGCAGGTCAGCCTCGCGGTCGAGATCGAGCTGCAGCCGGTCGAGAAGAGCTTCACCGATGCCGAGCTGAAGGCGATCGCCGACAAGGTGGTCGCCGCGGCGGCAAAGGTCGGAGCGATGCTGCGCGGATAAGCGGACGAAATTCAGCCCGCACGGGAAAGGCTGTTCGGAGGTGAAGAGCGGGCGTTTCCCAATGGTTGTCATTCCCGCGAAAGCGGTAACCCAGTGTGGGGTCAGCCGATGCGCGCTCCGGGTGCCCGCTTTCGCGGGAATGACAAAGTTTTGAGACGCCGAATGTCACTTGTCGCCCGCCTCCAGCCGCTTTTCGAGATGCCGACTGGAGCATGATGCGGATTTCGTGCAATTTGTTCAGGCTGCAGATTCCGGGGAGCAATTCGCCATGGACACCCGCCACCTGGTCGATCGCGAGATCGCGCCGCTCATCGACCTGTTTCCACGCGTCGAGCTCGATTCGGCACCGATTGCCGACATTCGTGCCAAGGCGGCCGAAACCTATGCGATCCTGCCGCCGCCGGTGATCGTGCCCGAAGCGCTGAGCGTGCCGTCCGTCCACGGCGGGCCCGACATCCCGGTCTGTCTCTTCCGTCCCGAAACGATCCGCGCCGACGCCGGGGCGATCCTGCATATCCATGGCGGCGGGATGGTGATGGGGTCGGTCAGGCTGATGCAGGCGGGTCCGGCGATGCTGGCGGCCACGGCCGGCGTACCCGTGGTCTCGGTCGAATATCGCCTGGCCCCCGAACATCCGTTCCCCGCGCCGCAGCAGGATTGCCACTCGGCGCTCGCATGGCTCGCGGGGCAGGCCGAAACCATCGGCTTCGACGCGCGCCGAATCGTCGTCGCGGGCGAAAGTGCGGGCGGCGGGCTGGCCGCTGCGCTGGCGATCATGGCGCGCGACCTCGGCGGTCCGGCGATCGCGGGCCAGCTCCTGACCTATCCGATGCTCGACCACCGGACGGGTGGCGAGGCCTGTCCCTATGCCAATCCGACGACCGGCGAATTCATCTGGACGCGCGCCGCCAATCGCTTCGGCTGGACCGCGCTGCAGGGCGATTACCGGGCCGACGACGAACGGCGCGGCTGGTTTTCTCCCAGCCTGGCAGACGATCTTTCGAACCTGCCCCCGGCCTATATCGCGACCGGCAGCCTCGACCTCTTTTTCGACGAGAATCTCGATTATGCGCGGCGCCTCGTCGCGGCGGGCGTGCCGGTCGATCTGCACAGCTATGCCGGCGCGATCCATGCGTTCAACGCGATCCCCGACGCTGCGCTGTCGCAGCGCTTCAACGACGGGCTGCTCGCCGCGGCAGCGGCGATGACGGGGCCGGCAAGCGGCTGAGATGATCTTGACCGGATTCGCCCCCATATCCGCATCGAAGGTGGAGGACAGGGCATGACGCGTCACAACCGGTATCGGCTTTTCGAAACCGCAGCCGGGGTGGCGGCAATCGGCTGGGCCGGTGCCGAAATCACGAGCCTGCGCCTCCCCGCGCCGAGCGCCGCCGAGACCGAGCAATCCATCCTGCGCCGCCTGCCGGACGCGACGCGGGCCGAGCCGCCCGCCGAGCTGCAGGCCGTCGTCGACGCCGCAATCCGCTATTTCGAGGGCGAGCGCGTCGAATTTTTCGCGGCACCGGTCGATCTGGGCCGGCAGCCCCCCTTCTTCGCGCAAGTCTATGCGTTCATCCGCAACCTCGGCTGGGGCGAGACGACCAGCTATGGTGCCATCGCGCACGCGCTTGGCGCCGGCCCCGAACAGGCGCGCGCGGTCGGGCAGGCGATGGCGGCCAATCCCGTCCCGCTGATCGTCCCCTGCCACCGGGTCCTCGCGGCCGGGGGACAGATCGGGGGATTTTCGGCGCCGGGCGGTTCATTGTCCAAGGCGCTGATGCTCAAGCTCGAAGGCGTTCCGGTCGCCCCGATCCAGCAGGGGTTCGACTTCTAGGCCGCCACCGCTTCCTCGCTGCGGCTCGCCGCGGCTTCGAGCAGGCGTTTCTCGAGGCTCTTCACCCGCGCCGCGCTGTCGATCTTGTCGCCGATCAGGTCGGTCACGTAAAATGTATCGACCGCGCGCTCGCCATAGGTGGCGACATGCGCCGAGTGCACCGTGACCTTCGACTGGAAGAGCGCGTAGGCGAGCTGGTTGAGGAGCGCCGGGCGGTCCTGCGCATTGACCTCGATCACGGTGAACCGGTTCGACGCCTTGTTGTCGATGAAGACATTGGGCGCGATGCGGAAAGCCTCGGCGCGCGTGCGTGGCAAGGCGCGCGCTTCGAGTTTCGGGAGCAGTTTCTGCCGGTTGGCGAGCGCATCCTCGATCGCGCGGGTCAGGCGGGCGATCTGCCCCGACTCGGCGAAGGGCCGGCCGAGCGGGTCCTGGACGAGGAAATTGTCGAGCGCGAGCCCGTCGCGCGTCGTGTGAATGCGCGCGTCGATGATGTTGCCGCCGGCGAGGTGAATGCCCCCCGCCATGCGA
>PNJO01000209.1 GCA_013821905.1 Sphingopyxis sp. | reverse complement strand
CCCTTCCCTCGCGCTTCGTCGTCACGAAGGGATCGAACAGATCACCGCGGATGTCGGCGGGAACGCCCGGGCCATTGTCGCTGACGCTGACCTCGATCGGCAGCGCGACACGGCCGCGCCCGTCGCCATTGTCGATCGACAGACCGTGGCGATAGGCGGTCGCGAGCCGGACGACGCCGTCGTGACGCCCGCCCAGCGCCTCGCACGCATTGGTGACGAGGTTGAGCAATATCTGCACCATGGCGTCATGGTTCGCGACGACCATCGGCAGCGAGGGGTCGAAATCCTCGCCGAAGCGGATATCGGGAAGCTGGCGCGCGCGCACCGCCTCCATCGCTTGGTGGATCGGCTGATAAAGGTTGATCGGCGAACAGGCGATCGGCTGGCCGCGTGAAAAATGCTCCATCTGGTCGATCAGGGTCGTGATGCGATCGACCTCGGCGCAGATCAGCGTCGTGAAGCGCTCGCCGCCAGGATCGGTCTTGCGCGCGAGCAACTGCGCCGCGCCCTTGATCCCGGCTAGAGGGTTCTTGATCTCGTGTGCGAGCATCGACGCCGCGGCACCCGCCGCGCGCCCCGAACGACCGATCGCGCCGCCCATCAGTTCGGCATCGCTCTGCGACGGGACGAGCGCGAGAATGCGGTGGCCGTTATGGCCATAGGGGACCATCTGCATGTCCACAAAGATCGATTTGCGCCCGCCGACCGATATTTCCGCGCGATGCGCGAACAGCGCCGACGTCGCGGCGTCGCTCATGCGCTGTCGATAGCTGCGATCCATGCGGATGACGTCATAGATGACGCGCCCGACCATCGCCGAACGTCCGACGTTGCACAGCTGCTCGGCGGCGGCATTGACGAACAACACCACCCCGCCACGGTCGATCAGCAGGGTGGCGACGGGATGCGACTGGATCAACTCGTCATGGTCGAACGCCGGAATGCTCGACGTCAGCGCGGTCACGCAGCGGCCCGGGTCAGATGCGGTCCGTAAAAGGCCTCGAGCGCGTCGAGCACGCCCTTGCTGTCGGGGATCTGGTTGACCTTGTTGCGGAACTCGGCCGAACCGTGCAGCCCCTTGACGTACCAGCCGAGATGTTTGCGCGCCATATTGACGCCGGTCATCTCGCCATAATGGTCGATCATCGCGCGATAATGCGATGTAATGACGTCATATTGTTCGTCGATGCCGGGCTCGGGACGCTCGGCCTCGCCGCGCAGCGCCGCCATCACCTGTCCGAGCAGCCACGGTCGGCCATAAGCGCCACGGCCGATCATCACGCCGTCGGCACCGCTCTGCGCAAGCGCGGTCTTGGCGTCATCGGCCGAGCAGATGTCGCCGTTGACGATGACGGGGATCGACACGGCATCCTTGACCGAGCGCACGAAGGCCCAGTCGGCAGTGCCGCGGTACATCTGGTTGCGGGTGCGACCGTGGACGGTGACCAGCTTCGCGCCGAGGTCCTCGGCGATATGCGCGAGTTCGGGTGCGTTGAGGCTGTCATGGTCCCAGCCCATGCGCATCTTGACCGTCACCGGCACACTCACCGCCTTGACACAGGCTTCGATCAGCGCCGCGGCGAGCTTCAGGTCGCGCATCAGCGCCGAACCGGCCTCGCCATTGGTGACCTTGCGGACCGGACAGCCCATGTTGATGTCGATGATCGACGCGCCGCGATCCTCGTTGAGCTTCGCCGCCTCGCCCATTTCATATGGAGTGCAGCCGACAAGCTGCATCGACACCGGCTCCTCGACCGGATCCCACGCCGCCTTCTGGATCGACTGGCGTGTCTCGCGGATCGCCGCCTGGCTCGCGATCATCTCGGTGACATTGAGCCCCGAGCCATAGTAACGCACGAGCTTGCGGAACGGCAGATCGGTGACGCCCGTCATCGGCGCGAGGATCACGGGATCCGCGATGGTGATGTTGCCGATCTGGATGGGCCGCAGCGGCGCCATGGCGGGGAGCTTTCGTCAAAATTGCCTAAAATTTGAGCAGCCCCTACACGCTAAGCCGCTTTCCCGCAAGGCGCGGCTGCGCTAACCGGCGCGGCTGATGACCGAGTCCCCGCCCTCTCCCGTTCCGCGCGTCGCCGCGATCCTGCTTGCCGGGGGAACGGGAACGCGTGCCGGCTTCGTCCAGCCCAAACAGCTTGAATTACTCGGCGGCAAGCCTGTACTGCGCTGGAGCCTCGATGCATTCGAGGCCCATCCGGCGATTTCCCGCGGCATCCTGGTGGCAAATGGTGACGTTGTGACGTCGATGGGCGCTATCGGAGATCGCTGGATTCCCGCCGATCCCGGCGCCGAGCGCCAGCAATCGGTTGCCAATGCGCTGCACGCGCTATCCGAGTGGGACGACGAGGCGCTGGTGCTTGTCCACGACGCCGCGCGTCCCGGATTGGGCGCCGATGTGATCGATCGCCTGCTCGCGGCGCTCGAAACTGCCGAGGCCGCTATTCCGACCTTGCCGGTTCCCGACACGCTGGTCGAGCAGGTTCATGGCGAAGCCGGAGAGGTCGTCGACCGCAGCGCCCTCGCGCGTGTCCAGACGCCGCAGGCGTTCCGCCTGGGCACGCTCCGACGCGCCCACGCCGCTGCCGTCGAGGCCGCTGCGACCGACGATGCGCAACTTGTCCGGCGGCTCGGCATTCCGGTTATCGCTGTGTCGGGCGATGCGCGGCTCCACAAACTGACATATGCCGAGGATATGGCGATCCTCGAAGGGCTGCTGGGGATCCGGACGATGATGCGAACCGCCGTCGGCATGGGATATGACGTCCACCGCCTTGTCGCGGACAAGCAGCTGTGGATCGGGGGGGTAGAAATCCCGCATAGTCATGGACTTGAAGGCCATAGCGATGCCGACGTCGCGCTTCACGCAATCACTGACGCCATCCTTGGTGCGCTGGCGGACGGCGATATCGGCGATCATTTTCCGCCGAGCGACCCGCAATGGCGCGGCGCGGCCTCGCACCGTTTCCTGTCCTTTGCCGGCGAGCGTGTCGGCGCGCGCGGCGGGCGCATCGGCCATGTCGATCTGACGATCATCGCCGAGGCGCCGAAAATCGGCCCGCATCGCCCCGCCATTCGCGCGAGAATCGCCGAAATCCTTGCGATTCCCCTCGACCGCGTTAGTGTGAAGGCGACAACGACCGAGCGGCTGGGCTTCACCGGCCGCCGCGAGGGGATCGCCGCCCAGGCCGTAGCGACCTTGGAACTTCCGGAGAATTGAGAGTGGTTTTCGACGCAGAAGCGCGCCTTTCCGAGCGCGACGATCTTGCCACGATCGTGCTTGCCAACAACCGCGCCGCCGGGCGCAAGATCGCGGTCGCCGAAAGCTGCACCGGCGGCATGGTTGCGGCGGCGCTGACCGATATCGCGGGCAGTTCGGACGTTTTTTCGGCGGGCTTCGTCACCTATTCGGGTCACGCGAAGCAGGCGCAGCTCGATGTCAGCAGCGAAATCCTCGAAACCTTCGGCGAAGTTTCGCTGGCAACCGCCTGGGCGATGGCGGCCGGCGCGCTGGCAAACAGCGATGCAGACGTGGCGGTCGCGATCACGGGGATCGCGGGCCCGGGCGGAGGTTCGGAGAAGAAGCCGGTCGGCCAGGTGGTTTTCGCACGCGCGCTGCGCGGGCAGGACCCCGACGATTATTTCACCCAGCGCGTCCAGTTCGAATCGACCGACCGCGCATCGATCCGCCATGCGGCAACGCTGTTCGCGCTCGACCTGTTTCAGCCCGACCGGGACTCGCTGCGACCGTCCGAGGATATCGCGCTTCCCGCGCCGTAAAGCTCGGCGGCGCGCGTCTCGAACGCGGCGATCATCTTGCGGAGCGCCTTGTCGAACATCTGCCCCGCCAGCGTTTCGAAGACGCGGTTGCGGAACGAAAAATCGACCATGAAATCGACCCGGCATCCGCCCGTATCGAGCGGCGAGAAATGCCATTCGTTGCCGAGATGCTTCATCGGGCCGTCGATATAGCTGACGATCACCTCGCGCGGCCGCTGTTTGTGGACGCGGCACGAAAAGCTTTCGCGCAGCCCCTTGAAGCCCACGATCATGTCGGCCACCGCCTCATGCTCGCTGTCACTGCGGATGCGCAGCGCGACGACCCACGGCAGGAATTCGGGATAACGCGCGATATCCGCAACCAGCGCGAACATCTGCTCGGCGCTGTACGGCAACTCGCGCGTCTCGTGATGCCTCGGCAAAGGCCGGTCAGTCCGCCTTGACGCGCGCGAGCTGCGCTTCGCGCGCGGTGCGCATCCGCTCGAAATCGTCGCCGGCATGATAGCTCGAACGCGTCAGCGGCGACGAGGCAACCTGCAGGAAACCCTTCGCGCGCGCGATCTGCGCATAGGCATCGAACGCCTTGGGCGTCACGAATTCGGCGACTTTCGCATGTTTCGGCGTCGGCTGGAGATACTGGCCCATCGTCATGAAGTCGATGTCGGCGCTGCGCATGTCGTCCATCACCTGATGAACTTCCATCCGTTCCTCCCCCAGCCCGAGCATGATGCCCGACTTGGTGAAGATCGACGGATCGCGACGCTTGACGCTTTCGAGCAGGCGCAGCGATGCATAGTAGCGCGCGCCCGGGCGGATCGTCGGATAGAGCCGCGGGACGGTCTCCAGATTGTGATTATAGACGTCTGGCCGCGCATCGACGATCGCCGCGACCGCGCTTTCGGGCTTGTTGCGGAAATCGGGGGTCAGGATCTCGATCGTGGTCTGCGGCGTTTCGCGGCGCAGCGCATTGATGACCTTGACGAACTGGCTTGCGCCGCCGTCGGGCAGGTCGTCGCGGTCGACCGAGGTGATGACGATGTGGCTGAGCCCCATTTTCGCCGCGGCGATGGCGGTATGTTCGGGCTCGAACGGATC
>PNJO01000208.1 GCA_013821905.1 Sphingopyxis sp. | reverse complement strand
CGGCGGTGAGCTATGGCGACGTGTTTCTTGAGAATGAACGCCAGTTCTCGAAGTGGAATTTCGAGGTCGCCGACACCGACACATTGTTCGCGGGCTTCAAGGCCGCCGAGGCCGAGTGCCAGCGCGCGATCGAGGCGGGGGTACCGCTCGCCGCCTATGACCAGGCGATCGAGGCGAGCCATCTGTTCAACCTGCTCCAGGCGCGCGGCGTGATCAGCGTGCAGGAACGCGCCAATTATATGGCCCGCGTCCGCGACCTCGCGAAGGGCAGCTGCAAGGCGTGGATCGACAGCCAGTCCGACAACTGGTCCGCAAAATATCCGGGGTGGACGCTGTGACCGACTTTCTTCTCGAACTGCGCAGCGAGGAAATCCCGGCGCGGATGCAGGCCGGCGCGCGCGCCGAACTCGAAAAACTGTTCCGCGCGCAGCTGAGCGCCGCGGGCCTCGAAACGGGCGAGCTGACCGTCTGGTCGACGCCGCGGCGTCTGGCGCTCATCGCGCGCGACTTGCCTGAAGCGACCGCCGCGGTCAGCGAGGAACTCAAAGGTCCGCGCAGCAGCGCGCCGCCGCAGGCGCTCGAAGGCTTCCTGCGCAAGACCGGCCTTCGCCAAGACCAGCTCGAGGATCGCGACGGCGTCTGGTTCGCCGTGATCGACAAGCCCGGCCGCGCGACCGCCGAGGTGCTGGCCGAGGCGATCCCCGCGATCGTCCGCGGCTTTGGGTGGCCCAAGTCGATGCGCTGGGGCAAGGACAGCGCGAGCAGCGAAAGCCTGCGCTGGGTGCGGCCGCTGTCGGGGATCGTCGCGATCTTCGGCGAGGAACTGGTGCCGTGCGAAATCGGCGGCATCGCCAGCGGCTTCGCGACGCGCGGCCATCGCTTTCACTGCCCCGGCGAGATCACGATCGGCTCGGCGGCCGACTATGCCGAAAAGCTGCGTGCGTGCCACGTCATCGTCGATCATGAGGAACGGCAGGCGATCATCCGCGACGGCGCCGCGAAGGCCGCGTCCGACGCCGAGCTGACATTGGTCGAGGACGAGGGGCTGGTGATCGAGAATGCCGGGCTGACCGAATGGCCGGTGCCTTTGCTCGGCCGCTTCGACGAAGCGTTTCTGGAGGTGCCGCCCGAGGTCATCCAGCTCACCGCGCGCGTGAACCAGAAGTATTTCGTCGTGAACGGGGCGGACGGCAAGCTCGCCAACGGCTTCGTCTGCACCGCGAACATCGACGCAAAGGACGGCGGGGCCGAGATCGTCGCCGGCAATCGCAAGGTGCTCGCGGCGCGCCTGTCGGATGCGCGCTTCTTCTGGGAACAGGACCAGAAGAAGACGCTCGCGCAGCATGCGGAGAAGCTCGCGAACATCACCTTTCATGAGAAGTTGGGGACGGTCGCGGACAAGGTCGAGCGCGTGGCGAAGCTGGCGCGGTGGCTGGTGGAAGAGGGGATCGTTACGTCGTGCTCCCCGGCGAAAGCCGGGGCCCATGGCGACGGCGCAACTGGACCCCGGCTTTCGCCGGGGAGCACGGAGTTGGCCGACCAGGCCGAACTCGCCGCCCGACTCGCGAAGGCCGATCTCGTCACCGAAATGGTCGGCGAATTCCCCGAATTGCAGGGCCTGATGGGCGGCTATTACGCCCGCGCCGAAGGCCTGCCCGATGCTGTGGCCGACGCGATCCGCGACCATTACAAGCCGGTCGGGCAGGGCGACGACGTGCCGACCGCGCCGGTGACAGTGGCCTTGGCGTTGGCGGATAAGCTGGACGTCCTGTTTGCTTTTTTTGCCGCAAGGGAGCGCCCCACGGGATCGAAGGATCCTTTTGCTCTTCGTCGAGCAGCCCTTGGCGTAGTGTCCTTGATTTTGACAAATGGGCTAAGGTTGAATTTGCTTGCGATTGCGGACCAAGCGAACGCAGCCTGCGATAATTTCTATAGTAATCTTTGGCTGTCGGGCGTGAAGGAATACGGAGATTTGTCTCCCAAGAGCCACAAGCTTGCGCCCATGAACGAAGCACATGCAAGTTTCGCTTACGAACTCCTCGACTTCTTCGCCGACCGCCTCAAGGTCCAGCAACGCGAAGCCGGCGTCCGTCACGACCTGATCGACGCGGTGTTCGCGCTCGGCGGGGAGGACGATCTCGTCCGGCTGCTCGCCCGCGTGAAGGCGCTGCAGGCGTTCATGGCGACCGAGGACGGCACCAACCTGCTCGCGGGCTACAAGCGCGCGGCCAATATCCTGAAGCAGGCGGGTGAGGTGAGCGGCGCCGCCGCCACGACGCCGCCGACCGACGCCGACGCGGCCCTGCTCGCCGCGCTCGACGCCGCCGAGCCCGCAGCGTCCGCCGCGGTCGCCGACGAACGCTTCACCGACGCGATGGCGGCGCTCGCGTCGCTCCGCGCGCCGATCGACGCCTTTTTCGACGGCGTGATGGTCAACGACCCCGACGAAGCGGTCCGCGCCTATCGCCTCGGCCTGCTCGCGCGCTTCACCGGCGCGGTGCATGGCGTCGCCGATTTCTCGAAGATCGAGGGCTGACCCTACGGCCCCTTTGAACCAACGAAGCAAAACCGAATCGACCGCGAGGTTTCGCATACGTATCCAGCCGCAACCTCCTCCCCGGGGCAGCAGGAGTAAGACATGACGACGATGGTGCATTTGTTCGGCGGTGACGCGACCACGCGCGAACGCTCGAAGGAATTGCTGGGCGGCAAGGGGTCGAACCTTGCCGAAATGGCCTCGATCGGCCTGCCGGTGCCCCCCGGCTTTACGATCACCACCGACGTCTGCACCCAATATTATGCCAATGGCGAGCAGTTCCCGGTGGGTCTCGCCGCAGAAGTCGCCGCGGGTATCGCGCATATCGAGGGCATCACCGGCAAGACATTCGGCGACGCCACCGACCCGCTGCTCGTCTCGGTCCGCTCGGGCGCGCGCGTGTCGATGCCGGGGATGATGGACACCGTCCTCAACCTCGGGCTCAACGACGCAACCGTCGTCGGCCTCGCGCAGGCCTCGGGCGATGCGCGTTTCGCGTGGGACAGCTATCGCCGCTTTGTCCAGATGTATGCCGACGTCGTCATGGGCCTCGACCATGCCGAGTTCGAGGAAGCACTGGAAATCGCCAAGGAAGACCGCGGCTTCTACCTCGACACCGAAATGGCCGCCGAGGACTGGCAGGCGCTGGTCAAGGAATATCAGGCGATCGTCGAGCGCGAGACCGGCGCGCCGTTCCCGCAGGAGCCGAAGGACCAGCTGTGGGGCGCTGTCGGCGCCGTGTTCGCGAGCTGGGAAAGCGACCGCGCGAAAGTCTATCGTCGGCTGAACTCGATCCCCGGCGAATGGGGCACCGCGGTCAATGTGCAGGCGATGGTGTTCGGGAATATGGGCGACACCTCGGCGACCGGCGTCGCTTTCACGCGCGACCCCGCGACGGGCGAGCGCGCGTGGTACGGCGAATGGCTCATCAACGCGCAGGGCGAGGACGTCGTCGCGGGCATCCGCACCCCGCAATATCTGACGAAGATCGCTCGCGAGAAGGCGGGCGCCAAGCCGCTGTCGATGGAAGAGGCGATGCCCGAAACCTTCGCCGAGCTCGGCCGGGTCTTCGACACGCTCGAAACCCATTATCGCGACATGCAGGACATCGAGTTCACCGTCGAACGCGGGACGCTCTGGATGCTTCAGACGCGCTCGGGCAAGCGCACCGCCAAGGCGGCGCTCCGCATCGCGGTCGAAATGGCGGCCGAAGGGCTGATCTCCGAAGAGGAAGCCGTGGGCCGTGTCGATCCCGGCGCGCTCGACCAGCTGCTCCATCCGACGCTCGATCCCAAGGCGCCGCGCGACGTGCTGACCAAGGGGCTGCCCGCTAGCCCCGGCGCCGCGTCGGGCAAGATCATGTTCGACGCCGACAGCGCCGAAAAAGCCGCCGGCATGGGCGAGGCGGTAATCCTCGTCCGCGTCGAGACCTCGCCCGAGGACATCCACGGTATGCACGCCGCCAAGGGCATCCTGACCGCGCGCGGCGGGATGACCAGCCACGCCGCGGTGGTCGCGCGCGGCATGGGGCGCCCCTGCGTCTCGGGCGCGGGCGGGCTCAGCATCGACGGCAACGCCCGCGTGCTGCGCGTCGGCGGTCGCGAGCTGCGCGAGGGCGATATCCTGACCCTCGACGGTTCGACCGGCGAGGTGATGGCGGGCGAAGTTCCGACGCTTTTGCCCGAACTGGTCGGAGATTTCGGCACGCTCATGGGCTGGGCCGACAAGGTGCGCCGAATGAAGGTGCGCACCAACGCCGAAACCCCGCAGGATGCGCAGGTCGCGCGCGACTTCGGGGCCGAGGGCATCGGTCTTTGCCGCACCGAGCATATGTTCTTCGACGCCGCGCGGATCACCGCGGTGCGCGAGATGATCCTCGCCGACAGCGAGGACGGGCGCCGCGCGGCGCTCGCCAAGCTGCTGCCCGAGCAGCGCGGCGACTTTGCCGCGATCTTCCAGGTGATGGCGGGGCTGCCGGTCACCATCCGCCTGCTCGACCCGCCGCTCCACGAATTCCTGCCGACGCGCGAGGAGGATTTCGCCGACGTCGCCGCGGCGGCGGGTGTGGGGATCGAGGCGCTGAAGGCGCGCGCCAACGAACTGCACGAGTTCAACCCGATGCTCGGCCATCGCGGTTGCCGCCTCGGCGTCACCTATCCCGAAATATACGAGATGCAGGCGCGCGCGATCTTCGAGGCGGCGTGCGACGTCGCCGCCGAAACCGGCGCCGCACCGATCCCCGAGGTGATGATCCCCTTGGTGGCGACGCGCCGCGAATTCGACCTGATGAAGGCGGTCGTCGACACGGCGGCCAAGGCGGTGTTCGCCGAAAAGGGACGCCAGATTTCCTATCTCGTCGGCACGATGATCGAACTGCCGCGCG
>PNJO01000207.1 GCA_013821905.1 Sphingopyxis sp. | reverse complement strand
ATGCAGAGGATGCCGCCGCCGACGCCGCTTTTGCCCGGCAGGCCGACGCGAAAGGCGAATTCGCCCGAATTGTCGTAATGGCCGCACAGCATCATGATCGCGTTGATGCGCCGCGCGCGGTGCCGCTCGATCAGCTGCTCGCCGGTCAGCGGATCGCAGCCTTCCATCGCGAGGAACAGGCCGGCGCGCGCAAGCTGGCGGCACGTCATGGCGATCGCGCACTGGCGGAAATAGACGCCGACGACGGTTTCGACCGGGTGCGTCAGATTGCCGAAGGCGTCCATGAAATGCGCGAGGCTGCGGTTGCGCGCGCCCGTTTCCGATTCGGAAAAGGCGACGTCGAAGTCGATCCCGACGCTGGCGTCGCCGGCGCGGGCGCGCATGAAATCGACGATCTCGTCGACGGTCGCGTCGCCGCTGCGCCCGTCGATCAGCCGGTCGGTCGTCGCGATCGCGCCCGCGTTGATCAGCGGATTGCGCGGGATGCCCCGCTCGCTTTCGAGCTGGACGATCGAATTGAACGCCGAGCCCGAGGGCTCGCGCCCGACGCTGTCCCACAGCGAACTGCCGACGCGGCGGAGCGCGAGCGCCAGCGTGAAGACCTTCGACACCGACTGGATCGAAAAGGGCTCGTCGGCATCGCCCGACGCGTGGACGGTCCCGTCGGGCAGCGCGAGCGCAAAGCCGAGCTTGTTCGGATCGACCTTGGCGAGCGCGGGAATATAGTCGGCGACGCGCCCCTGGCCGAGATGCGCGGCTGCCAGCGTCATCGCCTCGTCGATATGCTGGCTGAGATCGTCGGTCATCATCTTCGCCTAGCATAATCGCCGCCCGAAGCATGTATTTTCATTATTGTGGAAATATTATATATATTAGAAATCAATTGGCGAATCGGGAGACGAGACATGGCCGACCACCCGCGATCGAAGGGGCTTTCGAGCGCCGTCTGCTACAAGGATGCGAAGGCGGCGTTCCGCTGGCTGGAGGACGCCTTCGGGTTCGAACCGACTTTCGTGCTGCTCGATGCCGACGGCAATCTCGCGCACAGCGAGATGGAATATGGCCATTCGACGATCATGGTCGGCAATGAATGGTCCGACGATCACCGCAGCCCCGCGAACCTCGGCGGAAAGAATACGCAAACGGTGCATGTCCAGCTGGGCCAAGGCGAGGATATCGACGCGCATTGCGAGACGGCGCGCAGCGCGGGCGCCGACATCATCGCGGCGCCCGAAACCCAATTCTACGGCGACCGCACCTATCGCGCCCGGGATCCCGAGGGACATATCTGGACCTTTGGCGTGACGGTCGCGGAAAAGACGTCGGACGATTGGGACGCCGAGGGCGGATTCACGACCAAGACGCGGCTCGACGATTGAGCGCCGCGGTCGACCGCACGCTCGCCGCGCTCGCCGATCCGGTCCGGCGGCGCGCGATCGAGCTGCTCGGCGAACGACCGCGCAGCGCAGGCGAGCTGGCGGGCGAACTCGGGCTCGCGCCGCCCGCGATGAGCCGGCACCTGCGCGCGCTGAAGGAAGGCGGGCTGGTCGAGGACGGGCACCCCGACTTCGATGCGCGCGTGCGCATCTATTCGCTGAAAGACGGGGCGACCGACGCGCTTCGGCAATGGCTCGCCGAAACCGAGGCGCTGTGGACGCACCAGCTCGCGGCGTTGAAGCGCCATGTCGAGCGCGACGCCGGAACCGGCCGATGAGCGGCGCGGCGGTGATCGTTGCGCTGCGCGTCGCGGCGACGCCGCAAGCCGCGTTCACCGCCTTCACGCGCGACATCGGGACATGGTGGAAGAGCCACCCGCTGTTCCCGCTCTCGCGAAAGGGCGACGGACTGCTGCGCTTCGACCCCGCGGGACCGGACGGGCGGCTCGTCACGCGCTTCGACGACGGTAGCGAGTGGGAAATCGGACCGGTGCGCCATTGGCTGCCCGGCGAGCGGCTGGCGTTCGGCTGGCGGCTGCCGAGCTTCAAGCCCGATCAGGCCACTGAGGTCAATGTGCGTTTCGAGGCGGTGGGCAGCGAAACGCGCGTGACGGTCGAGCATCGCGGGTGGGATACAATCCCGCAGAAACATGCCGCGCGCCACGGGTTCGAGCTGATGCTGTTCCAGCGACGGCTGGGCGAACATTGGCGGGGGTTGCTGGAAGCGATGGCAGGGCACGCCTAGCGGATGGTGGCCATGGGGTGGGGAGCTGCCCTACAATTTTGTCATGCTGAACTTGTTTCAGCATCCATGGCCTGAACTCTCGTTGGGCGCTGCGCTGAAGGGAACGGCAGACCATGGACCCTGAAACAAGTTCAGGGTGACGATGTTCGATAGGTGAATTTGCGGCCGGTAGCTGTCCTTCCGCGATCCCCGGCGAAAGCCGGGGCCCAGATGGCGGGCACGGCCTTCCCTTCATGGGCCCCGGCTTTCGCCGGGGATCGCCAACGGACGCTATCGGCAACTTCCGGCCGCTCCCCCCCCCAGGCGAAGGGCTTGCCCGCATCCGCCCGACGCGCCACATCTCGTCCATGCCGCTCCCCGCCCCCTTCGCCGACTGGTTCGCCGCGCGCGGCTGGCGGCTTCGGCGGCATCAGGCCGATATGCTCGCGGCGGGGCAGCGCAGGGACCATGCATTGCTCGTCGCGGCGACGGGCGCGGGCAAGACCTTGTCGGGGTTCCTGCCGACACTCGTCGATCTGGCCGGACATCCGTCGAACCGGCTGCACACGCTCTATGTCTCGCCGCTCAAGGCATTGGCCGCCGACGTCGAGCGCAACCTGCTCGGCCCGATCGCCGACATGGACCTTGCCATCAGCGTCGAAAGCCGCAGCGGCGATACATCGTCGGACAAGAAAGCACGCCAGCGCAGCCGCCCGCCCAACATCCTGCTGACGACGCCCGAATCGCTGTCGCTTCTGCTCTCCTACCCCGACAGCTTCACCATGTTCGCCGATCTGAAGACAGTGGTGATCGACGAAATCCACGCCTTTGCGCCGGGCAAGCGCGGGGACCTCTTGAGTCTGGCGCTCGCGCGGCTGCAGACGATCGCCCCCGGGCTCCGCCGCGTCGGCCTGTCGGCGACGATCGCCGATCCGGTACAATATGCCGGCTGGCTCGCCCCCGATGGCGATGCGGACGCGGTGACGCTGGTCGAGGGCGAGCCGGGCGCCGAGCCCGATATCGAGATATTGCTGCCCGAGGGCGCCGTGCCCTGGGCGGGCCATTCGGGCCGCTATGCGGTACATCAGGTGATGGCCGAGGTCGCGAAGAACCGCACCACGATCATCTTCTGCAACACGCGCGGGCTCGCCGAGCTGATCTTTCAGGAGCTGTGGAAGGTCAACGACCTGTCGCTCCCCATCGCGATCCACCACGGCAGCCTCGATCGTGAAGCCAGGCTGCGCGCCGAAGCGGCGATGGCCGAAGGACGATTGCGCGCGCTCGTCGCGACATCGAGCCTCGATCTGGGGCTCGACTGGGGCGACGTCGATTGCGTGATCCAGATGGGCGCGCCCAAGGGCTCGTCGCGGCTGCTCCAGCGTATCGGGCGCGCCAACCACCGGCTCGACGAGCCGAGCCGCGCGCTGATCGTGCCCGGCAACCGCTTCGAATATCTGGAGGCGCAGGCCGCGCTCGACGCCGTCGAGGCGGGCGAACGCGACGCCGACCGCTTCCGCCCGGGCGCGCTCGACGTGCTCGCGCAGCATGTGATGGGGCTCGCCTGCGCCGCACCGTTCGAGGAAGCGGCGCTGCTCAGCGAGATCCGCAGCGCCGCCCCTTATCGCTGGGTCGACGCCGCGACCTTCGGCCGCCTGCTCGGCTTCGTGCGCGACGGCGGCTATGCGCTCAAAAGCTACGACCGCTTCCGCCGCCTCGCGCCCGACGGGCAGGGCGGATGGCGCATCGCGCATCCGAGGCTTGCGGCGCAGCACCGGCTCAACGCGGGGATCATCGTCGATGCGCCGACACTCGACGTGCGGTTCAAAAACGGTCGGCGGCTCGGCAGCGTCGAGGAATATTTCGCGAGCACGCTCGTCCCCGGTGACACTTTTGCCTTCGCCGGGCTCAGCCTCGAGGTCGAGGGCATTCGCGACACCGACATCCTCGTCCGCGCGACGACGCGCCCCGCCCGCATCCCCTCCTATGTCGGCGCGCGCATGGCGCTGACGACGCGGCTCGCCGACCGCGTGCGCGGCTTTCTCGCCGATCCCGCGAGCTGGCGGCGTTTCCCCGAAGACGTGCGCTTCTGGCTCGAGATGCAGGCGCTACGCTCGGTGCTGCCGCGCCCCGGCGAGCTGCTCGTCGAGAGTTTTCCGCACGAGGATGTGCATTATCTGGTCGCCTATCCCTTCGAGGGGTGGAATGCGCACCAGTCGCTCGGAATGCTGGTCACCAAGCGAATGGAGCGCGCGGGGATGCAGCCGCTCGGCTTCGTCGCGTCCGACTATGCGCTCGCCATCTGGTCGCTGAAACCGGTGACGCATCCCGAAACCCTGTTCGACGCCGAGATATTGTCGGACGAATTCGTCGAATGGGTCGAAAATTCGCACCTTCTGAAGCGCGCCTTTCGCGAGGTCGCGGTGATCGGCGGGCTGATCGAGCGCCAGCATCCGGGCAAGCGCAAGACCGGCAAACAGGTCACCTTTTCGACCGACCTGATCTTCGACGTGCTGCGCAAATATGAGCCCGATCATCTGCTCCTGGAAGCCGCCTGGGCCGACGCGCGCGAGCGGCTGACCGACGTCGCGCGGCTGGGCGACCTGCTCGATCGCGCGGCGGGGACGATGCTGCACCGGCGGCTCGACCGGATCAGCCCGCTCGCGATCCCCGTCCTGGTACTGATCGGGCGCGAGAATGTCGCCGCCGCCGATATCGACGACGCGCTGCTCGGCGAACTCGCCGACACGCTTGCCGAAACCGCGATGGGCGCGGGCGGGACCCGCCGCGGC
>PNJO01000206.1 GCA_013821905.1 Sphingopyxis sp. | reverse complement strand
CCCAGGGCGGGTTGCCGACCACCTGTTGCCGCTGGCCGGTGCCGAGCGGGAGCAGGTGCAGCTTTTCGCCGTCGACGTTGAGCAGCCGCGCGAAGAAGAAGCGGCCGGCGGGACGAGGGATGAGCAGGTCGCGGTTGAGCGCGCCCGCCCAGTCGCCCTCGATACGGCGACACCAGATTTCGTCACCCGCGCGATAGTCGCCGATCGACGAAGTGACGCGCACCGCCACCATATCCTCACCGGGCCGCGCGGTCAGCGCCTGTTCGACGCGCGTCGGCGCCTGCGCGCCCTCGGCACCGAGATGGGCGGTGATGGTGAGCTGCGTGTCCTGCGGCAGTTGGACGAGTTCGGCGGCGTCGACGCCGAGCGCGGCCGCAATGCGGTTCATCCAGCCGAGCGACAGGGTGCGCGTGCCGGTTTCGAGACGGCCGATGGTCTGCGCGGTCGTCGGCGGATCGCAGCGCTGCGCGACTTCTTCGAGCGTCAGGCCCTTGGCGCGGCGGACGGAACGGATGCTGTTGATCATGGCAAATCCCGGATAACCAAATCGGTTTCTTCTTTCCTACAAAATAATCCAGTGTCAAGCCCGAACTCCTGCCGAAGGAGATTGCCCATGACCGCCAGCCGCCGCCTCGAAACCCGCCCGCACCCCGACGACCGCCTCGATCCGGGCAAGACGGGGCCGCAGGTGATGCGGCACGTGACGGTCAATACCGCCGAAAGCCCGATCGCGTGGCTCGCCGCGCGCGGCATGGTGACGCCGGCGCAATTGCACGCCGGCGAGCGGCTGCGCGCCGATTACGAGCGAGCCGGCCTGTCGGCGCGCGTGACGATGCGCTGGGACGTGGCGCCGCCGGCAAAAGGGCGCGGCGGTGCGCGAGCGAGCGATGCGTCGCTGGCGCGAATCGACGCGCACCGGCGTTTCCACGCGGCGCTCGACGCAGCGGGACCGGGGCTTGCGGATATTTGCTGGCGCGTGATCTGTGCGGGCGAGGGGATCGGCGGGGCCGAGAAGGCGATGGGCTGGCCGGCGCGGTCGGGCAAGCTGGTGCTGGGACTGGCGCTCGACCGGCTGTCGCGGTTCTACGGGACGGGGTAAATGCTGTTCCCGGCGGATTTCGACCGGTTGCAGGCACGACAGCTGCGACCCCGGCGAGGGGTGGGCGCGGAAGGCGAGGGCGCCAACGCCTGCATTCTGCCTCGACGGACCCCGCGCTGCGCCGGGGGCCGTCGAGGCTTTCGCGTGGAGCCTGCGACCGGCTTCCGGCCCCTACCGGATCGAACTGACCCGGATCGCCTCGCCGCGGACGGCGCTGGCGATGACGGTGTCGGCCTGGGCCGAGGCGACGCGTTTGGTGTCGCGGCGGCACTGGCGGACGTCGTTCTTGCCGGCGATGTCATAGTCGGGCGCGGTGCCGCAGACTTCGACGACGGCGCGCCAGATGCGACGGTCGAGCGCCTTGGCGCCCGCCTCGCTCGACAGGTCGAGGTCGCGGTGCTCGACGGCCACGGTGGAAGTCGCCGTCGCGGACTGGGCAAGGGCGGGCTGGCCGAACGACACGGCAGCGAGGGCGGCGAGGGTCAGAATCTGTTTCATCTGTATCTCCATCGGCCGGCTGGAAGAGGAGGGGAGGAAGCCGGTGGAGAAGCATATAATCGACGGCGAGGGCCCGAAGGAGCAACGAGTTTGCCGGGCCATTCTGCAAAATTGCAGAATGAGGCGCGCGAGGATATAGCGCACAAGAAGCCATGTACGACTGGAACGACCTCAAGGCCTTTCTGGCGGTCGCCGAAACGGGCAGCACGCTGTCCGCCGCGCAGGCGATGCGCGTCAGCCAGACCACCGTCGCGCGGCGCATCGCGGCGCTCGAGGCAGCGACCGGCCTCAACCTCTTCGAGCGGCGACAGGCGGGCTATGCGCTGACCCCGGTGGGCGAGGCGATGCTGGCGAGCGCGCTGGCCGTGCGCGACGCCGCCGACCGCTTCGGCGAGGCGGCGGGGGCGCGGTCGCGCGATGCCGGCGGCACGGTCAGCCTGACGGTGATGGAAATTTTTGCGGTGACCATATTGCCGCCGATCCTGCGCGACCTGCGCGCCGCACACCCCGGCATCCACATCCATCTCGACACGTCGGACGAGACGCGCGACCTTGCCGCGGGCGCGGCCGATATCGCGATCCGCAGCAGCAAGCAGCCGACCGGCGCCGGCCTTGTCGGGCGGCGCATCGCCGACAATCCGTGGACGGTCTATTGCAGCCGCGACTATGCCGACCGCCACGGCATTCCGCACACGCGCGACGAACTCGCCGCGCATCCCTTCATCGGCGGCGGCGGCGGCGTCTGGGAACCCTATCAGGCGTGGCTGCGCCAATATCGGCTCGAGGAGTCGGTGGTGATGAAATATGACACGGGCACCGGCCTGCTCGCGGGCGTCCGCTCCGGCATGGGGCTCACCGTCCTGCCCGCCTTCCTTGCCGATCGCGAACCCGACCTGATCCGCTGCATCCCGCCCAAGAAAGAGGACACGTCGGGCCTGTGGCTGCTCACCCACGAACGGCTCCGCCATGTTCCGCGCGTGCGGATCGTGCTCGACTTTCTGGCGAAGGAATTGACGAAGCTGGGGCGCGAGCCCTGATCGGCCTAGCGCAGCTTTGCGCACCCCAGCGCCGCCGCGTCGATCGCGGTCGCGGCGCCGCGCAGGCGATAGGTGTCGGCGATCGCGCCGCCGGTCGCGGTGCCGCTCTCGACGCTCATGCTCGGTGCCGCGCGCATCGCGGCGACGATCGCGGCGTCCATGCGCGCGTCGCTCGCCCAGCCGTGCGCGCCGTTGCCGGTCAGGATGAAGCGGCGGCTGCCGATCGTCAGGCGCAGTTCGCGGTTCGCGGCGCGCTCCCTGGACAGGCGGACGTAGAATTGGCCGCGGATGCGCGATTTCGGCCAGTATCCGACGCTGGCATAGGGTTTGACCTGCGGCCGCCCGATCGTCGCCGAGGGCGCGGCGATCGCAAAGCAGCGCGGCGTCGAAGCGCCTTGCGCCGGCTCGCGAAACGCGCCCCAGCCGTCGAAAATGCCGAGCGCGGTGCGCGGCGCGGCGAGAGCAGCGACGGGCAGCGCCGCCGCGATCAGCAAAGGAAGGGCCAAGCGCCGCATTGCGCCTCGTTTGCGCGAATGTGGATGCTTTGCAAGCATGGCTTGCGCGCGCCGGTGCGTTCGTTAAGGAAGGTGGACATTTTCGGCGCACGGGATTCGGGGCACGATGGCCCGTCGGGCCGGACTCTCCAGGGATTTCTCCCGAACGGTACAGGGACGATGTAACAAGATGAAAGCGACGATCGAACGTGCGGTGCTGCTCAAGAGCCTCGGCCACGTCCAGTCCGTGGTCGAACGGCGGAACACGATACCCATTCTCTCGAACGTCCTGATCGAAGCCGACGGGTCGGGGCAGCTGAAACTGATGGCGACCGACCTCGACCTGCAGGTGGTCGAGACGATCGCGGCCAAGGTCGAAACCCCCGGCACCACGACGGTGTCGGCGCACACGCTGTTCGAAATCGCCCGCAAGCTGCCCGAGGGCGCCGAGGTCAGCCTGGCCGCCGCCGAGGGCAAGATGCAGGTCAAGGCCGGCCGTTCGAACTTCAACCTGCCGACGCTGCCGCGCGACGATTTCCCGGTGATCGCCGAGGGCGACCTGCCGACCAATTTCGAGCTGCCGGTCGCCGAACTCGTCCAGATCATCGACAAGACGCGCTTCGCCATCTCGACCGAGGAAACGCGCTATTATCTGAACGGCATCTTCTTCCACGTCGCCGAGGATGCGACGGGTCCGGTGCTGAAGGCCGCCGCGACCGACGGCCACCGCCTCGCGCGTTACACGGTGACGCGCCCCGACGGTGCCGCGTCGATGCCCGACGTGATCGTGCCGCGCAAATGCGTCGGCGAAATCCGCAAGCTGCTCGACGAAGCCGAAGGCAATGTCGAGATCAGCCTGTCGGCGACCAAGATCCGCTTCCAGCTCGGCAACGCCGTGCTCACCTCGAAGCTGATCGACGGCACCTTCCCCGATTACAGCCGCGTCATCCCGACCGCGAACGACAAGCTGCTCAAGGTCGATCCGAAGAGCCTGTTCCAGGGCGTCGACCGCGTGTCGACGATCGCGAGCGAAAAGACGCGCGCGGTGAAGGTCGGGCTCGACAAGGACCGCATCACGCTGTCGGTGACGAGCCCCGAGAACGGCACCGCGGCCGAAGAACTCGCCGCCGGCTATGACAGCGATTCGATGGAGATCGGCTTCAACGCCCGCTATCTCAGCGATATTCTGGGTCAGGTCGATGGCGACAGCGTCGAGCTTCATCTCGCCGACGCCAACGCCCCGACGCTGATCCGCGAAAGCGAGAAGAGCCCGGCGCTCTATGTGCTGATGCCGATGCGGGTTTGACATTCCTTAAGCCCCTCCTCTTCAGAGGAGGGGTTGGGGGTGGTGGCGCGCGCCAAGCGCGCGCGTATTCAAGCACGACCCCGCTGCGCCCCGGATCAAGTCCGGGGCTCGCTGCCCCTCATCCGAAGAGGAGGGGTTTGTTGTTTATCCCGCCTTCGCGACCCGCCAGATGACGCCGCCGCTGTCGTCGGCGACGAGTGCGCTGCCGTCCTTTGCGACCTTGACGTCGGCCGGGCGGCCGCGCGTGGTCTTGCCGTCGGCGGCGAGGAAACCGTCGAGCAGCGTGACCGGAAGGGCGTCGACCGGCCGGCCTTTCGGTCCGAATTTGACGAACACGATGCTGTAGCCCGCGACCGGATCGCGGTTCCACGAGCCGTGGAGCGCGATCAGCGCGCCGTTCGCCCAGCGTTCGCCGAGGTCGAGGCCCTGCGTGAAGGTCATGCCGAGCGGTGCGGTGTGCGCGCCGAGGCCATATTCGGGACGCTTCACATATTGGCGCCGGTCCTCGCTGTCGGGTTCGACGCGCGGGTCGACGAAGCCGCCCCAATAATACCAGGGCCAGCCATAGAAATCGCCTTCGGTGACGTCGGTCAGATAGTCGGGGAC
>PNJO01000205.1 GCA_013821905.1 Sphingopyxis sp. | reverse complement strand
AGGGGCATCAGGATTGCCGACAGCGGGCCCGAAATCTTGTGCCACAGCACGCCCTTCAGCGCGTCGACCGGCCGCCCCGCCGACTCGAGCTCGGCGATCGCGCTGCGCAGATCGAGGAAGGTCAGGTCGTCGCCGTCGACCTGCGCCAGCGTGAACTGGTCGGGGGCGACGCCCTTTGCGGCGACGATCGTCCCGAGGTTGCTGCTCGTCCCCGAGCGGCGGAAGAAGCGCTTGGCGCCCGTCAGCTCCCAGCCGCCGTCGACCGCGCGCGCGCTGTCCGCCGACAGGATCGACGACAGCACGCCCGACGTGCGTTCGTAGATCCGCACATTGCCGAGCTTGACCACCGGCCCGCCGGTTTCGACCGTGCCGGCGTTGATGAGATCGTCGCCGGCGCGCACCCAGATGTTGCTGCGGACGCCGGTATCCTTGGGAATTTGCGCATATTGCACCTTCTGCCAAGCGCCGAGCGCGGCGTTCGAACGCGCGACGATGCGCTCGTTGAAGGCAAAGCTGATCCCGGCGACGAGGAAAGCGGCGAGGAACAGCGGCGCGAGCACCTGATGCGCCGACATGCCCGCCGCCTTCATCGCGATCACCTCGCTGTTCTGGTTCAGCGTCGCGAGCGTCAGGATGGTGCCGAGCAGCACCGAAAAGGGCAGGAAGGTCTCGATGATCTGCGGCACGCGCAGGCCGACATAGCGCCACACCTCGGCATCGCCATTGCCCGCGACGGCCAGGATCTTGCCGCTCTCGCCGAGCAGGTCGAGCGTCTGGAGGATCAGCACCAGCGCGAACAGGATCGCGAAGGTGCGCAGCAGGAACAGCCGCCCGACATAGAGCGCCATCGTGCGCGAGGGAAAGAAGTGGAGCTGGTTCATCAGGCGATCTTGGGCTTGCGCTGGAACATCGTCATCAGCTTGCGAAGGCGCTGGCCGGTCTTGGCGGCGACGCGCTCGAGCGCGCCGATCGGCTGCCCGCCCGGCACATGCGCGGTCTGGTGGTACATCCAGATCGCGAGCGCGGCGAAGAGGAGGAAGGGCACCCACAGTGCGATCAGCGGGTCGACGGTGCCGCGTGCGCCGAGATCCTCGGCATATTCGTTGATCTTGTGCTGCGTGACCAGCAGCACGATCGACAGGAAGACGCCGAGCGACGAGGTCGAACGCTTGGGCGGAATGGCGAGCGCGATCGCGATCAGCGGGATCAGGAACATCGATGCGACCTCGACGATGCGGAAATGGAAATTCGCGCGCGATTCGAGGCGGGTGGTCTCCGATTCGCTCTTGTCCTTGCCCGCGACGAACAGTTCGGGGATCGTCTTTTCGCGGTCGGCGCCGCCGCGCAGGCGGAACGCCTCGACCTTGGGCAGCGGGATCGGCAGGTCGTGATTGTCGAAGGTCAGCACGCGCGGCACCGCGAATTTGGGCGATTCGTGGATCAGCACGCCCTGCGACAGCCGCAGGATGATCGTGTCGGGGTCGTCGGTCGCCAGGAACTGCCCGCGCGACGCGGTCGCCGACACCGACTGGCCGTCCTTGTTTTCGCCGCGCACGAATATGCCCTGCAGGCGGCGGCCCTCGTCGTGGCTTTCCTCGATGCGCAGCGTCATCCGGTCGCCCATCTTGGTGAACTCGCCGACCTTGATCGACGCGCCGAGCGCGCCCGAGCGCAGCTCGAACTGCAGCCCTTCATAGGCATAGCGGGCATAGGGCTGGATGAAGCCGACGATCGCGAGGTTGAGCGCCGCGAGCGCGATCGCATAGGCGTAGGGGACGCGCAAAAGGCGGCCGAAACTCATGCCGACACCCTTCAGCACGTCGAGCTCGCTCGATGTCGCAAGCCGCCGGAAAGCAAGGAGAATCCCCAGCATCAGGCCGATCGGGATGCCGAGCGAGAGATATTCGGGGATCAGGTTGGCGAGCATGCGCCAGACGACGCTGACCGGGCCGCCCTCGGTCGCGACGAAATCGAACAGGCGCAGCATCTTTTCCAGCACGAGCAGCATCGCCGACAGGACGAGGGTGCCAAGCATGGGGAAAAAGATGAGCCGCGCGATGTAGCGGTCGATGGCAGGAAGCTTATTCAATCTTTGGTCGCCTCATCACCATGATTTGGCCGCAAATGTTCACGATATGCCGAGGCAAGGGCGACAGGGACCCATGCCGGCGCGGTCGGCATGGCTATAGCCACTGGGAGCTAGTGCGTCATGTCGAAATTTGTGCCTACCATACTCTGCGCGGCGCTGCTGACCGTTTCGGTCGCCGCGAACGCCGAGGGGCAGGTCCTGTCGAACGATCTGTCCAAATGCCGCAGCGGACCGTCGACGCTCGTCCAGATCAACGGCGTCAAGGCCGGCACGGGCCGGATCCGCGTCCAGAGCTATCGCGCCAACGCGTCGGAATGGCTCGCCAAGGGCCGCTGGATCACCCGGACCGAGGTCAGCGCGCGCGCGGGATCGATGACCGTCTGCGTGCCGCTGCCCGAAGCGGGCAGCTATGGCATCGCGGTGCGTCACGACATCAACGGCAACGGCAAGACCGACCTGTCCTCGGATGGCGGCGGCATGTCGAACAACCCGAGCATCAACATCTTCAACCTCGGCAAGCCGAGCTACAAGAAGACGGCGTTCGCGGTCGGCGATGCGCCGAAGACGATCTCCATCACCATGAAATATATGTAAGGGTCCCATGGCCAGCGTAGCGCTCCTTTCCAATCCACGCTCGACGGGCAACCGCGCCCTCCTGCCGCGGGTTCGCGAATATTGCGCGGCGCATCCCGACATCTTCCACTATGAGGTGGAGGATGTCGGCCAAATCTGCGAGGCGATCCGCACCATCGCGATGGTGTCGCCGCGCGTCATCGCGATCAACGGCGGCGACGGCACCGTCCAGGCGGCGCTGACCGAGCTCTATTCGGGCGGCCATTTCGGCGGCTCGCCGCCGCCGGTCGCGGTGCTGCCCAACGGCAAGACCAATCTGATCGCGCTCGACCTCGGCGCCGACGGCGATCCGATCAAGGCGCTGAAGCGCGTCGTCGAACTCGTCGAAAGCGGCGACCTCGACGACCATGTCATCGAACGCCAGCTGATCTCGCTCGACGGCGGCGGCGGCCGGCCGGTGCTCGGCATGTTCCTCGGCGGCGCCTATCTCGCCGATGTGATGCTTTATTGCCGCAACCGCATCTATCCGCTCGGCCTGCCGAATGGGCTGTCGCACATCCTGGCGGCGATCCTCGGCCTGTTCGCGATCGTCTTCGGGCTCGGCGGCGGCCGCCTGCCGCCCAAGCCGCAGCCGATGACCGTGTCGCTGATCCGCCAGGGCGAATTCAAGGGCAAATTCTCGCTGCTGATCGTCACGACGCTCGAGAAACTGCTGCTCAACATCCGCACCAGCGAAAGCCACGGGTCGAACGGCAATATGAAATTGCTCGCGACCGACAGCAATGTCGGCGCGCTGTTCCGTATGCTCGGCGCGACCTGGCGCGGCACGCTCGGCCAGAAACAGCTCGCAGGCGTGCATTTCCAGCAGGGCGACGAAATCCGTATCGAGGGCGAACGCTCGAACGTCATCCTCGACGGCGAAATCTATCAGGCAAAGCGCGGCGCGCCGATCATCCTGACCTCGACGCAGCCGGTTCCCTTCCTCCGCCTCGCCGCCTGAGCGCGCCAGTGGCGACCCTGACCGATCTCGTGCGCGACGAACTCGCGACCCCCGTCGACCCGCGCGTCACCGCGATGGCGGCGGCGATCGCCGCCCAATATGCGGGCAGCGCGCGCGCGGTGTTGTTCTACGGCAGCTGCCTGCGCGAACGCGAGCTCGACGGGCTGATGCTCGATTTCTACCTGATCGTGTCGGATTATGGCGATGCCTTTCCGAAACGCTGGATGGCGCTCGCCAACCGGTTGATCCCGCCCAATGTCTTCCCGTTCCAGGCGGGCGGGCTGATCGCCAAATATGCGGTGCTCAGCGAAGCCGACTTTCACCGGCTCAACGGATCCGAGACGCGCAACGTGTCGGTCTGGGCCCGTTTCGCGCAGCCGTCGCGCCTCGTCTGGGCGGTCGACGACACGGCGCGCGACCGGGCGATTGCCGCGGTCGCGCGCGCCGCGCCGACCTTGCTCGCCGCTGCGGGACGTGTCGAGGGCGAGGAGATGCTCGGCTGGTGGCGCCGCGCCTTTTCGCTGACCTATTCGGTCGAGCTGCGCGCCGAGCGGACAAGCCGCGCGCAGTCGGTCGTCGATGCCGAACCCGATCGCTACCTGCGGTTCGGCGCCGCGGCGGCGGCCGCAATTCCCGTGCAGGCAAAGAGCGGCGGCTGGGCGCGGCGGCGTTTCGAGGGCAAGCTGCTCAGCATCGCGCGCCTCGCCAAGGCCAGCCTGACCTACGCCGGCGGGATCGACTATCTGGCGTGGAAGATCAATCGCCACGCGGGCACGAAGATCGAGATCAAGCCGTGGCAGCGCCGCTGGCCGCTCGTCGCCGCCCTGACGCTTGTCCCGCGCCTGATCCGGGGTGGCGCGATCCGTTAGGAAAAACGGAGTGGGGTCAGCTGGCGAGCCGCTGACCCTCGGGCCGGTAACCGCGGCGCTGGATCGCCTGGTCGAGCGCGGCGAGGGTGAAGGGCTTGCGCAGCACGTCATGGTCGCCAAAGCTCTCGACCTCGCTCGCGTCGCCGGCGTAACCGGTGACGAACAGCACCGCGAGGTCGGGCCAGCGCTGCTTCAGCTTGGCGACCATCTCGGGCCCGGTGAGTTCGGGCATCAGCACGTCGGACAGGATCAGGTCGAACCCGCCATGCCCTTCGACCAGCCTTTCGGCGTCGAGCGGGCTGGCGCAGGCGACCGCCTTGTGTCCCAGCTCGCTCACCGCGTCGACCGTCGCCGCCAGCACGCGCCGGTCGTCCTCGACCACCAGAATGTTCAGACGGTCGGCGGGAACGGGTGGGATCGTCGCCATATCGTCCGCCTCGTCGTCGGGTGCATCGGCGTGCTGCGGCCGTGCGACCGGCAACAGCATCGCGACGCTGGTGCCTTCGCCTT
>PNJO01000204.1 GCA_013821905.1 Sphingopyxis sp. | reverse complement strand
GTCGCCCGACACGACCGAGATGGCGACCGGCACGTCCTGCAGATTCTGCTCGCGCTTCTGCGCGGTGACGATGATGTCGGTGGTGGCGAAGGGGGCATCGGCGTCGGCCGCGCCTTCCTGGGCATGGGCCGGGACGGCGGCTAGCGCCATTCCCAGTGCCGATGTGACCGCGAGACGGGTCCTGGCGTTCGACGAAAGCATGTTCAAATCCTCCCTTGGATGCGCTGCTGATCGTTATGTCAATTGATTTGATTGACAATCGAAGGCGACCCATGCGCGCAAACATCATTGTGGTCCAATAGAGAAATGTCGCGATGCCATCCGCAAATGCTATGATTTGCGCGGGTGTGCGGCGTGCGATGCAATCGCATCCCGATCCGCGTCTGGAGTTCCGGCATCCACATCTCCCCTCGTCCTGGCGGATCGTCCGTCCGCTTCGACTTTCAGGCCGCGACCCCGGGCATCGCCCACGGCCACGAATCGACCGACCGGCACCTCCGCCGGTCAGCCCGCACAGGAATGCGCGCCAACATCATTGCAGTCCAATCGAGAAATATCGGTGGATTATGTCCAAATGCTATGACCTGAAGGCTCGGGCGCGGCCGGTCGTCGGGGTTTCCCGCATCAATCCTCGCGGTGCCGCTGGCATGGGTCGGGTGGCAGCGCTCGCCGACTTCCTTGCAGGCGCTCGGGACAAGCTGCTGCATCGGCGTCACGCCAACGAAGGGGCGCCGCGCGGCGTCGCCGGCCCATCGCCGCGAGACTGGAGGATATTTCCCGGCCCAAAATCGCCATTCGGTCCTCTCTGCCGCGAAGGCTATGGACCCTTCGGGCGTGTCGCGGCATTGTAGCGACATGGAAACCGTGCCCACCTGGTTCACCGGCCAATTGCTGCTCGCGCTGCCCGGAATAGGCGATCCGCGCTTCGAGCATTCGGTGATCGCGATGATCAGCCACGACGAGGAAGGCGCGATGGGGATCGGCATCGCCGAGCCGATCGGAGGGATGACCGTCGGCGCGGTGCTCGACCAGCTCGATATCGCGCATGATGGCGTCGCGTTGACCCAGCCCGTCTTTCTGGGCGGGCCGGTCGAGCCATCGCGCGGTTTCGTGCTCCACAGCACCGACTGGGGCGGCGAGGGCGCGGTGCAGGTCGCCGACCGCTGGATGGTGTCGAGCTCGCACGACATCCTGCGCGCGATCGGCGAGGGCCGCGGCCCGTCGCGCTGGCTGATCGCGCTGGGCTATGCCGGCTGGTCACCCGGACAGCTCGAGGGCGAAATGGTGCACCACGGCTGGCATGTGACCCCGGGCAGCGATGCGCTGTTGTTCGAAACGCCGCCCGCCGAGCGTTGGCAGGCGGCGTTCGCCGAAGCGGGAGTGGACGCCCGCTTGCTGACCACCGAGGGCGGAGAAGCCTGAACCTAGCGCGCGAGCGCGAGCAGCGGCTTGCCCTGCTTCAGATTGGCGAGCGCGGTGCGCGCGGCCCAGCGCGAGTCGACATAGTCGCCGCTCGCGAGTTCGACATCGTAGCGGATCGGGCTGCCGATCGCCGAGTCATAGGCGGCGGCGGCTTCGGCGGTGCGACCCAGCCGGGCGTAGGCGGTGCCGAGATTGATGAGGCGCGAAGGGTCGCGGCGGTCGAGCGTCGTGTCGCCGGTCAGCTTGTCGACCGCGGCCTGGTTCTCGCCCGCCTTGAGTTCGGCATAAGCGACCGGCAGCACCGATTCATCGGCCTGCGGTGCGGTGACGACGACGATCGATTGCGCCGCGGCAGGGCTTGCGAAGGCGAGGGCAACGAGCGGCAGCAGGATTTTTTTCATTCGTGTATCTCCCCGAAAACTTTGGCCGATTTTCACGCGCGCGGGAAAAAAAGTCAATGTTTTGGGGGTGTTGTAACACTGGTGTCACAAAGCAGAATTATGCTCATCGCAAGTCGCATTATAAGCCAGATTTTTCAGAATCTTGGCTTTTGCGACTCTGTGTCACAATCGGGGGCCGCCGATTGTCACAATTGACGCGCGGGAAAATTATTTTCGCGGGCGGCGCTTTTTTGCGCCGCCGATTCGCCTGTCCGCCTGCTTCGACGGGCGGTGCTTCGCACACGATATAAAGAAAAGTTTATATTTGATCGGGGGCGGCGTTTCGGCTAGGGCGCCGGGCATGTTTTCGTGGCCGCTCGCCTGCGGTCGACATGCCAATATGGAGAATTCCCCGTGGCTACTCTCGCCGCCGACACCCGTGACTATGTCGTTGCCGACATCGACCTCGCCGATTTCGGGCGCAAGGAAATCAACATCGCCGAAACCGAAATGCCGGGCCTGATGGCGCTGCGCGCCGAATATGGCGCCGCGCAGCCGCTGAAGGGCGCGCGCATCACGGGATCGCTGCACATGACGATCCAGACCGCGGTGCTGATCGAGACGCTGACCGCGCTCGGCGCCGAAGTCCGGTGGGCCACTTGTAATATCTTTTCGACGCAGGACCACGCCGCCGCCGCGATCGCCGCGTCGGGCGTGCCGGTGTTTGCGATCAAGGGCGAGAGCCTCGCGGACTATTGGGATTATGTCGGTCGCATCTTCGACTGGGAAAATGACGGCGACGGCCAGACCGCGAACCTGATCCTCGACGACGGCGGCGATGCCACCATGTTCGCGCTCTGGGGCGCGAAGCTCGAGGCCGGCGAGACGATGCCGGCGCCCGAGAATGAGGAAGAAATCGAGATGCAGCGCGCGCTGAAGGCCTTCGTCGCCGCGCGTCCGGGCTATCTGACCAAGACGGTCAAGGCGATCAAGGGCGTGTCGGAAGAAACGACGACCGGCGTTCACCGCCTCTATCATATCGCCAAGAAGGGCGAGCTGCCCTTCCCCGCGATCAACGTCAACGACAGCGTCACCAAGTCGAAGTTCGACAATCTTTATGGCTGCAAGGAAAGCCTCGTCGACGCGATCCGCCGCGGCACCGACGTGATGCTGGCCGGCAAGGTCGCGACCGTCGCCGGCTTCGGCGACGTCGGCAAGGGCTCGGCGCAGTCGCTCCGCAACGGCGGCGCGCGCGTTCTGGTGACCGAAATCGACCCGATCTGCGCGCTGCAGGCGGCGATGGAAGGCTTCGAGGTCGTGTCGATGGACGAGGCCGTCAAGCGTTCGGACATCTTCGTCACCGCGACCGGCAACGCCGACGTCATCACCGCCGAGCATATGGCGGCGATGAAGAATATGGCGATCGTCTGCAACATCGGCCACTTCGACAGCGAGATCCAGATCGCGGCGCTTGCCAATTACAAGTGGACCGAAGTGAAGCCGCAGGTCGATCTGGTCGAATTCCCCGACGGCAAGCAGATCATCATCCTGTCGAAGGGCCGCCTCGTGAACCTCGGCAATGCGACGGGCCACCCGTCGTTCGTGATGTCGGCGAGCTTCACCAACCAGACGCTCGCGCAGATCGAACTCTGGACGCGCAGCGAGCAGTACAAGAACGACGTTTATGTCCTGCCCAAGCACCTCGACGAGAAGGTTGCGGCGCTGCACCTCGAAAAGCTCGGCGTGCATCTGTCGAAGCTGACCCAGAAGCAGGCCGATTATATCGGCGTGCCGGTCGAAGGCCCGTTCAAGCCCGACCATTATCGCTACTGAGCGAGGGGTCCGGTCGGACAAGGAGAGGGCGCCGGGTTTCCGGCGCCCTTTTCTATTCGGCGATGGTTGGGTTGCGACCGGTTGCAGTCATAAAGATCCTCCCTGCGGCGCAGCCGTGGGGAGGCGGAGTGCAGGGGCGGCAACGTCGCGCTATTGCCCCTCCGTCAGCGCTTCGCGCTGCCACCTCCCCATCGCTGCGCGACAGCGAGGATTTATGCCCACTCCCCACCCCATTTCGTCCATCGTGATCCCCGGCGAAAGCCGGGGTCCAGATGGCGAGCACGGCCTTCCCTTCATGGGCCCCGGCTTTCGCCGGGGATCACGTCAGGACAGTTCGCGGCCGGTCGCGGACCGGAAGAACCTTCCCATTGCTCCGGAAAGGGGCATATCTCTGGGGCAGCGCCACCGTCACTCCGCCAGCGGCCCCAGCTTCTCCCGCAGCGGGCCGAGCCATTCGGAATAGGGCCGCCACACCTCCATGCCGTCGCGGTTGAGCGGGCGGCGCACCTGTTCGCTCGAGGGCGTGCGCACGACGCGGTCGAGCTTGTGGAAGTCGAGCACCGCGGGGTCCCAGTCGAGTCCGAGATAGGCAAGCGCGGGGCGAAGCTGGGCCTCGGCGTCTTCGATCAGCGTTTCATAGGGGATGTGGTGCACCATGCCCGGCGCGACGCGGTCGAGATGGGCCATCAGTCGCACATAATCGACATAGCATTGGCCGATGTCGGCGAGGCGGAACGAGGCGGCGTGCGCGCGGCTGAAGCTCTGGGTGAAGTTCGAGAAGCAGCAGTCCAACGGGGCGCGGCGGATATCGAGGAACTTCGCCTGCGGCAGGATGCGGCGAATGAAGAGGATATTGCTCCAGTTGTGGGGCAGCTTGTCGATGAAGAAGGGACGGTCGGTCTTGCGGTGCAGCGCGGCACGGCGGAGATAGTCCTGCCCCATCGCCGCCGCCTGCTCGGGACGCAGGTTCGCGACCAGCTGCGGCACCGTCACCCGGCGGCCGCGCGTCGCCAGTTCCATGACGCTGCGCAGGATCGCGGGGGCATAGGGCAATTCGCCGACCGGCTCGATCGCCGGATGGCTGCCGAGCATCTGTTCGAGCAGCGTCGAACCCGATCGCGGCAGGCTGACGATGAAGATCGGCGTGTCGGTGCCGGCGGGCGCCTGGCCGAGCGAGGCGATGAAGTCGCCGTCGACGGCCTGTTCGATCTCGGCGACTTCGGCGGTCAGCTCGCGCGGGTCGTACCGGATGTCTTCGGCCCGCTGGCGATTGCCCTCGCGATAGTGGGCGAAGGCGTCGGCATGGTGGCCGCGATCGTGCAGCGCGCGCGCCAGCGCGAAATGGAGCGGCCCGCTGTTGCGCACGTCGATCGCGATATCGAGCGCGCGGCGCATATGGTCGACGTCGGCGTCGGTCAGCACCTTGCTCTTGATACTGGCGAGCGCCCACCAGGCCTCGCC
>PNJO01000203.1 GCA_013821905.1 Sphingopyxis sp. | reverse complement strand
AGTTCCGAACACTGGCCGTAATAGACACCGACCTTGGTCGCGGTGAACGTCGTTTCGTTGGCGCGGCCGGGAACGGCGTCCATCTTGGTCCAGAAGGCCGGAACCGCGAAGCTGTGGATCACGTCGGCACCGGTGATGATCAGCTTCACCTGGCGGCCGACGGGAACGACCATGCGGTTGTCGACGGCAAGGTGATAGGGTTCGCCGCGCGCCTTGGCCTGATCCTCGGGCAGGATCTTCGAGACATATTCGGCAATGCCCTGGTCGGGATAGGCATAGCCCCAATACCACTGATAGCCCGTGACCTTGATCGTCAGCGCTTCCTTCTTCGGCGGCTCATATTGCGCCGCGAGCAGGCGGATCGACGGCACCGCGACGACGGCGAGGATCAGCACCGGGATCGCGGTCCAGATGATTTCGATGAAGGTGTTGTGCGTCGTCTTCGACGGCACCGGGTTCGCCGCGGCACGGTAGCGCGCCACGACCCACAGCAGCAGGCCGAGAACGAAGAGCGTGATGACCGTGATCACCGGCAGCAGGATGTAATGATTGAACTCATAGGCCTGCTCGCCGATCGGGGTGACCTGCGGCTGAAAATTGATGCCGGCATCAATCGGCTGACCGACGCCCGGGGTGGGCTTGAGCGGCTCGTATGTCGCATCGCCGGCCGGCGCGGCAGCCGTCGCCGCGGCCGGAGCAGCAGTCGGCGCGACCGCGTCGGCGGTTGCCGGAGCCGGATTCGCCGGAGCCGTCGCGGCGGGCGCTGCGGCAGGTGCCGCCGCGGGCGCCTGCGCATGGCCGGCGCCCATCGCGCCAAGCGACAAAGCTGCCGCAATTACAAGGGTTTTCAAGCTCTTCATAAGGATAGTGCCGCCCGTTGCCTGTTGTTATTTTGATCTTCCAACCCCTCCCCCCTGGCAACCGGACATGCGTCGCGGCCGCCGACCGGCGGGCTGAAACTCGCGGGCGCTATAACCCCGCTTGCCGCTTGCCTCAAGCATCTCTAACACTATTTTGCGGCTGGCAAATCCCGGCCACCCTTACCCGGTCGCCCAGGACGGGCGACGATTGGAACATAAAGACTTATTCTCCCATGACCGACGACGAAATCCTCGCCGAATTCCGCGCTGCCGACGCCCTGCTTCAGGGGCATTTCCTTCTCTCTTCGGGACGCCACAGCGAATATTATCTGCAATGCGCGCGCGTGCTGATGGACACCGAGCGCGCTGGGCGCCTCGCGGTCGCGCTGGCGGCCAAACTGCCGCGCGAGCTTCGCCAGGCGATCGACGTCGTCGTGTCGCCCGCGATGGGCGGGGTCATCATCGGGCATGAAATGGGCCGTGCGCTCGGCAAACCCGCGATCTTCGTCGAGCGCCCGACGGGCATTTTCGAACTGCGCCGCGGCTTCGCCATCGCGCCGGGATCGAAAGTGCTGATGGTCGAGGATGTCGTCACCACCGGCCTGTCGTCGCGCGAGGCGATCGCCGCGGTGAACGCCGCGGGCGGCGAGGTGATCGCCGAAGCCGCGCTCGTCGATCGCTCGGCGGGCAATGTCGACCTCGGCATCCCCTTCTATCCGCTCGTCGCGATCAACTTCCCGACCTACGCCGAAAACGAGCTGCCCGAGACGCTCGCGGCGACCCCTGCGATCAAGCCCGGGAGCCGCGCGAATTGAGCGGGCGCCTGCGCCTCGGCGTGAACATCGACCATGTCGCGACGATCCGCAACGCGCGCGGCGGCGAGCATCCCGACCCGGTGCGCGCGGCGGAGATCGTCGCGGCGGTCGGCGGCGACGGCATCACCGCGCATCTGCGCGAGGACCGGCGCCACATCCGCGACGACGACCTCGCGCGCATCCAGGCCGCGACCGACCTGCCGCTCAATCTGGAGATGGCGGCAACCGACGAGATGCTGGAGATCGCGCTGCGCCATAGACCGCACGCCGCCTGCATCGTCCCCGAAAAGCGCGAGGAGCGCACGACCGAGGGCGGGCTCGACGCCGCAGGCCAGCACAATCATCTCGCGCCGATCGTCGGCCGGCTGAACGACGCGGGCATTCGCGTCAGCCTGTTCATCGAACCCGACCCGCGCCAGATCGAAGCCGCGATCCGCCTTCGCGCGCCCGTCGTCGAATTCCACACCGGCCGCTACGCGCATGTCGAAGGCGAGGCACGCGCCGCCGAACTGCGCCGCCTCGCCGACGCCGCCGCACTCGCATGGAAAAACGGCATCGAGCCGCACGCGGGCCACGGCCTCACCTATGACAATGTCGTGCCCGTAGCCGCGATCCCGCAGCTCGCCGAACTCAACATCGGCCATTATCTGATCGGCGAGGCGATCTTCACCGGGCTGGAGGACGCCGTGCGCCGGATGCGCGCGCTGATGGACGAGGCGCGGTAGATGCACGGCAGCGGTCGCACCGCTATGTTCGGCGCGATACTCCTCGTGTCGCACCCCGCTCAATCCAGGTCGCTGGAAACGCCGCCGCCCTATCTGGCAGTTTCCACCTTGCAATATATGTGCGACGAGAAGTTGGAGCAGTCCGGGGATCCAGCTTCGCGCAAGACCGCAGGGGAACGCCGCGGCTATGTCCGGGCGGTCGTGGATCGTTATTTCGCAACCGAACTCAAGCTGAAGAAGGGCCAGATCATGCCGATCTGCGACTGGCGCACGATGACCGACGCGCTGATCGCCGATATTCGGGAAAGCGTGGATGGGCCAATCCAGTATAGCTGGCACACCCCGAGCGAACCGTGGCTGCGCGACCGGCTGAAGAAAAGGTGCGAGGCTTAAGCCATGATCATCGGCCTCGGCTCCGATCTCTGTAACATCGAGCGCATCCAGAATTCGCTCGACCGCTTCGGCGAGCGTTTCGAAAATCGCGTCTTCACCAACGTCGAGCGCGCCAAGGCGGCGCGGCGTCCCTTCACCCGCGCCGGAACCTACGCCAAGCGCTTCGCCGCCAAGGAAGCCTTCTCGAAAGCCGTCGGCACCGGCTTCAAGCGCGGCGTGTTCATGAAGGACATCGGTGTCGTCAATGCCCCCTCGGGGGCGCCGACGCTGGCGCTGACCGGGGGTGCGGCGGCGCGGCTCGCCGAGATGATCCCGGCGGGGCATAGCGCGCATATCCACCTGACGCTGACCGACGACCATCCCTGGGCGCAGGCTTTCGTCATCATCGAAGCAATCAAGGACTGAGTTCGGCAATGGCGAGAGGCAGGAAGCACGGCGGGGCAACGGACGAGGGAAGCTGGGGCAAGCTGATCCGCGATATCGTCGTGATCCTGCTGTTGGTGCTCGGCATCCACAGCTGCGTCGCCAAGCCCTTTTACATCCCGTCGGATTCGATGATGCCGGCCTTGCTCAACGGCGACCGGCTGATCGTCAGCAAATATCCCTATGGCTGGTCCTATTCGTCGGTGAGTTTCCACCTCGCGCCCAAGATCGCCGGTCGCCTGTTCGGCAAGCTGCCCGCGCGCGGCGACATCGTCGTGCTCGAACATCCCGACAGCCGCATCGACTATATCAAGCGCGTGATCGGCCTGCCCGGCGACACGATCGAACTGAAGGGCGGCGCCCTGATCATCAACGGCAAACCGGTGAAGCGCGCAGTCCAGCCGATGCTGTCGATCCCCGTCGATCTCAACACCCCGGGCGACAGCAGCCTGCAGGGCTTCGTCACCCGCGGCGCCGACGGCAAGCCGGTGCTCGAAGTGCCGATCGTGCGCGAAACGCTGCCCGGCGGCGCGACCTTCGACACGATCGACCTCGGCCAGTATCAGTCGGACGATTACGGCCCCGTCACCGTGCCCGCCGACCATCTGTTCCTGATGGGCGACAACCGCGACGGCAGCGCCGACAGCCGCGTGCCGACCGCGAACAAGGGCCTCGGCGGCCCCGTGCCCTTCGACGCCATCGCCGGCCGCGCCGAAATCATCAGCTTTTCGACCGACGGCAGCGCCAGATGGTATAATCCGGTCAGCTGGTTCAACGCCTTGCGCGCGGGCCGCGCCGGAACCAACCTGCGCCCCGAACATGACAAGAGCGACCGCTAACAGGGAGTGAGGCCAATGGCGACGACGACCAGGAAATCCGCCGCGCCCCGCGCCAGGGCCCCGGCCGCCGAAACGCACACCGAAGCCCCCGGCCCCACCGAGATCCGCAGCCAGCTCGTCCGCACCGAGCTGCTGCGCGCCGGCGTCTGGCTCGGCCTCGCGCTGCTGATCGGCGTGTGCATCGTGCTGATCCAGCCGATCCTGCTGATCTTTGCGGGCATCGTCATGGCGTCGATGCTCGATGGCGGCACCCGCCTGCTCGGCCGCGTGCTGCCGATCGCGCGCAGCTGGCGCCTGCTCATCGTCTGCCTGTCGCTCGTCGCCTTCCTCGTCTGGACCGTGATGTTCGCGGGGTCGCAGATCGCCGATCAGGCCGCGACGCTGCAAACCGTCGTGATGGCGCAGATCGAGCGCATCGCCGCCTGGGCGAGCGAGCATGGCATGGGCGATTTCCAGCTCGATACCAAGACGATCACCGACAATATCGCCGGCACCGTCGGCCGCGTCACCGCGGCGGTCGGCACCGTGCTCGGCGGGCTTACCAGCCTCGTCATGATCCTTGTCCTCGGCGTCTTCATCGCGATCGAGCCGCGCCTTTACGAACGCGGTGTCGCGTGGATGCTGCCGATGAAAAGCCGCGAGAATTTCTACATCACCACCGCGCGCATGGGCTTCACGCTGCGCCGGCTGATGGCGGGGCGCCTGCTCGGCATGGTGGTCGAAGGGATCGGCACCTGGCTCGCCTGCCTCGCCGTCGGCATTCCGATGGCGGCGCTGATGGGCCTGCTCACCGGCCTGCTCGCCTTCATTCCCAACATCGGCGCGATCGTGTCGGGGGTGCTGCTCGTGCTCGTCGGCTTTTCGGCGGGCACCGACACCGGGCTCGCCGCGATCGCGATCTATTTCATCGTCCAGACGGTCGACGGCTATCTGATCGTGCCGATGGTCGCGAAAAAGACCGTCGACCTTGCCCCCGCTCTCGTGCTCGGCGCGCAGATCCTGTTCGGCGCGCTGCTCGGGCTGATGGGGCTCTTCCTCGCCGATCCGATC
>PNJO01000202.1 GCA_013821905.1 Sphingopyxis sp. | reverse complement strand
CGCGCCCGGCACCTATCGCCTGCTGGTCGAGCCGCCGGCGCCCTATACCGCGCCTTCGCAGTCGAGCCCCGCCGATCTCGCCGGTCTGCGCCGCCCCGACGACGGGCTGCCCTTTACCGTCACCGACGCAAGCTATGGCCGCGTCTTCACGCTCGCCAGCCCCGCGCCAGTGCGCGTCGACATCCCGGTCGACCAGCCCGGCCTGCCGCTGGTGCTGCGCAAGACGACGTCGACGCAGGTCGCGGTGCCGGGCGATGCGGTGCAGTATCGCATCGAGGTCGCGAACCGCGACGCGCGGCGTTCGACGGGCGCGGTGACCGTGCGCGACGAATTGCCCGCCGGGATGCGCCTCCGCGCCGATACGGTGCGCGCGAACGGCCAGCGTCTCGATGCCGCCGTCGAACCGGACGGCCGCACCTTCGCCGTCACCCTCCCCGCACTGGCTCCCGGCGCGACGACGCTGCTCACTTATATCGCCGAGGTGACCGTTTCGGCACAGCCGGGCAATGCGCTCAACAAGGCGAGCGCGGTCGACAATCGGCAGACGGCGAGCAACGTTGCCGAGGCGACAATTTCGATCAAGCGCGACCAGCTCGGCGACCGCATGACGATCATCGGCCGCATCACCGACGGCGGCTGCGAGGTCGACCCCGGCAAGGCGCCGGGCGTCGCGGGCGTGCGCGTGATGCTCCAGGACGGCAGCTACACCGTCACCGACGAGGATGGCCGCTATCATTTCGAAGGCGTGCGCCCCGGCCTGCACGTCGTGCAGATCGACCCGTCGACGCTGCCGCTCGACCGCGAGCCCGCCGATTGCGCCCACTCGACCGCGAGCGCCGGCAGCGCGATCTCGCGCTTCGTCGAAGGCCGCGGCGGCGCGCTGAAACGCGCCGACTTCCGCGCGCAGGCCGCTGCGCCGCGCGCGGCGCCGAAAACGGCGTCGAACGAAGCACCCAAGGTCCTGAGCGGCCCCGAGGCCGCCGGGGCCGGACGCGACTGGCTTGCCGGTCAGGCCCCCGGCATCGGCTGGCTGTTCCCCGAACCCGACCACAACCCGCGTGCCAAGGCGATCCGCGTCGCAATCAAGCATACGCCGGGCCAGAGCGTTGCGCTCCTGGTCAACGGCAAGCCGGTCGATCCGCTCGCATTCGAGGGCATCAGCAAATCGACCGACGGCGCGGTCGCGGTCAGCCTGTGGCGCGGCGTCGAGATCCGCGAGGGCGAAAACCGCCTTGTCGCGGCGGTGAAGGATGCGAACGGCGCCACCGTCGAAACGCTCGAACGCGGCGTCCATTATTCGATCACGCCGATGCGCGCCGCGCTGATCCGCGAAAAGTCGGTGCTGGTCGCCGACGGTGTGACGCGTCCGGTGATCGCAGTGCGCCTGACCGATCGCGACGGCAAGCCGATCCGCAGCGGCCTGACCGGCGATTTCGCCGTCCCCGCCCCCTATTATCCTGCCGTCGAAGCCGACGCGCAGCAGGCGCGCCAGCTTGCCGGCCTCGAACGCGCACCTGCGGTCTGGCGCATCGATGGCGACGACGGCATTGCCTATATCGAACTCGAACCGACGACCGCGTCGGGCACGCTGACGGTCGATTTCACCTTCCGCGACGACAAGGTGACGCGCAAGCAGACGATCGAAACCTGGCTCGATCCGGGCGACCGTCCGTGGACCGTCGTCGGCTTCGCGGCAGGCACGCTCGGCTACAACACGCTCGACGACCGCATGGAGGCCGTCGCCGAAAAGCTCGACGACCTCAACGCCGATGCGCGCCTCGCGCTCTATGCCAAGGGCCGCGTGCAGGGCAAATGGCTGATGACGCTGGCCTATGACAGCGACAAGGACGAGGATAACGCACGTTTCGGCGGCGTGATCGATCCGCGCGCCTATTACACTATCTATGCCGACCGCAACGAGACGCGCTACGACGCCGCATCGGTGCGCAAGCTCTACCTCCGCCTCGAACGCCCGCAATTCTACGCAATGTTCGGCGATATCGAGACCGGCATTTCGGAACCCGAGCTCGCCCGCTACCAGCGCGCGCTGAACGGCGGCAAGGCCGAGTATCGCGGCCGCAATGTCGCCGCGACCGCCTTCGTCGCCGACACACCCTATCGTTTCCGCCGCGACGAGATCCAGGGCAATGGCCTGGCCGGCCCCTATCAGCTCGGCGCGCGCGACATATTGCCGAACAGCGAGCGGATCGTCATCGAAACGCGCGACCGGCTGCATAGCGAGCGGATCGTCGAGACGGTCAGCCTGACGCGTCATGTCGATTATGACATCGACTATCTGGCGGGCACGCTGCGCTTCCGCAGCCCGGTGCTCAGCCGCTCGTCGAACCTCGATCCGCAGTTCATCGTCGCCGAATATGAGGTCGATGGCGTCGGCGAGCGCGTGCTCAACGCCGGCGGGCGCGTCAGCTATCAATCGGACGACGAGAGGATCCGCGTCGGCGCGACCTTCATCCACGACGAGGACAGTAACGCAAGGACGAACCTCGGCGGCGTCGATGCACGCTACCGCCCCGATATCGACACCGAAATCCGCGCAGAAATGGCGGTCAGCGATGCCGAGGCCAAGAATGGCAGCCCGACCGCAGCGGCAGGCACCGCCAAGGCGTGGCTGATCGAGGTCGAGCATCACAGCAGCAAGGCCGATTTCTTTGCCTATGTACGCGAACGCGAAAACGGCTTCGGCGCCGGCCAGCTCAACAGCGGCGAGGATGGCACGCGCAAGTTCGGCTTCGACGCGCGCCTGCGCGCCTCTTCGGCTCTCTCGGTCACCGGCAGCGCCTGGCAGGAGGATTATCTCGATACCGGCGCGCGCCGCCGCGCCGCGCGCATTCTCGGCGAATATGACAATGGCTCGACGGTCGCGCGCGCCGGCCTGACGCATGCCGACGACCGGCTGACCGACGGCACCCGCAACACGTCGAACATCGTCCAGCTCGGCGCGACGCAGCGGTTGTTCGACAAGAAGCTCGAGCTCGACGCGCAGACCGAATTCGCGCTCGGCGGCGAGGATGCGAGCGTCGATTTCCCGACCCGCCACCGTCTCGGCGCGCGCTTCGCGCTGACCCGCGACGTCAATCTGGTCGGCAGCTACGAAATTGCCGATGGCGACACGATCAAGGCGCGCACCGCGCGGCTCGGCTTCGACCTGGCGCCCTGGGCCGGCGCGCGCCTGCTCGCGACGGCGAACCAGCAAGATATCGGCGAATATGGCCCGCGCAGCTTCGCCGCCTATGGCCTGTCGCAGTCGCTGAAACTGAGCGAAAAACTGTCGATCGATGTGTCGCTCGACGGCAACCGCACGCTCGGCGGCATCCGCGCAAAGGATGTGCTCAACACCGACCAGCCGGTCGCGTCGGGTGGCCTCCTCGGCGGAAACGGCCCGCTGACCGAGGATTTCACCGCGATCAGCGCCGGCGCCACCTGGCGCTCCGAGCGCTGGACGCTGACGGGCCGCGCCGAATATCGCGACGGCGAGGTCGCCGACCGCTACGGCCTGACGCTCGGCGGTCTGCGCCAGCTCGGAGAAGGCCGCGCGCTCGGAGCGCTCTTCACCTATGCGAAGGCGAGCGGCAGCGGCACCACGCCGACGACCGAGGTCATCAACTTCGAGATGAGCTGGGCGCACCGCCCCGCCGCCTCGCGCCTGTCGTGGCTCAACAAGAGCGAATTCCGCTCGGACAAGGTGCGCGACGCTATTTCGGGCCAGCCCGGCCCGATCGGCGGCGCGGCGCTGACGATCGACGGCGACGCGACGAGCCGCCGGCTGCTCAACAGCCTGTCGGTGAACTGGACCCCGCTCGGCGAGCGCGGCGATGCCGGCATGTGGTACGAGCGCGGCGAATTCGGCTTCTTCTGGGGCACGCGCTACAATTTCGACCGCTTCGGCGCCGACGATGTCAAGGGCTGGTCGAACCTGATCGGCGCCGATTTCCGCTTCAACGTCAGCGAGCATGTCGACATCGGCGCATCGGGCACGGCGCGCATCGGCACCGATGCCGATACGGTGAACTGGGCGGGCGGCCCGACGGTAACGCTGGCTCCGATGGACAATGCAAACATCACCTTCGGCTATAATTTCGCGGGCTTCCACGACCGCGACTTCGAAGAAGCGCGTTTCTCGCGTTCCGGTGCCTATGTGACCTTCAAGCTAAAGTTCGACCAGACGAGTTTTCAGGGGTTGGGGCTGTAAAATACCGTCGCCCCCGTGAAGGCGGGGGCCGCCGTCGGTTTACACCTTAGGTGCAGCAAAAGCTGCCAGCGGCCCCCGCCTTCGCGGGGGCGACGCTCAATCCTTAATCCGCGAACAGCAGCACCGGCGTCTCGATCAGCTTCTTGAGCGCCTGCACATAGCTCGCGGCATCCCAGCCATCGACGACGCGATGGTCGCAGCTGATCGACAGGTTCATCAGCTTCGCGCGGCGGATGTCGTCGCCGTCGAACACCGGGCGTTCGACGATCTTGTTCGGCCCGATGATCGCAACCTCCGGCCGGTTGATCACCGGCGTCGTCGCAATGCCGCCGAGCGGTCCGAGCGAGGTCACGGTCAGCGTGCCGCCGGTCAGTTCGTCGACCTTCGCCTTCCCCGTGCGCGCGGCCTCCGCCAAACGACTGATTTCGCTCGCAAGCTGCCAGACATTCTTGTCCTGCGCGTCGCGGATGACGGGGACCATCAGCCCCGCATCGGTCTGCGTCGCCATGCCGAGATGCACCGCGCCATAACGCGTCACCACGCCGCCCTCGTCGTCGTAGCGCGCATTGATCATCGGGAACTCAGGGATCGTGCGGCAGATCGCGACGATCAGGAAGGGCAGCATCGTCAGCTTCGGGCGACCGCCGCGGTTGGCGTTGAGGTCAGCGCGCATGTCCTCAAGCGCGGTGACGTCCATTTCCTCGACATAGGTGAAGTGCGGAATCGCGCGCTTCGACGCCGCCATATTCTCCGCGATCTTGCGGCGCATGCCGATGACCTTGATCGGCTCGTCGGCGCGCGCACGGCTGGCGCCCGGAGCGTGATAGCCCTGCCCGCCGCTGTAGCGAAGGAACGCGTCGAGATCGGCATGGCGGATGCGGTCGCCTTCGGCCTGGACCTGCGAAAGGTCGACGCCAAGATCCTTGGCGCGGGCGCGCACGGCGGGCGACGCGAGAACCTTCGCCTCTTCTCCCCTCCCG
>PNJO01000201.1 GCA_013821905.1 Sphingopyxis sp. | reverse complement strand
TGCGAAATCGGCGATCGAACTCCCCAATCTCTTCTTCGGCAAGGACGGCGTGCTGATCGAGAATAATGAAGCGGGGCAGGGGATCGCCGCAAAGATGCAACCTTTCGGTTACAGCTTCACCGCGACCGGGCTCGGTTCGAAGCTCAACGCGGTCGAGCGCGTCGGCGACGGCTTCCGCGGCGCCGCCGATCCGCGCGGTCCCGGCACATCGGCAGTGGATGACGCACCGCTGCAGGGCTAAGGCGTCAGGCAACGACAAGATAACAAGACAAGACGACGAACCTCCCGGGAGAGACCAGGCATGAAGCTCGTAAACCCCCATCTCGACCATTTTCCCAGTCTGGTCGCGATGTTCTTCGACCGCGCGGAAAAGGGCGGCGAGGATCCGTTCCTGTGGCGCAAGGCCGACCGCGCGTGGCAGCCGCTGAGCTGGCGCCAGGTCGCGAACCAGGTTGCGGCGCTGGCGCACAATCTGCGCGAAATGGGGCTGAAGCCCGGCGACCGCGTCGTGCTGGTGAGCGAAAACCGCCCCGAATTCTGCATCGCCGACCTTGCCATCATGGCGGCGGGCTGCATCACCGTGCCGACCTATACGACCAACACCGAACGCGACCATCAGCACATCCTCGATAACAGCGGCGCCAAGGCGGTGATCGTGTCGACCGCGAAGCTGGCGCGCGGGCTGATGCCCGCGGTGCTGCGGTCCGACGCGCACATCGTCATCAGCTTGGAAAGCCTGCGCGTCGGCCAGCAGGGCGAGGTCGCGATCCACGACTGGGAACCGCTGGTCACCGGCGGCGAGGCGCATCTGGCAGAAGCGAAGGCCGCGGGCCTCGCGATGACGCGCGACGATATTGCCTGCCTGATCTACACCAGCGGCACGGGCGGCGCGCCGCGCGGGGTGATGCAGCATCATGGCGCGATCCTGCACAATATTGCGGGCGCGGCCGAGGTGCTGGTCAATGATTTCGGGATCGGCGACGAGGAAGTCTTCCTCTCCTTCCTGCCGCTCAGCCACGCCTATGAACATTCGGGCGGCCAGTTCCTGCCGATCATGGTCGGCGCGCAAATCTATTACAGCGAGGGGCTCGAAAAGCTCGTCTCGAACATCGAGGAAACGCGCCCGACGATCATGGTCGTCGTGCCGCGCCTGTTCGAGGTGATCCGCGCGCGCATGATCAAGTCGGTCGAGAAGCAGGGCAAGCTCGCCAACTGGATGCTCCGCCAGGCGCTGCGCGTCGGCGAAAAGGATTATGAGCGCCGCATGGGCGTGCTCGACCGGCCGGTCGATCTGATCCTCAACCGGCTGTTCCGCCCCAAGATCCAGAAGCGTTTCGGCGGCCGGATGAAGGCGCTGGTATCGGGCGGCGCGCCGCTCAATCCCGAGATCGGGGTGTTCTTTCACTCGATCGGGCTGACCCTGCTTCAGGGCTATGGCCAGACCGAGGCGGGGCCGGTGATCAGCTGCAACCGCCCCTCGGTGGGCCTGAAGATGGATACGGTCGGCCCGCCGCTGATGAACACCGAGGTCAGGATCGCCGACGACGGCGAGATCCTCGTGCGCGGCGAGCTGGTGATGAAGGGCTATTGGCGCAACAAGGCCGAAACCGAGCGCGTGCTCGTTCCCGATCCGGCCGATCCCGAGGGGGCGCCCTGGCTGCACACCGGCGACATCGGCCATATCGACGAAAAGGGCCGCATCGTCATCACCGACCGCAAGAAGGACCTGATCGTCAACGACAAGGGCGACAATGTCTCGCCGCAGCGCGTCGAGGGAATGCTGACGCTCCAGCCCGAAATTCTGCAGGCAATGGTCTATGGCGACAAGCGCCCGCACCTGGTCGGGCTGATCGTCCCCGATCCCGAATGGATGGTCGAATGGGCCGAGGCCGAAGGGCTGCCCAAGGACCTCGAACGGCTGCGCGAGCATGAAAAATTTCGCGCCGCCGTCCGCGCCGCGGTCGACCGCGTCAACGAACAATTGTCGGTGATCGAAAAGGTGCGCAAGTTCGACTTCGCCGACGAACCCTTCACGATCGAAAATGAGCAGATGACGCCGTCGATGAAGATCCGGCGGCACATCCTGAAACAGGTCTATGAGGAAAAGATCGCCGCGCTCTACAAAGCCTGAGCGGCGCGATACATCCACGATAGCAGGCGGGGGGCGACCCGAAGAGCTCGGCGCAAACCGGACCCCGCCTGCGGCTGACCCCTTGGGATCAGCCCTTGTCCCCCGCCGGTTTGCGATAGGGGACGAATTCGCCGAACACGCAGGTCGGGCCGCGAATGCCGCTCGACCGGTCGACCAGATGGAAGAAATCGCCGCTGCACGTCGACGATCCGAACTGGCGCACGACCATGATGTCGCTGTCGCGGGCGAGGCCGGGGCAGCTGCCGCGCAGGTCGTTGCGATACACGAGATTGCGGTTCGCGCGGTAAAGGAGGATGCTGTCCGACACACGGATCGTCTCGGTCGTGCGATAGCTCGGCAGGCATTTGATCGGCTCGCCCGCCTCCTTGCCCGTCAGCTGCTTGTCGAGCGTTTCGATCTGTTTGGGCGTAAGGGCCGCCGCCCCGGCTTCGCCGCTGCCCCCGGGGGCACAGCTCGCCAGCAACGGTATCGCCGTCGCCAGCATCGCGGCTCCGGCCAGGTTCAGCCTTGCCATCGAAATGCTCCTTGCATGGTCGCAAAATAGCGACGCGAAATGAATGCGTGCTGAAGCCGTGCCATCATGCCGCGTCCTTGAGCGCGCGGATGCGGCCCAACTCGGCGGCGCTCGGTGCGCGGAGGAAGGGGTTGGTCGCGCGTTCGGCGCCGATGCTGGTTGGCACGGTGGCCTCGCCCGCGGCGCGCGCCGACTCGACCGCGGCGAGCCGCGACGCGAGCGCCTGATTGTCGGGATCGACGGTGATCGCGAAACGCGCGTTCGACAGCGTATATTCGTGCGCGCAATAGACGCGCGTCGCATCGTCGAGCGTCGCGAGGCGCTGCATATTCGCGAACATCTGGTCGGCGGTGCCCTCGAACAGCCGGCCGCAGCCCATCGCGAACATCGTGTCGCCGACGAAGATCGCGGCATCGCCCGCGAAATGATAGGCGATATGCCCCGCCGTATGCGCGGGCACGTCCCATACCTCGGCCTCCACGTCGCCGAGCCGCACGCGGTCGCCGCCCTTCACCTGCACGTCGAGCGTCGGGATGCGCGCATATTCGGCCGCGGGACCGGTGATCGTGCAGCCGGTCGCTTCCTTGATCGCCGCATTTCCGCCCGTGTGGTCGGGGTGCCAGTGGGTGTTCCAGATGTCGGTGATCGTCCAGCCGCGCTCTGCCGCCGCGGCAAGCACGGGTTCCGCGACCGCCGGATCGACGACCATCGTCGCCCGGCTCACGGGCTCGTGGACCAGCCAGACATAATTGTCGCTGAGGACGGGAATGCGGACGATATCAAGCGCAGCCATGACTTGCTCCTCATTCTCGGCCGTTGATCCTGCTTCCTAGACGGAGCGGGTCGCGGCAAGCCTTAATCGTCGTCCCGAAACGGAGCGCATCAGGTTGCGATCGCATCATATCCCCGGTCGTTGAACGCGATCAGGCAGAAACCGTTGCCGAACGGATCGGCGAACATCGCCTGTCTGCCATAAGGCATGTCCAATGTCTCACCTTCCTGCACCGCTCCGGCGCTAATTGCGCGCGCGACGGCCGCATCGAGATCATCGACGGTGAAATCGGGATGCACCGGCGTCCAGTGCCGGTTGTAGCGGCGGAAGTCGCCACCGTCCGGACCGATCGCCGAACCGGCGGGCTTGCGGATCAGATAGATGGGAATGTCGCTGCCGAGCAGCTCGACGATATCGTCGTCGAAGCGGCGCCCGACGGTCAGCCCGAGCGCGGCGGTATAGAAACGCTCGCCGGCGGCGATGTCGGGCACGTCGATGTTGATCAACAGGCCCGGCATCGCGCGCACCCTACCAGGCGCCGGTGTTGGGCATCGATGCCCAAGGTTCTTGTGGCGGCAGATGGCCCTCCTGCAGCAATTCGATCGAAATGCCGTCGGGCGAACGCACGAACGCCATATGGCCGTCGCGCGGCGGGCGGTTGATCGTCACGCCGGCGTCCATCAGTCGCTGGCAGGTCGCATAGATATCGTCGACCCGGTAGGCGAGGTGCCCGAAATTGCGGCCGCCGCCATATTGCTCGGCCGGGCTGCCGTCGGCGGGCGGCCAATTATAGGTCAGTTCGACCTCGGCGACATTGGCCTGTCCGGGGGCGGCGAGAAAGATCAGCGTATAGCGGCCCTTCTCGTCGTCGAAACGGCGCGTTTCCTCGAGCCCGATGAGCTTGAAAAAGTCGACGGTGGCATCCGGATCCGAGACGCGGATCATCGTGTGGAGATATCTGGTCATGCACCCATGTTAGGCGCGAAGGCCGCGTCCTTCAAACGCTTCGAACAAGGATACGAATTCATCGGGCACCGGCGCGGTCGCGCCCTGCGCCTCTTCGACATGGACGCTGACCTCGAGCCCCGTTGCGCGCAGATCGTCGCGGCCCGCGCCGTGCAGTTCGAACAGGAAGGTCATCGAGCTGCGCCCGACGCGCGCGCAGCGCACGCAGATGTCGATCTCCTCGTCGAGCAGGATCGGCACCTTGTAATCGACCTCGGCGCGCGCGACGTGGAATTCGGGGCTGCTGTTCGCCGGCCAGCGGTCATACACCCCCGCCGCGCGCCAATATTCGGTAATGCCGATGTCGAAATATTCGAGGTAGCGGCTGTTGAACACGACCGCCTGCGCGTCGATCTCGGCATAGCGGACGCGCTTGGTGACGCTGAATTTGAAGTCGCTGCGGGCCATATCTGTCCTCTAGTTCGGGGTCGCGAGGCGCGCGACGGTGTCGATCAGTAGCGCAATGTCGGTGTCGCGCGACAGGCGGTGGTCGCCGCCCTTCACCAGCGTCACCTGCACGTCGGCGCTTGCCAGCGCAGCCGACAGGCGCAGGCTGATGTCGGGCGGCACGTCGCCGTCCTCTTGTCCGTGGAGCAGGCGCACGGGGCAGGCGAGGGGGATTTCGGCGCCGAGCAGGCGGTTCGCCTCGCCCGACTGGAAAAAGCCGCGCGTCGTCATATAGGGCTGGTCGCTGTACGGCGTTTCCTCGACCAGCGCGCCCTCGGCGAGGATGATCGCTTTCTCGGCGTCGCTGAATCCCCAATCGGTGAAATCGGGCGCCGCCGCGATGCCGACGAGCCCCGCCACCCGGCCCGGCCCGTCGCGCTGCACCAGCGCCAATGCGGTGAGCAGCATCAGCCACCAGCCCATCGACGATCCGACGATAACGACCGGCCCCTCGGCCTTCGCATCGATCAGGTCGAGCACATCGCC
>PNJO01000200.1 GCA_013821905.1 Sphingopyxis sp. | reverse complement strand
CGCTGGCTGTTCGCGCGCCTGCCCGAATGGGAGGAGGCGCCGCCGCGCCCGCAGCCGCGACAGGTCAGCGTTCACCCCGACGATGTCGCGGCGCGGCTCGACCGGCTGACCGGCGACGGCGCCGAACGCCGGCCGGGGCAGCAGGATTATGCGCGCGCCGCCGCCGCGATCTTCGAACCGCGCGCGCGCAAGGATGCGCCGCAGATGCTCGTCGCCGAAGCGGGAACCGGGATCGGCAAGACGCTCGGCTATCTCGCGCCCGCAAAGCAGTGGATCGACCAGTCGGCGGGCAGCATCTGCATCTCGACCTTCACCAAGGCGCTGCAACGGCAATTGGCGCGCGAGACCGAAAAACTCTACCCCGACGCCGCGACGCACCGCGAAAAGGTCGTCGTGCGCAAGGGACGCGAAAATTACCTCTGCCTGCTCAACCTCGAGGATGCGTTGCAGGGCGGCTTTTCGGGCCGCGCCGCAATCCTCGCGCAGCTCGTCGCGCGCTGGGCCGCCTATACGCGCGATGGCGACATGGTCGGCGGCGACCTGCCCGGCTGGCTCCCCGCGCTCTTCCGCCGCAACGGCACCACGGCGCTGACCGACCGGCGCGGCGAGTGCATCTATGCGGGCTGCCCGCATTTCCGCAAATGCTTCATCGAACGCTCGGCGCGCGCCGCGACGCAGGCCGACATCGTCATCGCCAACCATGCGCTGACGATGGTGCAGGCAGCGCGTCCGCGCCCAGGTTCGCAAGATGGGGGCGGCGCGCCCGCGACGCGGCTGATCTTCGACGAAGGCCATCATCTGTGGGACGCCGCCGACAGCATGTTCGCCGCCGCGCTCACCGGACAGGAGGCGGTCGAAATCCGCCGCTGGGTGCTCGGGCCCGAGGGCAAGGCGCGCGGGCGCCGCCGCGGGCTCGCCGCGCGCCTCGCCGATGTCGCGAGCTATGACGAGGCGGGCGACAGGGCGATCCAGGCCGCGATCCACGCCGCGGCCGAACTGCCCGGCGACGGCTGGCTGGGCCGGCTGGCCGAGAACGATCCGTGGGGCGCGATCGAGCGGCTGCTCGCCGCGGTGCGCGGGCAGGTCTATGCGCGCGCGGTCGACACGCGCACTGCCGACAGCGGCTATGGCCTCGAAACCGAACTCGCCGATCCCGGCCCCGAACTGGTCACCGCCGCCGCGAGCGCAAGCGACGCGATCGAGGCGCTGCTGCGCCCGCTGCTGGCGCTCGGCAAGCGGCTCGACGCGCTCGTGGAGGACCCGCCCGACTGGCTCGACGGCCAGGCGCGCGCGCGCGTCGACGGCGCCAGGAACAGCCTCGGCACGCGGATCGACACGCTCGGCGCGTGGCTGTCGCTGCTCGGGCGCGTCGGCGGTCCCGCCGACCCCGACTTCGTCGACTGGCTCGCGGTCGACCGTTACGACGGGCGCGAATTCGACTGCGGGCTGCACCGCCACTGGCTCGATCCGGTGCGGCCGGTCGCCGATATCGTTTACCGCCCCGCGCAGGGCGTGCTCGTCACCTCGGCCACGCTGCGAAACGGGGGGCGCAGCGGCGCGCTCGGCAATGACGCCTGGACCGAGGCCGACATCCGCACCGGCGCGCGGCACATGGACGGCGGCGTCCGGCATTTCGCGGTGCCGAGCCCCTTCGACTATGCGCGCCAGTCCGAAGTGCTGATCGTCACCGACATCCCGCGCGGCGATCTGCCCGCGCTCGCCGGCGCCTACAGCCGGCTGATCGAGGCATCGGGGGGCGGCGCGCTCGGGCTGTTCAGCGCGATCCGGCGGCTACGCATCGTCCATGCGCGCATCGCCGACCGCCTCGCGCGCGCCGGCCTGCCGCTCTATGCGCAGCATGTCGATCCGCTCGACACCGGCACGCTTGTCGACATCTTCCGCGCCGATCCGCACGCCTCGCTGCTCGGCACCGACGCGCTGCGCGACGGCGTCGACGTGCCCGGGGAATCGCTGCGCCTCGTCGTGATGGAGGGGGTGCCCTGGCCGCGCCCGACGATCCTGCACGCCGCGCGCCGCGCCGCGCAGGGCGGCAGCGCCTATGACGATGGCGTCATCCGCGCGCGCATCGGACAGGCGTTCGGCCGCCTGATCCGCCGCGCCGACGATTTCGGGCAGTTCGTGATGCTGTCACCCAGCTTCCCGTCGCGCCTGCTCGGCGCCTTCCCCGAAGGCACGCCGATCCGCCGCCTGCCGCTCGACGAAGCGGTCAACCATGTGGCGAACGCCAATGTCGAACAGAGAAAAAGCGCCTTTCCCGCCTTTTCACCGTCATAAGATTGCGGCACAAGGCTCGGCGACACAGGGGATAGCGCGCCGGCGCGGGGAGAGATTTTGAAGACTTTGACCATCCTGCGCCACGCGAAATCGGGTTGGGACGTCCAGGTCGAGCGCGATTTCGACCGCCCGATCAACAAGCGCGGCGCGCGCGGGGCCGAACTGATCGGCCAGTGGCTGAAGCGCCAGAAGCTGCCCGTCGACCGCATCATCGCCTCGCCCGCGGTGCGCGTGACCGAAACGCTCGACATCTTTCAGCCCGCCGCCGACCTCGATGCGCTGGAGCCGCATTGGGACCGGCGTATCTATCTCGCCTCGGCCGCGACGCTGATCGACGTCATCCGCGACACCGGCCGCGATGCCGAGAACCTACTGATTTCGGGACATAATCCGGGGCTGGAAGACCTGATCCTGATGCTCGTCCCCGAATCGCCGGACGACGAACTGCGCGCCAAGGTCGAGGAAAAATTCCCGACCTCTGCGCTCGCGCGGCTCGAACTCGATATCGCCGACTGGCACGATCTCGACACGAACATCGCGCGCTTCGCCGGCTTCATCCGCCCGCGCGACCTCGACCCGGCGCTCGCGCCGGCGATGGACGACGACTGAGCCCTGGCGATGGCTCCCGCCTTCGCGGGAGCACGAGCTATTTCAACCGAGCGCCGCGGCGAGCCGCTGGCGCAGGGCGATCAGCGCTTCGACCGGAATCCCGCGGGCGACGGCCGCTGCCGGTGCGACGACCGGCGCCGGGGCCAGCGCAGGCGCCGCGCCATTCGGCTCCGACAGCGCCTTGCGCGCGCCCTCGACGGTGAAGCCCTTCACATGCAGCAGATGGTGGATCCGCTCGGCCAGCGCGACATCTTCGGCGCGATAATAGCGGCGGCGGCCCGAGCGCTGGAGCGGCTTGAGCTGCGGAAAGCGCGTTTCCCAATAGCGCAGCACATGCGTCGGCACCCCGATGCGGTCCGCCAGTTCGCCGATCGCGAGCATTGCGCCGCGGGCCTTGCCGCCCTCACCGCTCATGTCGAAATCCGGCATCGCCGAAACCGGACCTATTTGCCGGCGACGCGAGCGCGCATCGCCTGGCTGGCACGGAACGTCATCACGCGGCGCGGCAGGATCGGCACCTCGATGCCGGTCTTGGGATTGCGGCCGATGCGCTGCGCCTTGTCGCGCAGCACGAAGGTGCCGAAACCCGAAATCTTCACATTCTGGCCCCCGGCCAGTGCGTCCGACATGTGCGCGAGGATCGATTCGACGATCGTCGCCGATTCGTTGCGCGACAGTCCGATCTGCTGGTTGATCCGCGCGGCGATATCAGCTCGCGTAAGCGTTCCTGCGGTCATGGCGTTCCCTTCCCCCCATAGGCGATTACATAAACAGGCGCTCGGAAGGCCCCCACCGACACGAGTCCCGGTGCAATATGTAACAAAAGCGAATTAATCCGCCAATCTGAAAAGGATGGAGCGAAGAGTTGATGCGACGGCTCGCCGGGCGCCTTCACACGTGGCTTGGCGACGTCGGGAAATCAGACGCGCAGGACCGCCGCGCCCCAGGTAAAGCCGCCGCCCATCGCCTCGAGCACGACCAGATCGCCGCGCCTGATCCGCCCGTCGCGCACCGCGAGGTCGAGCGCGAGCGGCACCGACGCCGCCGAGGTATTGGCGTGCTGGTCGACCGTCAGGACGACGCGTTCGGCGGGCAAACCCAGCTTTTTCGCGGTCGCGTCGATGATGCGCTTGTTCGCCTGGTGCGGCACGACCCAGTCGATGTCGGTGGCCGAAAGTCCGACATCTTCCATCACCTCGCCCAGCACATCGGCGAGGTTGGTGACGGCATGGCGGAACACTTCGCGCCCCTGCATCCGGACATGGCCGACGGTGCCGGTGGTCGACGGGCCGCCGTCGACATAGAGCATGTCGCAATATTTGCCCTCGGCATGGAGCCGCGTCGCGAGGATGCCGCGGTCGTCCGCGACCTCTTCGGCCGACAGCACCACCGCGCCCGCGCCGTCGCCGAACAGGACGCAGGTCGTGCGATCCTCCCAGTCGAGGATGCGGCTGAACGTCTCGCTGCCGATGACGAGCGCGTGTTTCGCCGCGCCGGTGCGCAGCATCGAATCGGCGACCGATACGGCATAGAGAAAGCCCGAACAGACCGCCGCGACGTCGAAGGCGATGCAGTCGGGCGCGCCGATCAGCGCCTGCACCTTGGTCGCGCTCGCCGGGAAAGTATTATCGGGGGTCGCGGTCGCGACGATGATCAGTCCGATATCCGAGGGCTGAAGCCCCGCCGCCGCCAGCGCCTGCCGCGCGGCTTCGGCGCCGAGCGTCGCCGTCGTTTCGTCGGGTTCGGCGATATGGCGAAAGCGGATGCCGGTGCGCTCGACGATCCATTCGTCGCTCGTATCGACGCGCTCCGCCAGTTCGGCATTCGAAACGCGGGTGCGCGGCAGCGCCGAGCCGGTGCCGGCCAGTATCGCGCGCAGCGTCATGCCGCGTGACCGCTACGGAAATTCGCAAGATCCTCGGTCACCTGGCGCGTGATATCCTTCTCGATCAGTTCGGCGCACAGATGCACGCAATTGGCGACGCCCTTCGCATCGGCGCTGCCGTGGCTCTTGAGCACCACGCCGTTGAGGCCGAGGAACACCGCGCCATTATGATTGTTCGGGTCGAGGTGGTGGCGCAGCAATTCGGTCGCGGGGCGCGAGATCAGGAAACCGATCTTCGAGCGCGTCGACGAGGTAAAGGCGCGGCGCAGCAGGTCGGTGACGAAACGCGCCGTCCCTTCGATCGTCTTCAGCGCGATATTGCCCGAAAAGCCGTCGTGGACGATCACATCGACGTCGCCGCGCGACAATTTGTCGCCCTCGATGAAGCCGGTGAAGTCCATCGGCAGGCCCTTCGCCTCGCGCAGCAGCGCGGCGGCGTCGCGGATCTCGTCGGTGCCCTTCAGCTCCTCGGTGCCGATGTTCAGCAAGGCGACGCGCGGGCGTTCGAGGCCCATTGCGGTCCGCGCATAGGCCGCGCCCATGACGGCAAACTGGACGAGGTTGTTGGCGTCGCACTCGGTGTTGGCGCCGAGGTCGAGCATGACGACGTC
>PNJO01000199.1 GCA_013821905.1 Sphingopyxis sp. | reverse complement strand
GCCTGCGCGATCACCCCCGCCGCATCGCCGAGCAGCACGAAATCGGCCAGCCCGCGCTGGCGCGCCAGCCGCAGCGCGGCGATCAGCGCCAGCCATTCGGCATCGAGGCTGGTGCCGAAACCGGCATCGGTCTCGACCGACACCGCGCCGCCGGTCACGACGGCGATTTCGATCGCGCCCGGGTTCGGCCGACACCCGCCGTCGAAATAGATTTTGGTGCGGCGGGCGGTCATCCGCCCACCATAGCGCAGACTAGAATTTCCCCCGCACCGAAAAGGCGAAGATCGGCCCGATCAGCCGGTCGCGTTCCTCGACGAACGAGATCGGGCTCTGCCCGCGCACGCCGGTATAGACGGTGCGGTCGCGTTTCGACCGCGCGTTGACCATGTTCGAAATCTGCGCGCGAACGGTCAGACCGAGCACATCCTTGTGCTCGACGAACAGCGACGCCCACACCGGCCCCTCCCAAACCTTGTCGACTTGGTTGCGGCGATAGCTCGGCTGGTAATGCGCATATTCGACGTCGCCGCCCCACGCCCAGTCGCTCGCCGGAATGTCGTGGCGCAGCCCCAGTTCGATCACCGTGTCGGTAAAGCCATTCCACTGGCGCTTTTCTCCGGTGAAGGGATCGCGCAGCGAACTCTTCTGGAGCAGCACGCGCGTATTGAGTTTCATGCCCTTCAGCCCCGCAGGATCGAGGTTGATCGTCGAGGTCCAGTCGATCGCCGCCGCTTTCGCCTTGGCGATATTGCCCACCGCCTCGCCATTGGCGCCGACCGGAATCACGTCGACGCGGTCCTCGACGTCGCGATAGATAAAGATCAGCTTGGTCGAACCCCAGGCGCCGAACTTCTTGTTCGCCTCGGCCTCGACCGACCAGTCCTGCTGCGGCCGCAGATCGTTGTTGCTCTCGTTCTGGTTGCCGTCGTTGAGGAAGGCACGCGCCAGAAAGTCATAGAAGCTCAGTTGCAGCACGCGCCGCCGCAATTTCACCGACAGGTCGAAATCGGCCGACGGCGTCCAAGCGAGCGAGATCGAGCCCTTGGGACGAAAGAAGGTGCGCCGCAGCCCGTTCACCCCGGTCTGGGTGATCGTCGAATGCTCGGCGCCCGCGGTGATCTGGAAATTGAGCGTGTCGCTGAGCTTGCGCCCGAAGCTGAGCAATCCTTCGTAACGATCCTCGCTCACCCCGCCGGTGCCGCCCTCGAACGGCACATTGACGAACTGGCCCGACGGATCGAGCACCGCGAGCGAAGCGACATTGTCGAGCGTGTTGAACGCCGCTTCGCCCGAAAGCTGCCAGTCGCCCCCGAACATCTTCCACTGATATTCGCCGCGCGCGATCGTCTCGCCGAGGTCGCCGGTCTGCATGAAGCGGTCGCCCGTCGCGACGCCGCCGACAGGCGTTGTCACGATTTCCTGGCTATACGGCTCGTGGCTGAAACGGCGGAGCCCGATCAGCTTGAGCTTTCCCGGCCCCAGACCGAATTGATAGTCGCCGCTGACCTCGTAATTCCAGCTGTCGGCATTTTCGCGCACCGTGCGCACGCGGTCGGGAAGCCCGGGGCCGGTGCGCAGCCCATCCTCGTAATAACGGTCATATTTGCGCTGATAATGGCCGCCGAGGTTCGCGACCGTGTCGCCCGCCGGGTCCCAGGTGACGCGCCCCGACAGCTTGGGCGTGTCATAATGGGTGTGCCAGATATCCTTGCGCCGCTCGATGATGTCGCCCGCGCCGTCATAGATCAGCGTCGGCCCACCCGCTCCGCTGCGCGCCGAATCGTCATTGCTCAGCGACGCCTCATATTCGATTGCGCCCGCCCGCCCGCGCACCGACACGTCGCCGCGCGTGAACAGCGGGTCGGTATAGTGCGCGCGGAACTGCGGCTTCCACGAAAATTGCCCCGAAAAACTGTCGGCACGATACACGATATTGGCGACCTGCCCCGACATGCCCGGAATATCGAGCGTCGCCCCGTCGACGATCTCGATCCGCTCGACATTCGCCGCCGGGATACGCGACAGCTGGGTGTACATGTCGTCGGCCTTGTTCGACGGCCGCTCGCCGTTGAACAGCACATTGCCCGTCGCCTGCCCCAACCCGCGCAGATTCTCGTTGTCGCGGATCTGGAAGCTCGGCACCTGCGCGAGCATGTCGTATGCATTTTTCGGCGCGTAGCGGGCGAAGTCGGCGGGCGTATAGACCTGCCGCGCCGCATTCCCCGCACTCGCGGCGAGGTCGGCGGGCGCGGGCAGCGGCGCAGCGGCGGCGGGGGCCGCCTCCTGCGCCAGCACCGGGGCGGACAGGACGGCGGCGACGGCAATCAGGCTGACGGGTCGGATCACTGCGCGCTCGCCTTCGTCGCGCGGTTCATCGCCGTGGCATATTCGCCCGTCACGCCCATCGCCTTCATACCCACGACATCGTCGGCGCGCAGCCCGCGATATCCCGCCGCGGCGAGCCCGCGCACATAGCTGCCATCGACTCCGAGCGCCTTGCACGCGATCGCATCCTCGACGTCGGTCAGCACGATCGCCTCGGATTTCAGGTCGCGGACATAGGCGGGCGTGACCGCGAGCGCCGCGGCGGCAATCAGGTCGCCGGCATCTTTCGGCCGCACGCCTTCGCGCGTCAGCCCGTCGGCAAGCGCGATCGTCGCATCGACCATCATCATGGCGAGCAAGGTGGTCCGCCGTTCGGGGGCAAGGCCGCGCTCGCCCAGCTGCCGCTCGAAACCCGGGTCGGAGGTAAAGCGGCATTCGCCTTTGCCTTCATAGGCGCGCTCGAGCGTGCCGGTGCACGCCAGCGTGCCCGCGTCGTGCGTCACGCTGAAGCGCACCGGGCCCGGCGTCGCGCGACCGAGCGCCGCACGGGCGTCGGCGAAATGGGCGCGCGCGCCGTCGAGCGTCTGGTCGTTACTCGACCGCTGATAGCGGATGCGCAGGCGCGGGCTGTCCGCTTGGGCGCTCGCGGGTTCGGCGGTCCATTGGACGTCGCTGAGCAGCAGCGGATCGGCGGCGGCGGTCGGCGCCGCGCAGGCGAGGACGGACAGCAACGCGGTGCTGCCGGCGAGAATCAGGGCTTTCATGGGGCACTCCTCCCTCGCGTGCGCCACGCGAGCGCCATCGCTCGCCGCCGCAGCGACATTGTGAAACCAGGCTTCGATCAGTGGTGGTTCGGTTTCGGCCAGTGGCCGGGCGTCAGGTCCCGGGCGGGGCCGGAGGCGCCGGGGGCTCGGCCGCCCGGGGCAGTTCGATCCGCGCGACCCGGCCGTCGGCCCCGCGCGCCTCGATCACGCCGCCGCCGGGGCCGACGCTGATGCTCGCGTCCTTGGCGCCCTTGACCGCCTTGTGGCTCCTGGCGCCGATCAGGCTTCCCGTCGCGCGCAGTTCGATCGCATCGTCGGCGTTGCGTATCCGCACCCCCGCCTTCTGCATGTCGGTGACGAAGTCGCAATCGACCCCCATCGCCTTCAGCGCGATCACATCGTCGATCCCGATGTCGGGGAAGTGCGTCTTCATGTCGCGGGCGAAAGCCGGCTCGACATGCAGCGCCGACGCGCCGATCAGTTCGTCGACCCCGACCCCGGGGAACAGCTCGCGCATCTTCCGGATATAGGCGGGATCGACCCCCGTCGCCTTGGCGCTGATGATCTCGTCGGCGGTCATCGGCCCGTTATGCTCGCGCATTTCGGCGGCATATTCGGGCGTGACGCCCACCGCGCGCATGCTGACCAGTTCCTCGGCGCTCAGCGGTTTCGCAGGCGCCGCCGCGCCTTCTTCCATCGTCGTCGCCGTCGCGGACCGCGATGTCACGACGGTCGCCCCGGTTGCCGGAGCGGCGGCGGTCCGGGCCCCAGACCGCTCAAGCGGGGCCGTCGCCGAAAAGGCCGCGAGCGGCGCGGTGACGCCCGCCAGCACGACGAGGCTCATCAATATCCAGCTCGCGCTCGCCGGCCCGCGCTTCAGGCTGCCGTCGAGGACGCGGGTGATCCGGCGCTTCAAACTGTCCTTGCCCGGGGCGACGCCATGCGCGGCGAGCAGCGCCCCCTGATTGTCGTGCCGCGCCGCGCCGACGAGCAGGGTCGCATAATCGGGGCCGTCGATGTCCGCCATCAGCACCGCATCGTCGGCGGCTTCCTCGCGCAATTGATGGCTTTCACGCGCCAGCATCCACACCAGCGGGTTGAACCAGAAAACCGCGCAGGCGACGCGCGCGCCGAGCAGCTTCGCCCAGTCGAGCCGCGCGACATGCGCCAGTTCGTGCGCGATGATCGCCTCGGCCTCGCCGACCGCCTGCACCGCCTTCGGGCTCAGCACGATCGTCGGGCGCAGCACGCCCCAGCTGATCGGCGAGCGCAATTCCTCGCTCACCAGCAGCGCGGTGCCGTGCTTGAAGCCCATGCGCCGCTGCGCCTCGGCCAACGCCGACAGCCACGATCCCTCGACCAGGATTTCGGCGCGTCCGCGCATCGCGAACAGCCGCACCACCGCGAGCGCCATCACTCCACACAACAGGAGCAGCGGGGCAAGATAGAGAAAGGGGGCAAGGTCGCTCCACGCGAACGGAATCGACGTCGATCCGGCCGGAGTGGCGACGACCGGGGAAGACGCCCCGACCACGGCCGGATCGATCGCCGGCGCCCCCGCCATCGCCGTGGGTGCGGCGGGTGCGCTCGTCGCCGCGAGCCAACTCGCGGGCAGCGGCGTCCATTGCGGCAGGAACAGGATCGCAGCGGGCAGCGCGAGCAGCGCGGCAAGCCCCGCATGCGCGATCATCGACCGCTCGCCCGCCGAACGCGAACGCGCGATCCGCAACAATCCCAGCGTCAGGCCCGCAACGACGAGCGATTTCCAGGCCAGGCCCAGCAACATGGCGGTGCTCATCATTTCGTCCTCCCGTCGCGGGCTTTCGCGATCATTTTTTCCAGTTCGTCGAGTTCTTCGCCCGACATCTCGTCCTGCATGCCGAGCAGCGCCGCCGCCGCGCTCGTCGCCGATCCGTTGAAAAAGACGCGCACAACCTGGCTCAGCGCCGACTTGCGCGCGGTCTTGTCCGACACGCTCGGCGCATAGACGAAGCCGCGCTCCGATTGTTCGCGCGCGACGAAACCCTTGGTCTCGAGCCGCTTCAGCATCGCGCGGATCGCCGAGCCCGAGAGCTCGTCGGCGAGCGCGTCGCCGATTTCGGTCACCGTCGAGGCGCCGCGTTCATAAAGGATGTCGACGATCTCGCGTTCGCGGGGCGGCAGACTGGACAGCATTCGAATCACCTCATGCGCTACATTTGTAGCGTGCTACATTTGTAGCGCGTGCTTGGCAAGGGGTTTTATTCGGATAATACACATGGGGCGAGGGAACGGCGGTTGTGGGGCGGGGGAGTGGCCGTTGGAGAAAAAC
>PNJO01000198.1 GCA_013821905.1 Sphingopyxis sp. | reverse complement strand
GGCCGATAGCGGCCCCAGCTTTCGCTGGGGCGACGTTTTTCTCCAACGTCCGCTCCCCACCCCAAAACCGACCCACCAAAAACCGCTTTCCTACATTATCGCGCTATGCTCCATACTGGCTGATGGAACACCGCACCCCGCCCGCGCCCCTCCTCGCCGACACATGCCTCGCCTTCACTCCCGTCCCGCTTGACCGCCATCGCGCCGACGGCTGGACAGCAGACACGCAGGCCAATTTCATCCGTGCGCTCTCGGCGATGGGTTCGGTCGGACAGGCGGCGAAGGCCGTCGGCATGGGCCGGCGTTCGGCTTACCGCCTTCGCGACCGGCCCGGCGCGGCGAGTTTCGCCGCCGCCTGGGACCGCGCCCTCTCGATGGGGCGCATGCACCAGTTCAGCATCGCGATGGAACGCGCGATCAACGGCGTCACCATTGTGCGCGTGCTGAAGGGCGGCGCGGTCGATGTCTCCGGCGGCCCCGACATGGACATCGTCCGCTCGGCGCTGCGCGAGGACGCTGCGCCGCTTAAAGCCACAAAGGACACAGTTTGAAGGCGTACATGCGGGGCTTTTGTGGCTTTAAGCCCCAAAAAAAGAAGACCCGCCCCCAGGCCCATGTCCCCGGGGGCGGGTCGCGACCCGTCGTCCTATGGCCGCCACCGGTCCCGCGGCATGATGCGGGACCGGGGCGCCGGATCAGGCGAGGTCGAAACGGTCGGCGTTCATCACCTTGGTCCACGCCTTGACGAAATCTTTCACGAATTTTTCGCCATTGTCGGACTGCGCATAAACCTCACCCACGGCGCGGAGTTCGGCGTTCGATCCGAAGATCAGGTCGGCGCGCGTCGCACGCCACCTCTCGCCGCCATCCTTGCGGTCGGTGGCGACAAATTCGTCGTCGCCGTCGCCCGCCGACTTCCACACATTGGTCATGTCGTAAAGGTTGACGAAGAAGTCGTTTGTCAGCTGACCCGACCTTTTGGTGAAATGACCGTGCCCGCGCTCGCCGTGATTGGCGCCGAGGACCCGGAGGCCGCCGATCAGCACCGTCATTTCAGGCACCGACAGGCCAAGCAGCGAGGCGCGGTCGAGCATCATTTCCTCGACCTTCACCGCCAGTTTCTTCTTGCCGACATAGTTGCGGAAGGCGTCGGCTTCGGGCTCCATCACCGCGAAGCTGTCGGCGTCGGTCTGCTCTGCCGTCGCGTCGCCCCGGCCGCCGGTGAAGGGCACCGCGACGCTGAAGCCCGCATCCTTGATCGCCTTTTCGAGGCCCACGACGCCGCCGAGCACGATCGCATCGGCCATCGACAGATTGCCGCGCAGCCCATCGAGCGTGTCGAGCACCTTGGCGAGCATCGCCGGCTCGTTGACCTCCCAGTCCTTCTGCGGCGCAAGGCGCACGCGCGCGCCGTTGGCCCCGCCGCGGAAATCGGACTTGCGGAAGGTGCTGGCCGACGCCCAGGCGGCCTTGATCAGCTGGCTTACGGTCAGGCCGCTGCCCGCGATCTTCGCCTTCACCGCCGCGACATCGGCCTCCGACGGCATGGTGCCGGCGGGGATCGGATCCTGCCAGATCAGGTCCTCGGCGGGCACTTCGGGGCCGAGGTAGCGCACCTTGGGGCCCATATCGCGATGGGTCAGCTTGAACCAGGCGCGCGCGAAGGCGTCTTTGAACGCCTCATGGTCATTGCGGAACTTCTCGCTGATCTTGCGGAACTCGGGATCGACCTTCAGCGCCATGTCGGCGGTCGTCATCATCGTCGGAACCTTGATGGACGGATCCCACGCGGCCGGGGCCATATCCTCCGGCTTCTGGTTGATCGGCTGCCACTGCTGCGCGCCCGCCGGCGAGCGGACCAGCTCATACTCATAGTCGAGCAGCAGGCGGAAATAATTCTCCGACCATTCCGTGGGCGTGTTGACCCAAGCCCCTTCGATGCCGCTCGTCACCGCATGTTCGCCGATGCCGCCGCTCTCGTGGCTGCTGACCCAGCCGAAGCCCTGCGCCGCCAGATCGCCACCCGCAGGCGCCGCGCCGAGCAGCGAAGCGTCGCCATTGCCGTGCGCCTTGCCGAAGGTGTGGCCGCCCGCGGTCAGCGCGACGGTTTCCTCATGGTTCATCGCCATGCGGTGGAAGGTTTCCTTGATGTCGCGCGCCGACAGCAAGGGATCGGGATTGCCGCCCGGCCCTTCCGGATTGACATAGATCAGGCCCATCTGGATCGCGGCCAGCGGCCCTTCGATCTCATCAAGGCCCTTGTCGGGGTCGATGCGCGTCTGCACGCCTTCGTTGACCCATTTTTCCTCGCTGCCCCAATAGATGTCGCGTTCGGGCTCGAACACGTCGGCGCGGCCGCCGCCGAAGCCGAACACCGGCCCGCCCATGCTCTCGATCGCGACATTGCCGGTCAGGATGAACAGGTCGGCCCAGCTGATCTTGTTGCCATATTTCTGCTTGATCGGCCACAGCAGGCGGCGCGCTTTGTCGAGGTTGCCATTGTCGGGCCAGCTGTCGAGCGGCGCGAAACGCTGTTGCCCGCTGTTCGCCCCGCCGCGGCCGTCGGCGGTGCGATAGGTGCCCGCGGCGTGCCACGCCATGCGGATGAAGAAGGGCCCGTAATGGCCGTAGTCGGCCGGCCACCACGGCTGGCTGTCGGTCATCAGCGCGGTCAGGTCATTCTTCAGCGCCTGATAGTCGAGCGACTTGAACGCCTTCGCATAGTCGAAATCGTCGCCCATCGGGTTCGACGAGCCATTGGGGGTAAGGATGTCGGTCGCCAGCATGTCGGGCCACCAATCCTTGTTGGTCCGGCCGAGCAGGGCACGGACGCCGCCGGGCTGATGCACCGGGCAACCGCTGCCGATGGGGGTCTGGTCGTTCATGGAGTCTCTCCTATTTTTGGATGTTTTGGAATCGTGACGCGACAGGATGACGGGTGCGTGACGGCGCTGCGACCAAAGGGCCGCAAGGGACAGTCGGCGCGGGCGGGCGTCGAGTCGATGGCGTCATCCTTTCCTTCCGACGAGGAGAGGATATGCCGCCCCGCCCCATCGACATAACCGAATAAGCTGAATTCAGTGATTGAACGAACCGATCAACGCGGCGCCGGTTGCCGCAACGATATGGCGCCCGTCCCGCCCCTGCCACGCCCTGACGATGCGCGGGCAACATCGCGGCGACGCGCCGGTTGCTTCTCTATCGCCCCGCCACGCCGCGGCGCGACAGCAGGAGAAGGAAAGTGGCTGACAACCCGAACAAGGAACAGCAGCAGCGCGAAGAAGAACAGCGCCGCAAGCAGCAGCAACAGCAGGGCGGCCAGAACCGCCAGCCCGGCAACGACGAACGGTTCGACCGCGATCAGGACCGGCGCCAGCAGAACTGACGCGCCCCGATCCAACGAGAAAGGGCCGCCCTTGCGGGGCGGCCCTTTTCCTTTCCGCGGCGGGAGCCCGCGATTAGAAGCTGAACTTGACCGTCCCGCCCCAGGTTCGCTCGTCGCCCGGCGTGCCGGCGATCAGGCCGACATTGCCGGGGGCCACCTGCAGCAGTTCGATATAGTTGACGTCGAACGCGTTGCGCACCCATCCGAACACATCGACCCCGTCGCTGCGGAAGCCGAGGCGGAAGTTGGTGAGCGCATAGCCCTCGACATTGGTGTAGATCGACGGCGACGCGTTCGAGTTCCAATGCGAACGATAATTGCCGTCGACACCGAGATAGAGCTGCCCGTCCTTCGCCAGCAACTCGACCGGAGCGTTGATTTCGGCGCCATAGGAGAAGGCCCATTTCGACACGCCGGGCAAGCGCTGCCCCGAAATATCGCAGTTGGGAATGGAACCGCCGGCCAGCTCGGGCGGGCAAGGCGCGTCGACAAACTTCTTGTACTTGGCGTCGGTATAGGCGCCGTTGGCATAAGCCGTGAGCCGGTCATTCGCGACGATCTTGAAATCCGCCTCGATGCCCTGCGAACTGACCTTTCCGGCGTTGGCCAGATAACCGCGAAGAACACCGAACTGCCCGTTCGTCACCGTCACCTGGAAATTCCTGATGTCAGTGCGGAACGCCGAGAGGTTGAAGGTCGCCTTGCGGTCGAGGAACTGGGTTTTCAGGCCGACCTCATAATGGTTGACCGATTCCGGCTTCACCGTACCGGCCGCCGCGATCGGGACCCCGGCGGCGTCGGTCGGCAGGCCGTTCTGGTTGATGCCGACCGTCTTGAAGCTCTTGGCATAGGTCGCATAGGCAAGCACAACGGACGCGACCTTGTAATTGACATTAAGGTCGTAGCTGAAATTCCAGTCGCTCGCGGACGGGGCGCTGAGCTGCGGCGTATAGACGCCGCATTGTGCGGCGGTGACCGCATCGGTCGACGGACAGCCGATCTCGACACCGGCGCCGGTGAAAACGCGGCGCTGATAATAGCCCGACTTCTTGTCATAATTGATGCGTGCGCCCGGCTGGATGGTCAGCGCGTCGGTGACCTTCCAGCTGACTTGTCCGAACAGCGCCGCGCTGGTCGATTTCAGATACTGGATGTTGCGCGCGGTCAGGCCGTTCAGGATATTGTTGCTGATCTGCGTCGCGTTGGTCAGGCTCCAGCGGCTGGCGTCGGCACCCTGCTGTTCGGTACCCTGCGTGTCGATCCGCTGCTTGAAGCCGAACAGGCCGACGACGAAGTCGATGCGGTCGCCTTCGTAATTATAGCGGAACTCCTGGCTGTACTGGTCCTGCTGCGACGGGTTCTGCGACTTGGAAACGATCGACAGGCCGGTGAAATCGCGGTCGTTCTCGGGCAACCAGTCCCAGAAGCGCCACGCGGTGATCGAGGTGAAGGTCCCCGGACCGACGTCCCACTTCACGCGCAGCGATGCGCCGCCGATCCTGTTGCCGGCATTCAGGCTGGCGTCGATATCGGTCAGGCGGTCATAGATGTTGCGGCTGGGCACCGCATAGGGCTGCGTCGGATTGGCGGCGTTATAGGCCGCGACCAGGCCGTCATACTGCCGGGCAAGCGCGCGCTGCGTCCGGCCGACGCGGACGAAGGCAGTGCCATAACCTTCGGGGTCCTGCTCGCTATAGTCGCCCGCCAGCGTGATGCCGAGATCCTCGTTGGGCTTGAACAGGAGCTGGCCGCGCAGGCCGAGATTGTCCTGTTCGTTGATCCATCGGTCGCTCGTCTCATTGAACAGCGTGCCACGCCGGCTGGTCGCGGCGATCGCGATGCGCGCTGCGATCTTGTCCGACAGCGGGCCGGACACCGCCGCCTTGGCCTGTCGATATTCGAGGTTGCCGACGCTCACCTCGGCGCGACCCTCGAAATCGAAGGTCGGCTGGTTGGTCGTGATGTTGATCGCGCCCGCCGTGGTGTTCTTGCCGTAGAGCGTGCCCTGCGGTCCGCGCAGC
>PNJO01000197.1 GCA_013821905.1 Sphingopyxis sp. | reverse complement strand
GATGGCGAGCACCCTTTTGTCCTCGAACACGCGCGGCAATTCCTCGTAGCGGACGCGCGCGAGCGGCGGATACATCATCAGGATAAGGCCGATCGCGATCGGGATGTTGGTCGAGCCCCACGAGAGGGCATCGATCGCGGCGGGCAGGCCGGTGAACACCGAACCGAGCAACACGCCGAGCGCCATCGCGAGGAAGATCCAGAGGGTGAGATAGCGATCGAGGAACGACAGCCGTTCCCGCTTGGGTTCTGTCATCGGCTTGGCTCAGGCGCCGACGCGGTTGCCAGCGGCGTCGATTACCTGTTCGCCGTCTTCCTTGGCGAAGGCGCCGCGTTGCCCCGCAGGGATGAGGTCGAGTACCGTTTCGGAGGGACGGCAGAGCTTCACGCCGAGCGGCGAGACCACCAACGGGCGGTTGATCAGGGCGGGATGCGCCATCATCGCGTCGATCAGCGCTTCGTCGCCAAGGGCCATGTCTCCGAGCCCCAGCTCCGCATAGGGCGTGCCTTTCTCTCGCAGGAGTTCGCGAGCCGTGATGCCGGCGCGGACGATCAACTGTTCGAGCAGCGCACGCGACGGCGGCGTCTTCAGATACTCGACGACATGCGGTTCGATCCCGGCATTGCGAATCATCGCGAGGGTGTTGCGGGAGGTCCCGCAGGCGGGGTTATGGTAGATGACGATGTCGGTCATAGCGCGCGTTCCTTCAGCAGCGGGCGAGTTCTGCGAGCAGCGGCTCGCACAGCTCCGCCCGGCCTTGGCAGCAGTCCTTCGCCAGGAAGAGCATCAGGCCGCGAAGCGCGTCGATATCCGCGCGCTGGATAATTTGACGCCCGCGCTTCTCGGATATCACGAGGCCGGCTTTGGCGAGCACCGCGAGATGGGTGGAGAAGGTACTCTGGGTGAGTCCCGACGCTTCGACAAGTTGACCCGTCGACAGGCCGTCGGGCTCATGTTTGACGAGCAGGCGAAAGGCATCGAGGCGTGTCGGGTGTCCCAGCGCGGCGAGAATGGACAAGGCGGAATCGGTTTGCATGCATCGGAATTATCCGATGGAATCGCATCCGTCAATTCCAATCGGGAATATCCGATTAGTTGGTCCGCTTGCGCGATCGGGCTATAGCCTCGTCATGGGTCGCGAACAGCAGAGCGAGATCGCCTTTCGGATCGTCATCGAACAGCCGGTGCCTGGCGTGCTTCACAGCTTGCAAGGCAAGGACGACCGGCCGCTCGATCCCAAAGCGTCCCGCATGGGTGAAGCCTTGGCCTTCGATTTCTCCGTGCGCGTCGGCCCGGGTCCCAAATTCTTCGGCGACCAGGTGCGGCGCGAGGGGCCGGAGCGCCGGTTCGTCTATATTCGTGTCGGGCAAATGGCGGGTGACGCGGCTTCGCCTTGGTCGCGGCGGATGAAGATCGACATACATGATATCGATCAGGAGCTGCTCGACGCGGCCGCGAAGGATATGCGGCCCATCGAGATTGCGATCATTGGCACGGGTAAGGATGGCACGCCCGCGTGCGCGACGGTGCGTCCGACGATGCGGCGCATCGCCTAGCAGAGCTCGTATCCTGTTCCGTCCCGTCAAGCGGCGTGTCGCATGGTCCCGAGCTTGGCCGCGCCGCTCGCCAGCAGCCGCTCGATTTCGTCCGAGGTCCGCCGGACAGCGAGTTTCAGCGCTTCATCGATGTGGACATAATCCTGGGTCACATTCTGCGAAGCATGTCCGAGCATTGCGCGGATCGTGAGTTCCGAGAATCCCAAATCTCCCGCGACGCTTCCGAAGGTGTGGCGAAGCGTATGGGGCGTCACACCCTCTATACCTGCCAAAACGCACACGCGCCGGAGGCACTCGCTAACCGCCGTGAAGGGACCGTCGCCGATGGTCGAGGGAAACAGGTGCGGATTGCCCGCAATCTCTGCCTGGTCTTGCAGAACCCGCACCGCGGCCGGACCGATCGCTCGAATCTGTGCGCCGCCCTTCGTGTCGGGAAAAGCAACATAGCCGGCATCGGGATGAAGCCAGCTGCGGCGCATCGCTTGCCCTTCTTCCCGGCGATAGCCCGTCAGCAGCAAGGTGCGCAGGACGCCGAGAGCGACCGGATTCTCGCCGCTCGCCTCGGCATGAGCGATGGCCTTCCCCATCATCTCGATTTCAGCGACGCTGAGGCGCCGCGTCTTCTTTTTGCTCGCGAGCTTCTTGGCCCCGAGGGTCGGGTGTACTTCGAGCAGACCCTTGTGCTTCGCGTGACCGATGATCGCCTGAAGCGTGCCGAGGCAGCGGCCCGCCACGCCGGGCCCGCCCGTTGCCATGCCGCCTCGCCCTCCCGTTCGGGGTTTGGCCGTCTTCCCGTTCTTTACGTCGGATTGCATCTGCTCGACGTCGGCGATCCGGAGATGCTTCACGATGCGATTGCCAAGCAGGGGTACGATGTGGGTTCGAACCCGGCTCTCGTCCATATCGAGCGACGACGTTTTGATGGGAAGATTCTTGCGGCCTAGGATATTCCCGGCGCGAGCTTCCTCCAAATACCAGTCGCACATCTCCGCTACGGTCATTCCCTTGCGGACCTGCCTGACCTTGTCGGCGGGATCCTCGCCGACGATGACCTCGGCCAACTTGAGCTTTGCAAGATCGCGGGCCGTATCGACCGTCAGCACGCCGAACCGGCCGAGGTTCATCCGGCGTTTGATACCCTCGGCATTGCGATATTGAACGACGAAAGTCTTGAGCCCCGAAGGGAGCACCCTCAGGCCGAAGCCCTTCACTTCGCTATCCCAATAGATGAGCTGCTTGCTGTCTGGCACGGCAAGCGCGTCGATCGCCCGTTTGGTCAGCTTGCCCGTCGGCATCATGTCTCTCCTGCTGGAGACAAAACCAAAACCGAGCGGCTTTGTCTCCAAATTGTCTCCTGCAACCGTCAAACTGGAGACAAAATTAGGATACGAGAGGGCAGAAAGAAAATCAAGAAATATAGGAAATATAGGGTTTTAGGATAGCATTGGAAGCTCTAGGAAAGCCCGAAGGTCAAGTTGCCAAGGTTGGGGTCGAGGGTTCGAATCCCTTCGCCCGCTCCAGTTTTCCGACATCGACGTTGCCCAGAAACGGCAGAGACCGGACCGCGACCGCGGCCGGCTCGCTATGCCGCTTCGACCGTCACCGACTGCCCGACCAGCCCGATCTCGCGATAGGCGGTCAGGAAGGCGATATCGGCGGCGTCGCGGCCGACGCAGATGCGCGCGCTTTCGGACGGCCGGGTCATGCCCGTCGCGTCGACCATGTGCCAGCCGCCGGCGAGATAGACTTCGGCGACCGCGTGGAAATCCTGCGGCTTGACGCCGAGCGCATAGACGCTCGCCATGCGCGCCGGGATATGCGCGGCACGGGCGAGCGCGATCATCACATGCGCATAGTCGCGGCACACGCCGCGCCGTTCGACGAAGCTGTCGAGCGCGCCCGTTTCGGCGTCGCTCGATCCCCAGACATAGGTGAAGCGGCTTTCGATCCAGTCGCGCATCCGCGCAATCTTTGCTCCGCCCTCGAGTTCGCCGAAGCGGCGGTCGACGAAGGCGTGAAACTTGTTCGACGGGCAATAGCGCGATTCGTTGAGATAGGGGACCGCTTCGGCGGGCAGGCGGTGCAGCGGCACTTCGGCGAGCGACACGAGATCGGCGTCGGGACGGTCGACCGCGACGAGCGCGCGATATTCGGCGCGCAGCCTGTCTTTGGCGCGCAGCCAGATCGGCTCGCAAATGCCGTCGGCGGCGGGAACGCGCGAGACGAATTCGGGCGTGCCGAGATCGAGCGATGCGTCGAGCAGATGCTGGCCGCCGCCGTTCGCCGCCTCGATCTGGAGCATCAGGTCGACGGGTTCGGAGAGGCGGTAATTTAGGGAGGCGGAGATTTTCAGTTTCATCTATCGGCAACGCATGACGCAGGGATCGGTCGCGCTAATGACAGTCGGGGGAAAGCACAAGTGACCGCAGCGCGCATCATTCCCTTCATCGTCGCGACGATCTTCATGGACGCGGTCGGCTTCGGCATCATCATGCCGGTGCTGCCGCAACTGGTGATGGAGGTCGGGCGCATCGACCTGCCCCGCGCGATCGAGGTCGGCGCGTGGATCGGCCTCGTCATGGCGATCGCGACCTTCCTCGCCTCGCCGGTGCTCGGCAATCTTTCGGACCATTTCGGGCGGCGGCGCGTGCTGCTGCTCGCGCTCGGCGGGCTGGCGGCCGATTATGCGCTGCTGACCGTCGTCGACACCCTGCCCTGGCTGTTCGTCGCGCGGGCGCTGTCGGGGATTTTCGGCGGCAGCTATGCCGCGGCGCAGGCGGCGATCGCCGACATCACGGCGCCGCAAGAACGCGCGCGCAACTTCGGCTTCGTCGGCGCAGCGTTCGGCATCGGCTTCGTCGCGGGGCCCGCGATCGGCGGCTTTCTCGGCGAGATCGGCCCGCGCGCGCCCTTCGTCGCCGCGGCGACCCTCGCCGCCGCGAACATGCTCTATGGTCTTTTCATCTTCCCCGAAACGCTGCCGCCCGCGCGCCGCCGCGCCTTCGACTGGCGCCGCGCCAATCCGCTCGGCGCGTGGAAGACGATGCGCGCGCTGCCCGGCATGGGGGGCGTCGCCGCGGTGCTCGTGCTGTGGCAGATCGCGAGCCTCGTCTATCCGATGACGTGGAGCTTTTACTGCATCGCGCAGCTCGGCTGGACCCCGGGCATGATCGGCGCGAGCCTTGCGGCGGTCGGCGTGATGATCGCGCTCGGCCAGATATTCGTCGTCGGCCCCGCGGTCGCGCGCTTCGGCGAGCGCGATGCGGCGACGCTCGGCATCCTCGTCGCGGTCGCGGTCTATGCGGGTTACGCCTTTACCACCTCGACGATCGGCGCCTTCCTGCTGCTGATCCCCGTCGCGCTGCAGGCGCCGGTGCAACCGTCGCTGATGGCGATGATGTCGCGTCGCGCAACCGCCGAAACCCAGGGCGAGGTGCAGGGAATTTCGGCGATGGCGATGGGGCTGGGGCAACTCGCCGCGCCCGCGCTGCTGACGGGCACGATGGCCTGGTTCACCGCCGACACGGCGCCGCTTCATTTCCCCGGCGCGGCCTTCGTCGTCGCCGCGATCTTCGGATTGTTGGCGATCCTGATGCTGCGCCGCCTGCCGCGCGCGGCACCGGCCGCCGATCAGATCCCGCCGTCGGTCACCGCATAGCCGAGCGCTTCGAGCCCGGCGGTGAGCATCGCGGCGCACGCGGCGACCGCGGCGCCGTCGGTCGACCGGATCACGAAATTGGCGCCGGTCCGCCCTTCGCGAAAGAAGGGATAGCTGCCGATCGCGACACCCGGATATTCCTTCTCGCCGAGGCGGAGCAGGTCGGCGATCTCGCTCTCGGGCGCCCAGGCGCCGATGGTGTGCGCGACGAGC
>PNJO01000196.1 GCA_013821905.1 Sphingopyxis sp. | reverse complement strand
ATCTCACCCCAGCGCCAGAGCGCACCGGCGGGATTCCGGCTTTCGCCGGGATGACGATTCCTCTGACGATGTTCCTGCGCTAAAGAGCCCAAATGATCGACCTCCCCCTCGTCACCATCCTCCTCCTCACCGGCTTCATCAACCTGATCGGCGCGCTCGCCTATGCCGCGCGCATCGCCGGGGTCCGCACGCGGCGCATCGCCATGTCGTTCGCGCTGTTCAACATCCTCGTGCTCTTCTCGCGCACCTCGAACAGTTTTCTTGGCCCCTTCCTCGCGAAACGGATCGAAACGCGCATTCACGACGGCAGCGGCGGGCATCTGTTCCTCGACATGCAGCTGGTTCTCGCGGCGGCGAGTGTCGCGACGCTGGTCGGCATCCTGCTCGTGCCGACCGGCCAGCGCATGTTCGCCGCGGCGATCGGCTGGTACCAGAACAACCGCTCGACGACGAAGCTCGCGTTCAAGGCGGTCAGCCCCAGCGGCCTCAGGACCCTGGGCCGGTCGCTGACCCTCCCCAGCCTGTCGCACCTCAAGAGCTGGAAGATGCCGAAGGGGATCGGCTGGGGCGTGCTGATCGCCAATTGCCTCGCGCAGTCGCTGCTCGCCGTCGGCGTCGTCGCGTCGCTCTACGCCGGCTATCTCGCCCCCGAATTCCGCGTCACCGCGTCGCAACTTTCGGCGCTGATCAACGGCTTTGCCACGATCCTGCTATTCGCCTTCATCGACCCGCAATTGTCGGTGATGACCGACGACGCGGTCGAGGGGAAGGTCGACGAGGCCGATTTCCGCCGCGCGATCACCTTCATTTCGCTGAGCCGCCTTGCCGGCACCATCCTCGCGCAGGCGCTGCTGCTGCCCGCCGCGATGCTGATCGCCTGGGTCGCCGTCCATGTCTGACTTGCCGCGCGGCCACAGCCGCTTCCACGCCGTCCGCGCCCGGCTGGAGGCGATGGCGGTCGAGCCGGGACCGCGCGGCTGGCTTCTCGAGTTTCTCGTTTTCGGCTTCAAGCAGGGCTGGGCGTGCCTGTTCGGCGCGCTGATGCTCGCGCTATTGCTCGGCACGCATCTCTTCTGGCCCGAAGGCGCAGCGCTCCACCGTTATGACGCGATCACCATCGGCGCGGTGCTGATCCAGCTCTCGATGCTCGCCTTCCGGCTCGAAACGCCGAAGGAAGCGCTCGTCATCCTGATCTTTCACATCGTCGGCACGGTGATGGAGCTGTTCAAGACCGCCGCGGGGTCATGGCAATATCCCGAGGCGAGCCTGCTCCACATCGGCGCAGTGCCGCTCTTCTCCGGCTTCATGTATGCCGCGGTCGGCAGTTACATCGCGCGCGTCTGGCGCATCTTCGATTTCCGCTACACGGGCTATCCGCCCGCGTGGACGAGCTACGCGCTCGCCGCCGCGATCTACGTCAATTTCTTCGCGCACCACTGGCTGTACGATATCCGCTGGTCCCTGTTCGCGGCGACCGCGCTGCTCTTCTGGCGCTGTCAGGTGTGGTTCCGCCCGCTCCACGTCCACCGCCGGATGCCCCTGCTCGTCGGCTGGGGGCTCGTCGCGCTGTTCATCTGGTTCGCCGAAAATATCGGCACCTTCGCGCGCGCCTGGACCTATCCCAGCCAGGACGACGGCTGGCACATGGTCGGCCTCGAAAAGCTCGGAAGCTGGTATCTGCTGATGATCATCAGCTTCGTTCTGGTCAGCCTCGTCCAGCGCCCGAAAGCGCCCGGCTGACGCGAAGCCCGGTCAGGCCGCCTTGCGCAGCTTGGCGAGCTTCTTCAGCACCATCTCGCGCTTCAGCCGCGACAGATGGTCGATGAACAATATACCCTCCAGATGGTCGTGCTCGTGCTGGATGCACGTCGCCATCAGGCCGGTCATGCGCTCCCGATGATGCTTGCCGTCCTCGTCCTGCCAGTCGACGGTGACCTCGGCGGGCCGCGTCACATCGGCATATTGCTCGGGGACCGACAGGCAGCCCTCCTGATAGACGCTATGCTCCTCGCTCTCGTCGGAAAAGACGGGATTGATGAAGACGCGGGGGTTGCGGATGACCTTCTTGCCCTCTTCGTCCTCGGGGTCGGGTTCCTGCAGGTCGATGACGAGGATGCGCTTCGCCACCCCGACCTGAATCGCGGCGAGCCCGATGCCGGGGGCGTCGTACATCGTCTCGAACATGTCGGTGACCAGCGTCTTCAGTTCGGCGTCGAACGTCTCGACAGGCTTCGAAATGACGCGCAGCCGGGGATCCGGGGTCTCTATGATAGGTAGGATGGCCATGGGGTGCAGGTATGATCGAGGGGGCGTTGGGTCAAGGGGCTAGCCTAAGGCTTGCGCCTTCGCTTGGCTTTCGTTGCGCTTTCGCTATCCGCATATTCCGTTGGCAGATCGAATTTCGTTTTGCGGTCGTAGAGTCGATCCATTCTGATGGATTCCTTTCGGAAATGCCAGATTATCTGCCATCCCGAAAACAGGAACCAGAGGAAACCAACTCCGATGGCAACACCCATTATGATCTGCCTGAAAGGGTCGACCGCGCCTCGAGAAAACAACTCTGCCAATACAATCGGGATAGCAGCCGGCGCCAATTGAATTGCCGCCACCGTCTGGCCGCTTGCTGATTTAGAAAGCGTCCTCTGAATCCAACGCGCGCAGCTCCTCAGCGCTGGGATTCTGAAAAAGGTCACCCTACCGGCCTCCGCGCCCTGAGCGCTTGCGCGAGCGTCCCCTCGTCGAGATAGTCAAGCTCGCCGCCCACAGGCAGGCCGTGCGCCAGCTGCGTCAGCCGCACCGGATAGCCCTCCAGCCGCTCGGCGAGATAATGCGCCGTCGTCTGCCCCTCCAGCGTCGCGTTCATCGCGAGCACCACCTCGTCGATCCCGCCCGCGGCGACGCGCGCGACCAGCGCGTCGATGCTGAGGTCCTGCGGCCGCACGCCCTCCAGCGCCGAGAGCCGCCCGCCGAGCACATGATATTTGCCGGGAAAGAGCCGCGACTTGTCGAGCGCCCACAGGTCCGAGACCTCCTCGACGACGCACAGGCTCCGCGCATCGCGGCGCGGGTCGGCGCAGATCGCGCAAGGGTCACTGGTGTCGACATTGCCGCAGATGCCGCACGTCACCAGCCGTTCCGACACCGTCTGGAGCGCCGCGAGCAGGGGCGCGAAACTGCTTTCGCGCTTCTTCATCAGGTGCAACACCGCGCGCCGCGCCGAGCGCGGGCCGAGCCCCGGCAGGCGGGCGAGTTGCTGGACGAGGGCTTCGATTTCGGTGGAGGCCATGGGTCGGTGGTAGTGGGCTGGAGCTTCCCTCGCAATATTCGTCATTGCGAGCAAAGCGAAGCAATCTCCAGCTATGAACCTTGCGCAACCCCGCAACCTCCGCCAAAGGCGCAGCCCATGCGCATCGCCTTCATGGGAACGCCGCCCTTTGCGGTGCCGACGCTCGCCGCGCTCCACGCGGCGGGGCACGACATCGTGGCCGTCTATAGCCAGCCCCCCCGCCCCGCGCAGCGCGGCAAGAAATTGCAGAAGAGCCCGGTGCAGGTCTGGGCCGAGGAGCACGGCTTGCCCGTGCGCACGCCGCGCAGCCTGAAGACCCCCGAAGCGCAGGCCGAATTCGCCGCGCTCGACCTCGATATCGCGGTGGTCGCCGCCTATGGCCTGATCCTGCCGCAGGCGATCCTCGAGAGCCCACGCGAAGGCTGCCTCAACGTCCACGGCTCGATCCTGCCGCGCTGGCGCGGCGCGGCGCCGGTGCAGCGCGCGATCCTCGCTGGCGATGCCGAAACGGGCGTGACGATCATGCAGATGGACGCGGGGCTCGACACCGGCGCGATGCGCCTCGTCGAAACGACGCCGGCGACCGGCAAGAGCGCGGGCATCCTGACCCACGAGCTGGCCGAGATGGGCGCGCTGATGATGGTGAAGGTGCTGAGCGACCTCCACGCCTTCCCGCCGGTGCCGCAACCGGACGAGGGCGTCACTTATGCGGCGAAGATCGACAAGAGCGAGGCGCGGCTCGATTTCCTGACCGGCGCGGTGCAGGTCGAGCGGCAGGTGCGCGCCTTCAACCCGGTGCCCGGCGCCTTTTTCGAGCTCGACGGCGAGCGCTACAAGATCCTCGCCGCCGCGGTCGTCCATCCCGCCGATACCGTCGCGGGCGCCGCCCCCGGCGTCACCCTCGACGATGCGCTGACCATCGCGTGCAACCCCGGCGCGATCCGCGCGACGCGCGTCCAGCGGGCCGGCAAGCCCGCGATGGACGCCGCCGAACTGCTGCGCGGCCGTCCGGTCCCGGCGGGCACGCGCCTCGCATGACCCGTTTCGCGCTCACCATCGAATTTGACGGCCGCCCCTATATGGGCTGGCAGCGGCAGGCGCACGGCCCCAGCGTCCAGCAGACGATCGAGGAAGCGATCCACCGCTTCACCGCCGAGGAGGTGCAGGTGTTCAGCGCCGGGCGCACCGACGCGGGCGTCCATGCCATCGCGATGCGCGCGCATGTCGACATCGAAAAGCCGCTGACGCCGTTCAAGCTGACCGAGGCGCTCAACGCGCAGCTCCGCCCCGCGCCGATCGCGATCATCGGCTGCGAGATCGTGCCCGACGACTGGCACGCGCGCTTCGCCTGCATCGGACGGTCGTACGAATATCGCATCGTCAACCGCCGCGCGCCGCTGACCTGGGACAAGGGCCTGTCGTGGCAGGTCGCGCGCCCGCTCGACACCGACGCGATGCACGCCGCCGCGCAGCAACTGATCGGGATGCACGATTTCACCACCTTCCGCTCGGCGCACTGCCAGTCGCAAAGCCCGGTGAAGACGCTCGACAAGCTCAGCGTCAGCCGTCACGGCGAGGAGATCATCATCGAGGCCGCGGCGCGCAGCTTCCTCCACCACCAGGTGCGCTCGATGGTCGGCAGCCTGACGCTCGTCGGCCACGGCCGCTGGTCGGCGCGCGACCTCAAGGCCGCGCTCGACGCCGCGGACCGGCAGGCGCTGGGGCTCAACGCACCGCCCGACGGCCTTTATTTCGTCGGCGCGACCTATCCCTGAACGAAAAAGGGCGGCCCTTGCGGACCACCCTTTCCTTGATCGCAGTGGACGCGATTAAACCTTTTCGGCGTAATAGAGCGGCGCATGCTCGTTGAGGATCTGGAGGATCTTCGCCTGCGCGGTCTTTTCGTCGCTTTCTTCCATCGCGGCGAGTTCGCGCGCGAGGCGGCTCGACGCCGCTTCGAAGATCTGGCGCTCCGAATAGCTCTGTTCGGGCTGGTCGTCGGCGCGGAACAGGTCGCGGGTCACTTCGGCGATCGACACCAGGTCGCCCGAATTGATCTTCGCTTCATATTCCTGCGCGCGGCGCGACCACATGGTGCGCTTCACCTTCGGCTTGGTGGTCAGGACCTGCAGCGCTTCCTTCAGCGTCTTGTCCGACGACAGCTTGCGCATGCC
>PNJO01000195.1 GCA_013821905.1 Sphingopyxis sp. | reverse complement strand
AATTTAGGCGAGGTATCGCGTGGCGGATCAAGGCAAAGTGGACCCGATGCACCAGTTCGAGGTGCAGAAGATGTTCGACATGTTCCATGTCGGCAATCACGAGGTCGCCTTTACCACCAGCGCGATGTGGATGGTGATCGCGGGCCTGCTGCTGTGGGTCTTCATGATCGGCGGGATGAAGCGCCAGCTCGTCCCCGGCCGCTGGCAGGTCGCCGTCGAAGGCTTCACTGGCTTCATTTCCGGCATGATGAATGCGAATATCGGCCCTGAAGGCCGCAAATACACGCCCTATGTCTTCTCGCTCTTCATGTTCATCCTGATGCTGAACGTGATCGGCCTCATGCCCTTCGGTTTGTTCGGCCTGCATCCGTTCACCGTGACGAGCCACTTCGCGATCACCGGTTTTCTCGCGATCCTGAGCTTCTCGATCGTGCTGATCGTCGGTTTCTGGCGCCACGGCCTGCATTTCTTCTCGCTTTTTGTCCCGCACGGCACCCCCTGGTGGCTGCTGTGGCTGATCCCCGTGATCGAGCTGGTGTCGTTCCTCGTCCGTCCGTTCAGCCTTGCGCTGCGACTGTTCGTCGCGATGACCGCAGGCCACGTGCTGATGAAGGTGTTCGCCTCTTTCATCATCGACGGGATCGCCGCCGGTCCGGCGGTCGGCCTTGGCGTCGGCATTCCCAGCATGGCGCTGATGGTCGGGATCAGCGGCCTCGAGCTGCTGGTCGCGGGCATTCAGGCCTATGTTTTCGCACTGCTCACGTCGCTCTATCTGAACGACGCGATCAATCTGCACTGATATTTCAACCGTATAATCAACGTTTTTCCCAAGGAGTATAAAATGGACGTTCAAGCTGCTTCGCTCATCGGCGCCGGTCTGGCCGCTATCGGTGCCGGTATGGCCGCCATCGGTGTGGGCAACGTGTTCGGTAGCTTCCTCGAAAGCGCGCTGCGCAACCCCGCGGCCGCCGACGGCCAGCAGGGCCGCCTGTTCATCGGCTTCGCGGCTGCCGAACTTCTCGGCCTGCTGTCGTTCCTTATCGCGATCCTGCTGTACCTCAAGGCAGCCTGATCCCGTTTGCGGGGCCGGCCATTCGGGTTCGGCCCCGCGACTGAAATCTTTCTAGTCGGTCGAGAGTATCCATGCCTCAAATCAGCCAATTCGCTGAAAACTGGTATGCCGCATCGCAGATTTTCTGGGTGCTGCTGACCTTTGGCTTCGTCTTTTTCGTGATCGGCCGCGGCATGCTGCCGAAGATCGAGGCGACGGTGGACGCGCGCGACCGCAAGGTGGCGGACGATCTGGCTGCGGCTAAGGCCGCGCACGCCGCTGCCGACGGGCTCGAAGAGAGCTATCGCCAGCAAAGTGACGCGAGCCGCGCCGCCGCGCAAAAGGCGGTGACCGACGCCAAGGACAAGGCCGCGAAGGACGCCGAAAAGCGTCTTGCAAAGGTCGACGCCGAGCTCGCCGACAAGCTGTCGGCGGCCGAAGCCGATGTCGGCGCGGCGCGCAACTCGGCAATGGCGGAAATCGAATCGGTCGCGGCCGAAGCGGCAAGCGACCTCGTCGCCAAGCTGTCGGGCGTGAAGGTCGCTGCGGCGGATGCCAAGGCGGCGGTGAAGGCGGTGCTTCATGGCTAATTATCTGACGATCCTGTCCGAAGCGGCAGGCGAGGTGCATGTCGAGCCGGCCTCTTTCGGTTTCATCGACGCAACCGTCTGGGTTTCGATCGCCATGGCGATCTTCATCGCGATCCTCTTGTGGAAGAAGGTGCCGGCGATGGTCGCGGGCATGCTCGACAACAAGATTGCCGAGATTTCGAAGCAGCTGAACGAAGCCGAGCAGCTTCGCCTCGATGCCGAATCGCTGAAGGCCGAATATGAGGCCAAGCTCGCCGACGCCGCCAAGGAAGCCGACGAGATGCGCGCCCGCGCCGATGCCGAGGCCGAAGCGCTCGTTGCCAAGGCGAAAGCCGATGCGACCGCGCTGATCGCGCGCCGCAAACAGATGGCCGAAGACCGCATCGCCGCGGCCGAAGCCGGCGCGCTCTCCGAAGTCCGCACCGCGGCCGCGAAGGCAGCGACCGACGCGGCTGCGAAGCTGATCGCCGACAAGCATGATGCCGCTGCCGACAAGGCGCTGGTCGATCATGCCATTGCGGGCGTCGCCAAGGCCTGAACCTTTCGCGATTGCTGAATGACGAAACGCCCGCGGTTTCCGCGGGCGTTTTGCTTTGGACTATCGGTTTCCGGTCAGCTCGGCGACCCACGCCTTCGTGGCCGGGCACTGGTCCATCGCGCGGCGATAGCCGTCGCGCGTCGTCGTGCGTGCGAGATAGTCCAGCTCGACGGGGCCGAAGGCGAAGCCGATCGTGCGCTGCGCGAATTCCAGCGCATAGGTCACCGAGATATCGGCGGCCGTGAAGCGATCGCCGGCAATAAAGGGTGCGGACGTAAGCTGCCGGATCACGAGCCCGAGGCGGCTTTTGAAGATGTCGAGGGCCCAGTCTGCCGTCCAGTTCTTCCGCTCGGCTTCGGGCGCGAGAATATTGGTCGCCACGATGGCGTTGACCGGGCCGGCGAGACCTGCCTCGCCCATGTGGAGAAATTGCTGATAGGCTGCGAAGGCCGGATCGTCGGGCGCCGGCGCGAGCGGGTTCGGGCCATAGCGTGCGAGCAGATATTCCATGATCGCGATCGATTCGACCATCACCGTATCGCCGTCGACGAGCGCGGGAATGAAGCCGGCGGGATTGATCGCCAGAAACTCGCGGTCCTTTTCGACCCCGGCGAGCAGGTCGACCTGCCGCAACCGGTAGGGCAGGCCCATCTCCTCAAGCAGCCAGGCAACGCGGAAGCCCCGCCCTTCGCCATAGAGGGTGATCGTGCCGGCCATCCTCAATATTGGATCATGATCCGCCGCGCGAGTGCGGGCGACATGCTGTGGACGAGGCGCAGGATCTTCGTCTGACCGACCGCGACTTCGGCGCTGTCCGCCTTGATCCCCCGGACGATTTCGGCGGCACAGTCGGACGCCGTCATCATCTTGCCGCCGCGGCCCGCGGTCATGTTCGTCGCGACGAGCGGCGGCAGCGCCTCCATCACCTTCACCCCGCTGTCTTTGAGCTGGTAGCGGATTGCCTGCGTATAGCTGCGCAGCGCCGCCTTGGTGGCGCAATAGATCGGTCCGCCCGCGCGCGGCGCGATGGCGAGGCCCGAGGTGACGTTGACGATCATCGCTTCGCCTTGCGCCTTCAACTGCGGCAACAGACGTGTGATTACCGCAATCGGCGCAAAAAGATTGGTGTCGATGCACGCCGCTGCGCTGCCCAGCGAGGCGACATCGTCGAGCTCATAGTCGCTGCCGACCCCGGCATTGTTGACGAGCAGCGCCAGCGGCTTGCCCGCGACGCCGCTCACGACGGCGTCGATGCCTGCCTCCTGCGACAGATCGCCGACGATCGTGCCGAACCCCAGCGCCGCCATCGCCTGCAATTTTTCGGCCGAACGTCCGATAACGGTCACCTCGGCGCCCAGCCCCTGCAATTGCAGCGCGATCTCGCGCCCGATGCCGTCGCTGCCCCCGGTAACCAGTGCCAGTTTGCCGCGAAGTTCCATAAGACCCCTCCTATGTTTTCCTGCGCGCACTATGGCGGGTCGCATCGCCATCGCCTACATGCAAAATCATGGCCCGCCCGAACGCTCCCGACCGATTCAACGAGGAAAAAGCGACCTATGTGATGCGCGGCGGCGATGGGGAGGGCGACCAGCCCGACCTCGAACGCGGCGCCGAGGCGATCCGCAGCGTCGTGCGCAAATTGCCGACGCGTCCGGGCGTTTACCGGATGCTCGATGCGCGCGGCGACGTGCTCTATGTGGGAAAGGCGCGTGCGCTCCGGAACCGCGTCACCAACTATACGCAGGTCGCGCGCCTGCCGCAGCGGCTGCAGCGCATGGTCGCGCAGACGCGCGCGATGGAAATCGTCACGACGACGAGCGAGGCCGAGGCGCTGCTGCTCGAGGCGCAGCTGATCAAGCGCTATCGCCCGCCGTACAATGTCCTGCTGCGCGACGACAAAAGCTTCCCCTTCATCCTGCTGCGCGCCGACCATGATTTCCCGCGCGTGCAGAAGCATCGCGGCGCGCGGCGCGCCAAGGGGCGCTATTATGGCCCGTTCGCCAGCGCCGGATCGGTGAACCAGACGCTCAATGCGCTGCAAAAGACCTTCCTGCTCCGCAGCTGCACCGACAGTTTCTTCGCCAACCGCTCGCGCCCCTGCCTGCTTTACCAGATCAAGCGGTGCAGCGCGCCCTGCGTCGGCCGCATCTCCAAGGGGGATTATGCGGGGCTGGTGAGCGACGCGCAGGACTTCCTCGAAGGCCGCTCGACCGCGGTCCAGAAGCGGCTGGGCGATGCCATGACGCGCGCAGCCGAAGCGATGGATTATGAGCAGGCGGCAGTGATCCGCGACCGGCTGAAATCGCTGACCTTCATCCAGGGCAGCCAGTCGGTGCATGCCGATGGGCTGGGCGACGCCGACGTGTTCGCGCTCGCGGCGAAGGGCGGGCAGTTGTGCATCGCGGCCTTCTTCATCCGCGGCGGGCAGAACTGGGGGCATCGCAGCTTCTTCCCCGCACATGTGTCCGGGGTGCCCGAGGACGAGGTGATGGCGAGCTTCCTGATGCAATTCTACGAAGGCGTGCCGCCGCCGAAGCTGATCCTCGTCGATCGCGAACCCGACGAAGCTGCCCTGCTCGCCGAGGCGCTCGGCGAAAGCGGCGGCCGCAAGGTGGAGATCAGCGTGCCGCAGCGCGGCAACCGCCGCCGCCTGCTCGAACAGGCGGTGCGCAACGCAGGCGAGGAACTCGACCGGCGGCTCGCGGAAAGCAGCAGCCAGGCGAAGCTCGGCCGCGAATTGGCCGATCTCTTCGACCTCGACAACCCGCCGCAGCGGATCGAGATTTACGACAACAGCCATATCCAGGGCACCAACGCGCTCGGCGCGATGGTCGTCGCGGGTCCCGAAGGCTGGATCAAGGGCGCCTATCGCAAGTTCAACATCAAGCGCGCCGAGACGCAGCCGGGCGACGATTTCGCGATGATGCGCGAGGTGTTCCAGCGCCGCTTCGCGCGCGCGATCGAGGAGGACCCCGAACGGACCAAGGGCGAATGGCCCGACCTGGTGCTGATCGACGGCGGCAAGGGGCAGGTGTCGGCCGCGGGCGCGGTGCTCGCCGAACTCGGCATCGACGATCTGCCTTATGTGGGCGTCGCCAAGGGCCCCGACCGCAACGCCGGGCGCGAGACCTTCTATCACCCCGACGGCCGCGAATTCACGCTGCCGCCGAACAATGCGGTGCTCTTCTACGTCCAGCGGCTGCGCGACGAGGCGCACCGCTTCGCCATCGGCGCGCACCGGCAGAAGCGCGCCAAGGCGATGGGCACGTCGCCGCTCGACGAGGTGCCGGGCATCGGCCCCGCGCGCAA
>PNJO01000194.1 GCA_013821905.1 Sphingopyxis sp. | reverse complement strand
TTGCCGCCATCGCATATCTGCCGGATCGCGACGCTGATGGCGAGCGAGGCTTTTACCGAGGCGCGGCGCTTGCACGGCTTTCCGGCGCGCCGCCTGGAATTGCCCCATCTCAGCCCAAAGCGGCTCGAATGCTTTCGCTTGGCGGCGATGGGCAAGAGCGACGTCGAGATCGGGATCATGATGCACATCGCGCCAACGACCGTGCGCACCTACATGCGCGACCTGCGCGAGCATTTCGGCATCTATTCCCGCGCGCAGCTCCCGGCGATCGCGCTCGCCTGCGGGATCGTCTGCATCGAGGAGATCGTCCCGCGCTTCTGAGTAGGATCGCCGCATCCTCAATATTGACGACTGTTTGAACTCCGCATCTCTGCTCCTTTTGCGACCGTTCACGTTGAACGGGAGCTACTGCTATGATCCATATTGTCCAAGGGTGCTCGCTTACCGATGCGCGCGCCGCCTCGATGTTCGAGGACCGCAAGACCCTGTTCGTCGATCTGCTGGGCTGGGATGTTCCGGTCGTCGGCGGCCGCTATGAAATCGACAGCTATGACGGCGACAAGGCGGTCTATCTGATCGCCACCGACGATGGCTGCATTCACCAGGGGTCGATGCGGCTGCTATCGACAGAGGGCGCGCATCTGCTCGCCGATCGTTTCGCGTCGCTCTGCGAGTGCGATGCGCCCCGGGGGGAGCAGGTTCGCGAGATTACGCGACTTTGCCTGCCGCAACGATTGGGCGCCCCCGGACGCCTGCGTGTCCGCAACCGGCTCATCTCGGCGATGGTCGATCATGCGCTCGGCAGCGGAATCACCATGCTAACCGGCGTCGTGACCGCTGCTTTTCGCGAGGAGGTTTTGGCGATGGGCTGGCGCGCAGCGCCGCTCGGCCCCGCGCGCCGCATCGATGGCGCGTTCCTTGGAGCGTTCCGCATCGAGATCTGCGCCGGTACGCCTGCGCTGCTGGCGTCGAACGGCATCTATGTGCCGGGTGCGATCACTCCCGATGCGGCGGCAAGAGCCGCGTGAAGGGAATGGCGATGCACGACCCCGCCCGCCTAGCCGCGATGCTGCTCGCCGACGGTTATGTCATTGTCGATAACGCCGTGCCGACCGAGCTAATCACCGCGCTCGAAGCCGAACTCGCACCGCGCTTCGTCGCCACGCCCTTTTGCGAAGGCGGATTCTACGGAGCCCGCACCAAGCGCTTTGGCGCGTTGTTGCGGCGTTCACGGCATATCGCCGGCCTTGTGCTGCACCCGATCATCTGCGGTATCGCCGAAACGGTGCTCGGGGAATGGTGCGATCGTATCGTTCTCAACCTCACCCAGGCGATCGAAATCCATCCCGGCGCGCTCGCGCAGGTGCCGCACCGCGACCAGGATCTCTGGGGCGGCGTCAAGACCGGGATGCACTATCAGATCAACGTCATCTGGCCGATCGATCCGTTCACGCTGGAGAGTGGCGCGACGCTGGTCTGGCCGGGCAGCCATCACGATGCGGCATCGCAACCGGGCGATGCACGTCCGGTCGCCGCCGAAATGCCACCCGGCTCCGCGCTGCTGTTCCTCGGATCGATCCTGCATGGTGCCGGCGCTAACCAGTCCGATCATGTGCGCCGCGCGGTCATCACCTCCTATTGCCTCGGATGGCTGCGGACGTTCGAGAATCAGTATCTCGTCTACCCGCCCGCCATCGCTCGAGCGTTCGATCCCGATCTGGCCGCGCTCATCGGCTATGCCCAGCATCGCCCCAATCTCGGTAATGTCGAAGGCCAGTGCCCATCGGTGCTGCTTTACCGCGACGATATTGACGGCCTCCCGGCGATCGACGCGCTGCTTCCCGGTCAGGCGGACATGTTGGACGCCTACGTCGCGGATCAGGAAGCGGCGCGTGCGGGCCTGATCGGCGGGTAACGCGGGTTCGTCGGACTAGACGCTGCATCCATGACACACGATCCGAACGACAAAGCAGGCGGCGGCGCACGAACACCGACCGAGGTGGCGCCGCCCGCTGTGAACGGTGGAGCTGTATCTTCGACCGCGGAGCGCGCCCGGCGGGCACGCGAACATTGCCCGTTCCTGACAACCAAGCAGGCCGCGTTCCATCTCGGCCTCGCAGCGGACACGCTCAAGAAGATGCGCCGCGAGCGGCGCGGTCCGTGCTGCCGGAAACACGGCACCGTCTGGCGCTACCATATCGACGATATCGAGGCCTGGTCGCGCGCGAACATGCGGGATGGCGGAAATGGCTAGGCTGTTACCCTCCCGTCTGCCGGTTCGGGCCTCCGTGCTGATCAGTGTTGGCGTCGCCGCGCTGACGGCGACGATCGCGCTGCCCCCGACGCCGCGGCTGGTCTGGAACGTGTCGGCCAGCGCGCCGATCGGCCTCTATGCCGTTGGCGGCCGTCACGACATCGCGGCTGGCGACATGGTGCTGGCCCGCGTGCCCGACCGCTGGCGCCGGCTCGCCGCCGAGCGGCGCTACATTCCGATCAACGTCCCTTTGGTGAAGCGCGTCGCGGCCGTGCCCGGCGACCGCGTTTGCGCCCGTGGTCGCGATATCTCCGTAAATGGCCGCCCAGTCACTGATCGCCGCGAAGCTGACGGCCGCGGGCGGCCGATGCCGCGGTGGAGCGGATGTGTGACACTGAGAACCGGTGCGCTGTTCCTCCTGATGGACAGCCCGGATTCGTTCGACGGGCGTTATTTCGGACCGACATCGCGCGGCGACGTCATCGGCGAGGCGCGGCTGTTGTGGCTGGGCTGAGGGTCGCCATCACCGCCTTGGCGCTGCTAGCGGCGGCGCCGGCTGGCGCGCAGTCGGTCGTTCACTGGCGGCCTTATATCGAGGCAGCCTCGGCGCGTTTCGGCGTGCCGGTAGAATGGATCGAGCGCGTCATGCGCGCCGAGAGCGGCGGACGCACGATGCTGGACGGTCGCCCGATCACCAGCCACGCCGGCGCGATGGGGCTGATGCAGCTCATGCCCGGCACCTGGTCCGAAATGCGCGCGCGGCTCGGGCTCGGGTCCGATCCACATAGCCCGCGCGACAACATATTGGCGGGGACGCTCTATCTTCGCCTGATGTATGACCGCTTCGGCTATCCCGGTCTGTTCGCAGCCTATAATGCGGGACCGGCACGCTATGCCGAGCACGTGCGGACCGGCCGCGCGCTGCCCGGCGAGACCCGCGCCTATCTCGCGAGCGTCGCCGGAGTGCCCGTCAATTCCCAGTCGGCTGTCGCGGCCGCCAGTGCAACGCCGCGTACCGCCAATGCCATCTTCTTCGCGATCGGCGACCGGCCCCCTGCCGGCCGGAGCGAAGCCGGCGCGGCCACGCTGTTCGTCGTGCTACGCGCAGGGCCGCCCGAGACGGCTGCGCCAGGCCGTCCGTAGTGAGCACCGATCCGGGCTTCATGCGGATTCGTGTTTCTGCTATGTTCCGAGGCTATGGAGTTGGTCGTCATGCTGCTCGGTCTGATCCTTTCCGCCACCGGCATCGTCCTCTTCGCCTGGGCGATGTTCCGGCTCGCCGTCTTCGCGCTCCCGGTCGGGCTGGGTGCGGCCACCTTTCTGTGGGCGGCGGGTGGCGAGCTGGGGCTGTTGCTCGGCCTGCTTCTCGGCCTCGTCGTCGGCGTCGCGGCCTTGCTGATCGGACGCATGCTCATCGCGTCACGGTTGCCGGTTCCAGTTCGCGGGGCGGTCGCTTTTCTCTTCGCTGTGCCCGCCGGGATCGCCGGCCACAGCGTCGTCTCCGGCCTGATGCATCTCGGCGGCGCGCGGCCGACCGCGACCGGCATCGCCGCGGCGGTCGGCGCGATCATCATCGCCAGTGCCGCCATGATGAGCCTGTTGCCCGCGATGACCGCTCGCACCGGTTCGCACGGATCCCCGCTGCACGGTTGATCCGCGGCGGGTCAGTCGGCCGAGTGCTCGCCTCCGCGTCACCGTCGCGTAAGGCGACCATGGCGAGAGTGCGTCAAGACGGCAGGGTCTGACCTGACGCATCCGGGTTTTTGGGCGCCTCGCGCCTGCGGCGCGACCGCCGCTCTATTCCGCTAGGCTCACATCCGTTCGCCAAGCTCCACCGGGCCACGCTTCGCGCGTCCCGGCCAAAGGTGATGATCGGACTGGCGGGATGCCGGAGCCTTGCTCCGGCCTGTCGTCGCCGCGCCTGACCGGCGCGGCGGCGTTTTTCGTTGGGCCTTCCCCTCGTCGCACGGGTGGACGGCGCTCCCTTCTGGGCCCGGCCCGGCGTCCCGCAAGCCGGCCCTCGACTGCGCTCGGGCTCGGCTCCTCCATTGCATTGCGGCCCTGCGGGTGCGGACCGCCTTCTGGCCGCGCCCGGCAGGTCGCAGTTCGCCGCCCACCCCCGCTCCGGGGGAGGCCCTGGGGTTTTTGGGGCGGTGCAGGAGGATAGCCATGCGCCAGAGCGGCAAGCATCGCGCGCGCGGAGAAGCTGGCAGGAGCCAGCCCCCGGCAGAGCGCGCCAATCTTTACGACGAGGTGACGAACCGGATCGTTGCCGAACTTGAGGCGGGCCGCGTTCCTTGGGTCCAGCCTTGGGGCCGCCCCAATGGTCAAGGCTTCTCCGCCGCCCCCGGCCTTCCGCGCAATGCGCTCACCAGCCGCAATTACAGCGGCGTCAACGTGCTCATTCTCTGGGGCGCGGTTATCGAGTGCGGTTATCCTTCGCAATCGTGGCTGACCTTCCGCCAAGCCCTTGAAGCAGGCGGCAACGTCCGCAAGGGCGAGCGCGGGACCACCGTTGTCTATGCCGACCGCTTCACCCCCGAGGCCGAGAAGGAACGCGCACGCCTGACCGGCGACGAGGCCCGCGCCGTGCCCTTCCTCAAACGCTTCACCGTGTTCAACGTCGCGCAATGCGAAGGCTTGCGCCCCGGCCTTGCCGCCGGCCCCGCGCCGCTCCCCGAACGCCAGATCGTGCCCGTCGCCGAAGCGGTTATTGCCGCATCGGGCGTCGATTTCCGCATCGGCGGCAACCGTGCCTTCTATGTACCCGCGCATGATTATGTGCAGGTTCCGCCGCAACCCGCGTTCTTCGAGCAGATCAACTATTATCGCACCGCGCTGCACGAACTGACCCATTCGACCGGCCACGCCTCGCGCCTCGACCGCAAGATTCTCAACCCGTTCGGCAGCAAGGACTACGCCCGCGAGGAACTGGTCGCCTTATCTGGACAGTCTGCATCGTGCCTGACGCACCATTGAACGGTATGCTTTGGCGCGACGCAGGGGGGCATCAGGCCGGATGAAGCGCTATCCATAAGCTGGCGTAATCCGGCCTGATGACCACCGTTCCGCAGGCGCGCAACGTGTGCGATCTGGAGGCGGGCGGATCACGGCCGAGCAGTTTGACGGCGCGTCAGACGATGCTGCGCTTGCGGCCTGAGGGAGGATATCATGGGCCGATCGGTCAGCTATCCCAGCGGCGCAATCGTCGCATTCACAGTGCTCGAGGTCGAAGCCGAGGACGACTGGGAA
>PNJO01000193.1 GCA_013821905.1 Sphingopyxis sp. | reverse complement strand
GTTTCTGGCGCGCACGATCGTCCGCCCGCTGCGTCGCCTCGCCCGCGCCGCCGTCCGCGTCCGCCTCGGCCGCGCGCGCGAGGTCGTCGTTCCCCGCCTGCCGAGCCGCCGCGACGAGATCGGCACGCTCGCGCGCGCGCTGTCGGACATGACGCAGGCGCTGCGCGAGCGCATCGACGCCGGCGAGCATTTCGCCGCCGACGTGACGCACGAGCTCAAGAACCCGATCGCCTCGGTGCGCTCGGCGATCGAGGGGCTCGGCCGCGTCACGACCGACGAACAGCGCGCGCAGCTGCTCGCCATCGCCGACGAGGATGTGCGGCGGCTCGACCGGCTGGTCACCGACATCAGCGACGCGAGCCGGATCGACGCGCAGCTCTCGCGCACCCTGTTCGAACCGATCGACCTCGGCCTGATGATCGAATCGATGCTGGCGGCGCGCGCCGCGCGCATCGAGCCCGGCGCACCGGCGCCGCGCATCGCCTTCGCGCGGCCGCGCAAGGGCACGACGGTGGTGATGGCCGACGGCCACCGGCTCGAACGCGCGATCGACAATGTCATCGACAATGCGATCAGCTTCTCGCCCCCCGGCGGGCTGGTCTGCATCGCGGCGACGCGGCTCGGCGACGAGGTGCATCTGCGCGTCGACGACGACGGCCCGGGCATCGACCCCGCGCAGCGCGAGGCGATTTTCCGGCGTTTTCATAGCGAAAGGCCCGATGGCGAGGCATTCGGCCGCCACAGCGGGCTGGGGCTCGCGATCGCGCGGACGATCGTCGAGGGCCATGCCGGAACCATCTCGGCGCGCGACCGCGACGACGGCAAGCGCGGCGCGAGCCTGCTGATCACCCTGCCCGCGCGCGAAGGCAGCGACGCCTCCGCCTGACGCGCCTTTCTACCGCCTTGCGGCACTGCAGCATCGCCGGTAAGCCCTTCCGATGTTTCCGAGCCGGACCAAGCCCGAAATCACCAACATCCACGCGAGCTGCGTCGTGTCGGGCAATGGCGGGGTGCTGATCCTCGGCAATGCCGGCCAGGGCAAATCGGACCTTGCGCTGCGGCTGATCGACCGCGGCGCCAAGCTGGTCGCCGACGACCGCTGCGACATCTGGTACGACCGCGACCGGCTGTGGTGCCGCCCGCCCGAAGCGCTCGCCGGCAAGATCGAGGTGCGCGGCATCGGGATCATCGAAAAGCCTTGGACCGCGCCGGTGCCGCTCGCGCTCGCGGTGCGCCTCACCGACCGTTATGACCGGATGCCGTCGGTCAACCAGGTCGAAATGGTCGTCGGCCACCCGCTGCCCGCGCTGCTGCTGTCGGCGTTCGAGGCGTCGGCGCCGATCAAGATCATGCTCGCGCTCGAACGGCTGGCGCCCGAGCGATGAAAGGCGACGCGGCCGATCCGCGCCTGCTGCTCGTCACCGGCCTGTCGGGGGCGGGCAAATCGACCGTGCTCAAGGTGCTCGAGGACCTCGGCTGGGAGGTCGTCGACAATCTGCCGCTCGCGCTGCTCGACGCGCTGATCGAGGCACCGGTCAAGCGCGGCGAGACGGGCCGCCCGATCGCGGTCGGCATCGACAGCCGCAGCCGCGGCTTTCGCCCGGCGCTGCTCGTCAAGCGGATCAAGGAGCTGCGCGGGGCGGGCGGGCGCGACATCCAGACCTTGTTCCTCGACTGCGCGGGCACCGAGCTCGAACGCCGCTTTTCCGAAACGCGCCGCCGCCATCCGATGGCCGAGGACCGCCCCGCCGCCGACGGCATCGCGCGCGAGCGCGAGATGATGGAGCCGCTGCGCCGCTGGGCCGAACATGTCGTCGACACGACCAATTACAGCAGCAACGACCTGCAGCAGGAGGTGCGCCAGCGCTTCGGCGTCGCGGACGAAGGCGAACCGGTGCTGAACATATTGAGCTTCGGTTTCGCGCGCGGGCTGCCGCGCAACGCCGATCTGGTGTTCGACATGCGCTATCTGCGCAACCCGCACTGGGACCCGAAGCTGAAGCCCGGAACGGGTCTCGATCCCGATGTCGCCGCCTATGTCATGGCCGACCCCGCCTATGAGGACAGCGTCGCGCAGATCGAACGCCTGATCCAGACACTACTGCCGCGCTACCGCGCCGAGGGGAAAAGCTACGTCACCATCGCGTTCGGCTGCACCGGCGGGCGCCACCGCTCGGTCCATGTCGCGGCGCGTGTTGCCCAAACGCTACGAATGTCTGGATATGAGCCAACCCTGACCCACCGCAATCTTGACTCCGCGCCGCAAGATGGGCTTGAGGGCAGGCCCCCGTCCGCTACTTCTTCGGCCGACGTCCGGAAAACATAAGGGTCGCGACTTTCATGGGCATCGACAAAGCATTGCCGCTTCTGGGTATGGTTCTCGTAACCCACGGCCGTCTCGCCGAGGAGATGGTCACCGCGATGGAGCATGTCGTCGGCCCGCAGCGCGCGATCGGCACCGTGTGCATCGGCCCCAACGACAATATGGAAATGCGCCGCAAGGAAATCGCCGAGGCGATCCGCAAGGTCGACGAGGGCCGCGGCGTCATCATGCTGACCGACCTGTTCGGCGGCACCCCGTCCAATCTCGCGATCAGCCTGCTCGAAAGCGGGCGCACCGAAGTGATCGCGGGCGTCAACCTCCCCATGCTGATCCGCCTCGAAAGCGCGCGCAAGTCGATGGACCTGCGCGCTGCGGTGATCGCGGCCAAGGAAGCCGGCCAGAAATATATTTCGGTCGCGTCGGAAATGCTGGGAGTGGGAAGTTGAGCGAAGCGTCCGAGACCGTCGAGATCACCAACCAGCGCGGTCTGCACGCGCGCGCCAGCGCCAAGTTCGTCACCTTCGTCAGCCGCCTGCCCGAAACGGTGAGCGTCGAAGTCGAAAAGGGCGGCAGCCGCGTCAACGGCACCTCGATCATGGGCCTGATGATGCTCGGCGCCGCGAAGGGCGATTCGATCACCATCCACACGAAGGGCGACGGCGCCGACGCCGCGCTGCTCAAGCTGGTCGGGCTGGTCAAGGACAGCTTCGGCGAGGATTGACCGGATGACCGGTCGCCGTTCCCGGATCGAAAGCCTCTCGAACCCGCTCGTCAAGCGGATGCGGTTGCTGCGCGAGAAGCGGCATCGCCGCGAGGAGGGGCTGTTCCTCGCCGAAGGGCTGCGCATCGCGACCGAAGCGCGCGAGGCCGGCATCCTGCCGCAATGGCTGTTCCTCGGCCCCGAGGGCGACGCGCATCCGCTCGCGAAGGCGCTCGCGGCCGATACGCTCGCCGCGGGCGGCGAGGTCGTCGACACGACGGGCGCGATCCTTTCGAAACTGTCGGGCAAGGACAATCCGCAGACCGTCGTCGGCATCTATCCCGAGCCGCGGACGCGCCTCGCCGATCTCGACCGCGACGCGGCCTCGATCTGGCTCGTTGCCGAACGCCTCCGCGATCCCGGCAATCTCGGCACGATGCTGCGCACCGGCGATGCCGTCGGCGCGGGCGGGCTGATCCTGCTGGGCGAATCGACCGACCCCTATGCGGTCGAGGCGGTGCGCGCGAGCATGGGCGCGATCTTCACGCAAAAGCTGGTGCAGGCGGACTGGGAGGATTTCCTTCCCTGGCTGCGCGGCGGCGCGGGGCAGCTCGTCGCGACCTGGCTCGGCGGCGACACGCAGGATTATCAGGCGGTGCGCTACGCCGCGCCGACCTTCATCCTGACCGGCAATGAATCGCAGGGGATGCCCGCCGCCTATGCCGATGCCGCCGACGTGCGGGTGAAGATGCCGATGATGGGCAAGGCCGACAGCCTCAACGCCGCGGTCGCGACGGCGGTGATGGCTTATGAAGTGCTGAACCAGCGGCGTCGGTAGTTTCGTCCGCTGAATTGATATAGGCTTCGTCATGCTGAACTTGATTCAGCATCCATTCTCGCTTCGGCCGATAGCGCGCGCCGGATGGATCCCGGATCAAGCCCGGGATGACGAAGAAGAAAGGCGTTCGATGCTTCGCTCTCTGCCGCTTTTTGCGCTGCCCGTCCTCGCCGCCTGCGCCCCCACTCCGGACACGCCGCCACCCGGCCCCGGCGCCCCGCAGCCCGCCGCCACCTATATGGCGCTCGGCACCGAACCCGGCTGGACGCTCGAAATCACGCCCGATCACCTCAACTATGACGGCGACTATGGCGAGACGAAGATCAGGATCGCCAATCCCGGTGCCGAGCCGTCGATGAACGGCCGGGCTTACGTCACCGACCGGCTTTCGGTCGTGATCAAGGAGGCGCCGTGCAGCGACGGGATGAGCGACCGCCGCTTTGCCGACACGGTGCGCATCGTCGCCGACGGCAAGACGCTGCAGGGCTGTGGCGGCAAGATATTGCCGCCCGACGAGCTGGCCGGCAGCAACTGGACCTTCGTCTCGATCGGCGGGGTACCCGTCGCGGCGGACCGTCCGACCGCGCTGCAATTCGACGGCAACCGGCTGAGCGGAAGCGCCGGCTGCAACCGTTTCTCGGGCGGTTATGCGGTCGATGGCACGACGCTGAAGGCCGGGCCGCTGATGGCGACCGAAATGGCCTGCCCCGGCGCGGGCATGACGCAGGAGGCGGCGTTCTTCAAACTGATGGCGGCGCCTGTCAGCCTGACCTTCGCCGACGACGGCACATTGATCCTGACCGGTTCGGGCGGGCAGACGGCGGTGCTGCGACGCGCGATCTGACGCGTCAGTCGTTCGCGCCGCCCGCGCCGGAGAGTTTCGACAGCGGACGCGCCGCCTGTTCGGCGACCGGAAGCGCCGGAATTTCCCTGTCGCCGGTTTCGACATCGAGCGCCTCGAAACGCTTGGCCTGCGTCAGCACCTGGCTTTCGAAGCTGCCGACGAAAGCGTTATAGGCGCCCGTCGCCTGATCGAGATTCCGGCCAACTTTCGCGATATGCGAGCCCATCACCGACATGCGCGCGTAAAGCTCCTTGCCGAGCGCCGCGATCTCGCGCGCCTGTCCCGCCAGCTTTTCCTGCCGCCACACCGCGGCGACGGTGCGCGCGATCGCGATCAGGTTGGTCGGGGTCGCGAGCAGCACCTTGCGCTCGAACGCATAGTCCCAAAGCTCGTGATCCTGATCGAGCGCGGCGGCGAGGAAATGCTCGCCGGGCACGAACATCACGACGAAATCGGGCGTGTCGGGAAACTGGTTCCAGTATGATTTGGCGCCGAGCGTATTGACGTGCGCGCGCATCGCGGCGGCGTGGGCGGCGAGATGCGCCGCCTTCTCGCCCTCGTCGACCGCGCCGAACGCGTCCTGATAGGCGTTGAGCGACACCTTGGCGTCGATGACGAGGCTCTGACCGCCGGGAACTTTCACCACCACATCGGGGCGCAGCCGGCCGGCGTCGCCGCCGTCGATGCTGACCTCGGTCTGGAAATCGGCATGTTCGGACAGGCCGCAGCTTTCGAGCACGTTGCGCAATTGCTGCTCGCCCCATCGCCCGCGCGCCTTGGGCGCGTTGCGCAGCGCATTGACGAGCTTCGCCGCC
>PNJO01000192.1 GCA_013821905.1 Sphingopyxis sp. | reverse complement strand
TCGGCCATCGGATCGGTGAAGGGCATGCCGAGCTCGATCACATCGGCGCCGCCCGCAACGAGCGCGTCGAGGTTCGCGGCGGTATCGCCGTCGCCGCCGGTGATGAAGGCGACGAGCGCCGGGCGCCCATTGCCGAAAGCGGAAATGAAGCGGCTCACAGCTCCACCCCCAACGCGTCGGCCACCGTGAAGATATCCTTATCCCCCCGGCCCGAGCAGTTGACGATGACGATCTTGTCCTTGCCGAGCGTCGGCGCGATGCGTTCGGCGGCGGCGATCGCGTGCGCACTTTCGAGGGCAGGAATGATGCCTTCGAGCTTGGTCAGCTTCTGGAAACTTGCGAGCGCTTCTTCATCGGTGACGGGTTCGTAGCGGACGCGGCCGATTTCGTGGAGCCAGCTATGTTCCGGACCGATGCCCGGATAGTCGAGGCCCGCCGAAATGCTGTGCGCTTCGGTAATCTGGCCGTCCTCGTCCTGCAGCAGATAGGTTTTGTTGCCGTGGAGGATGCCGGGGCGGCCGCCGGCGAGGCTGGCGGCGTGTTTTTTGTCGAGCCCTTCGCCCGCGGCTTCGACGCCGACGATCTCGACGCCCTCGTCATCCAGAAACGGGTGAAAGAGCCCGATCGCGTTCGAGCCGCCGCCGACGGGGGCGATCAGCATGTCGGGGAGGCGGCCTTCGGCTTTCAGAATCTGCTCGCGCGCTTCATCGCCGATCACCGACTGGAAATCGCGGACAAGCTCAGGGTAAGGGTGCGGGCCCGCGACGGTTCCGATGATGTAGAAGGTGTCATGGACGTTCGCGACCCAGTGGCGCAGCGCCTCGTTCATCGCGTCCTTGAGCGTCTTCGCGCCGCTCTCGACCGCAACGACCTCGGCGCCCAGCAGCTTCATGCGGAAGACGTTCGGCTGCTGCCGCTCGACGTCGACGGCGCCCATGAAGATGGTGCAGGGCAGGCCGAACAAGGCCGCGACGGTTGCGGTGGCGACGCCATGCTGACCGGCGCCGGTTTCGGCGATGATCTTCGTCTTGCCCATGCGCTTGGCGAGCAGGATCTGGCCGATGCAATTGTTGATCTTGTGCGCGCCGGTGTGATTGAGATCCTCGCGCTTGAGGTAGATCTTCGCGCCGCCGAGATCTTCGGTGAGCCGCTGCGCGAACCACAGCGGGCTCGGACGGCCGACATAATGTTTCAGCAGATAGTCGAATTCAGCCTTGAACGCCGGATCGGCCTGCGCCGCGCGATAGTGGCGTTCGAGGTCGAGGATCAGCGGCATCAGCGTTTCGGCGACATAGCGACCGCCGAACTGGCCGAAATGCCCCCGTTCGTCGGGGCCTGTGCGAAAACTGTTGGGTAAGTCGGTCATCGTCCGGCGGCTTTAAGGAAAGCGGCGATCTTGTCCACATCCTTGACGCCCGGCGCGCTTTCGACGCCCGAGGAGACATCGACGAGCGGCGCGCCGGTTGCAGCGATCGCCTCGGCGACATTGGCCGGCGTCAGCCCGCCCGCCATGCCCCAGTCGATCGTGTGGCGGTGATCCTTGAGCAGCGACCAGTCGAACCGCGTACCCGTGCCGCCGGGCAGCGCCGCGGCGGGCGCGTCGAACAGGATGCGGTCGGCCGCGCCCTCATATTTGCGGACGCGGTCGAGCGTGCCCGCATCCTTGAGGCCGACGGCTTTCCAGACCTCGGCGGGAACGAGCCGCTTCACCGCCGCGAGCCATTCGGGCGTTTCGCCGCCGTGGAACTGGATGATGTCGGGCCGAACCGCCGCAAGCGCTTCGCCGGTCAGTTGCTGCGAGGCGTTGACGAGCAGCAGCGCGACCTTGACGTGCGGTCCGGCGCGCCTGCGCAGCTCCGCCGCGGTCTTGAGGTCGACGTGGCGCGGGCTCGGCTCGTAATGGACGAGGCCGATATGCGTCGCGCCCAGCCGGATCGCGGCATCGACCGTCTCGGGGGTGGAAAGGCCGCAGATTTTGACGAGAGGGGGCATTGGCATTCTATCCTGCCGTCATCCTGGCGAAGGCCGGGATCTCGATGTCGCCGCATGACGCATAGTGGAGAACCCGGCCTTCGCCGGGATGACGGATGACTGGTTAAAGCGTCGCTTCGATTTCGCGCGCGGCGAGGTCGGGGTCGGGCGACTGGCTGATCGGACGGCCGACGACGAGGATCGAGGCACCGTCGGTCATCGCCTGCGCGGGCGTGACGACGCGTTTCTGGTCACCGGCCTTGCCGTTCGCCGGACGCACGCCCGGAACGACGAAGAAACCGCCCGGCCAGGCCTTGCGCGCCGCCTTCACCTCCTGCCCCGAGCAGACGATGCCATCGAGCCCGGCTTCGCGCGCGAGTGCGGTCAGGCGAACGACCTGGTCGTGCGGGGTGCCGCCGACGCCGATGTCCTCAAGGTCGGGGGCGTCGAGGCTGGTGAGCACGGTGACCGCGACGACCTTGGTATTCTGTCCGGCGACGGCTTTCGCTTCCTCGAGCATCGCGCGGCCGCCCGCGGCGTGGACGGTGAGGATTGCCGGCTCGAGCGGGCGCAGCGCCTGGATCGCCTTCGCGACCGTGTTGGGAATGTCGTGCAGCTTGAGGTCGAGAAAGATCGGCAGGCCGATCTTTGCCATCTCGTGCACGCCATGATGGCCGTTGGCGCAGAAGAATTCGAGCCCGAGCTTCAACCCGCCGACATGGTGCCGGACCTTTTGCGCCAGCGTCAGCGCGGCGTCGAGGTGCGTGGTGTCGATGGCGAGATAGAGAGGGGATGTCATGGCTTGTCCGTGGGAAAAAGATCGGTCGGAGCGTCGGGGGCGGGCGGGGTTGCGGGAACCGGCTCGACGGGACGGTTCGCCATCGCGCGCAGATCCGCAAGCTGGCGCTCGCTGGTGTCGAGCCGGCGCTTCATCGACCAGCGCGAAGTGCGCAGCGCGATCCACATGGGCAGCAGGCCGAGCAGGAAGCTCGCGATGATCACGATCGGCAATTTCGTCTCGGCTTCCCAGCCGGGCCAGACCGTCACGGTCACCACCTGCCAGTTCGCCATGGCGAAAATGATCAGGACGGCGGTCAGCAAGACCCAGATGATCGTTCGAAGGATTCCCACTCTATTTGCTCCTCGATCGGTCGTGTCGGAACCCTAAGCGAGTTTCGCGCATGTTTCCAGCCCGCTGCTAGCGGCCCTCGAACACCCGCGCGAAGATCGTGTCGACATGCTTCATATGATAGCCGAGATCGAACAGCGCAGTGAGTTCGTCGGGCGAGAGCTTGGCGGTGACATCGGCGTCGGCCTTCAGCAGTTCGAGCAGCGACAGCTGGCCGTCCGATTCCCACACTTTCATCGCGTTGCGCTGGACGAGCGCATAGCTGTCCTCGCGGCTCGCGCCCGCCTGCGTCAGCGCGAGCAACACGCGCTGCGAGTGAACGAGGCCGCCCATGCGGTCGAGATTCTTCTGCATCCGTTCGGGATAGACGAGCAGCTTGTCGACGACGCCGGTCAGCCGTGCGAGCGCGAAGTCGAGCGTGATCGTCGCGTCGGGGCCGATGAAGCGTTCGACCGACGAGTGGCTGATGTCGCGCTCGTGCCACAGCGCGACATTCTCCATCGCCGGCGTCACAGCGCTGCGCACCATGCGCGCGAGGCCGGTCAGATTCTCGGTGAGCACCGGGTTGCGCTTGTGCGGCATCGCCGACGAGCCTTTCTGGCCGGGCGAGAAATATTCCTCGGCCTCGAGCACTTCGGTGCGCTGGAGGTGGCGGACCTCGACCGACAGGCGCTCGATCGACGAGGCGACGACGCCGAGCACGGCGAAGAACATCGCGTGACGATCGCGCGGGATGACCTGCGTCGAAACGGGCTCGATCGACAGGCCGAGCTTGGCGGCGACATGCGCCTCGACGCGCGGGTCGATGTTGGCGAAGGTGCCGACCGCGCCCGAAATGGCGCAGGTCGCGATTTCGGCGCGTGCGGCCTGCAGGCGAAGCTTGCAGCGCGTGAATTCGGCATAGGCTTCGGCGAGCTTGAGCCCGAAGGTGACGGGTTCGGCGTGGATCCCGTGGCTGCGGCCGATCGTCGGGGTGAGCTTGTGCTCATAGGCGCGGCGCTTGATCGCTTCGAGCAGCGCGTCGAGGTCGGCGAGCAATATGTCGGCCGCCTGGCTGAGCTGGACCGCGAGGCAGGTATCGAGCACGTCGCTCGACGTCATGCCCTGGTGCATGAAGCGCGCTTCGTCGCCGACATTTTCGGCAACCCAGGTCAGAAAGGCGATCACGTCATGCTTGGTGACGGCCTCGATCGCGTCGATCGCGGCGACATCGATGGTCGGATTGGTCGCCCACCAGTCCCATAGCGCCTTGGCGGCGGACTTGGGGACGGTGCCGAGTTCGGCGAGCGCGTCGGTCGCGTGCGCCTCGATCTCGAACCAGATGCGAAAGCGATTCTCGGCGGACCAGATCGCCGTCATCTCGGGACGGGCGTAACGCGGAACCATTGATTTTCCTTCCTTTTACGGCGCCCCGTCGGGCGCTTCGCCGCAAATATTCGGCGGAATCGCGACAGGGCGCCCCCTAGCAGGGACAGGCCGCTTCGCCAATCGGGGCACGAACGCAACTTTGGCCGTCGAGGGTGGGTTGCCTTCGTGCCCCATCGGAAAAGGCGGTGATCGCACCAGCGCCGGTCGCTGCCGCTACAGGAGAATATCATGTTGAAACAGATGCTTTTGATCGGCGCCGCGGCGGTCAGTTTCCCGGTCCTTGCCCAGACGACCCCCGAACCGGCGCCGCAGCCGGCACCGACCGAACAGCCCGCCCCGACCGATCAGCCGGCCCCGACGCCGACGGAAGAGCCCGCTCCCGCGCCGACCGACGAACCGGCCCCGGCTCCCGAAAAGAAAAAGGACAAGGATCAGACCGAAGAGCCGGCTCCCGAGCCGCAGACGGCCTGACACAGATAATTTTTTGGAGATTGTGATGTTGAAGACGATGCTTCTCATCGGAGCCGCTGCCCTGAGCCTTCCGGCGACGGCGCAGACCCAGCCCTCCGACCCGCCGCCGGCTGCTGAAACGCAGCCGGCCCCCGCAACGACGCCCGCCGAACCGGCACCGGCGCCCGACGCTTCCGCGCCGCCCGCAGACAGCGCGACCACCGCCCAGCCTGCACCGTCAGCGGCTCCTGCCACACCGACACAGATCGCGCAAATCGTCGAACAGGAGTTTCCGACTTATGACGGCGACAAGAATGGCGAACTGAACGAAGGCGAGTTTGCCGCGTGGATGAAGAAGCTGCGGTCGGCCACCGAACCCGGCATCGACACCGAGTCCGAAGCCGTGAAGACATGGGTCGGCCAGGCTTTCGCCGCCGCCGACACCGACAAGTCGACCGGCATCAACAAGACCGAATTGACCGGTTTCCTGTCGCGCGGCGCTTAACCGCTCCGCCCGACCGGATGGTGCAGCCGTCGGACCTGTCCGGCGGCTGCATCGTTGTGCACGGTATTCAGGGCTGCTGAACCGCGACGATCGTCAGCCTATGCTCGGCACCGCCGCGATCGGGCCA
>PNJO01000191.1 GCA_013821905.1 Sphingopyxis sp. | reverse complement strand
GGCCCGATCCCGGTCAGCTGCGCAGGAAATCGAGCAGGTCGGCATTGAGCCGGTCCGCATGGGTGAAGGTCAGCCCGTGCGGCGCGCCGGGATAGATTTTCACGCTCGCCGACGGCAACATGCGCGCGACGACGCGCGCCGACAGGTCGATCGGCACGATCTGGTCGTCGTCGCCGTGAACGACGAGGGTGGGGCGGTCGAATTTGCCGACGTCCGCCCGGAAGTCCTCCGAAAAGGCGGCAACGCAGTCATAGGTGTTCTTGAGTCCCGCCATCATGCCCTGCTGCCACCACAGGTCGATCTGGCCTTGCGAGACCTTGGCGCCCGGGCGGTTGAACCCATAGAATGGGCCGCTCGCGACGGTGCGGAAGAATTCGGCGCGATCGGCGACCTGCGATGCGCGCATTTCGTCGAACACGGCGATGGGTGCGCCGCCGGGGTTGCTGCCGGTTTTCAGCAGAAAGGGCGTAACCGCGGAAATCAGGCCGAGCTTCGCCACATTGCCCGTGCCGTGCCGGCCGACGAAACGCGCGACCTCTCCGCCGCCGGCGGAAAAGCCGATGATCGAGACGTGCAAAAGCCCCAGATGTTCGATCAGCCGCGCAAGATCGTCGGCATAATGATTCATGTCGTTGCCGTCCCAAGGCTGGTCCGACCGGCCGTGCCCGCGCCGGTCGTGGGCGATGACGCGGAAGCCGTTGGCGGCGAGGTGAAAGGCCTGGACGTCCCAGCTGTCGGCGCTGAGCGGCCATCCGTGACAGAGCAATATCGGCGGCCCGTTGCGCGGCCCCCAGTCCTTGAAGTGGATCGTGACGCCGTCGCGGGTCTTGAAATTCGTCATGACTGGCTGCTCCGCCGCAAGGGTCCGGGAGGGATTGAGCGCCACGGCTGCGCCGAGCAGACCGGATGCAGCCCCCAGGACCTGCCGGCGGGACGCCGTCGATCGGGGCGCGTCTGATGCGAGCGGTTCCGGCCGTGATTGCATGCGGATGCCTTTCCGCAGAGGCGTCCGCGGACGCCGTTGCCTATCCATCGAATGATGTTTGCGGGAATAGGGGAGATTGCTGCTGGCCGCAGGTTAAATCTGGTAAGACGGGCATGCGCGGCTGGTCGCCCGCCGGTAGCGGTGCTAGCCGGTTGGGAGCGCGTTCGCGCCGATTTTTCGCTGGAGATCCGAATGTCCGGTCCGGTCCTGTTTACCCCGCTGCCGGTCGGCGGCCTTGCCCTTCGCAACCGCATCGTGATTGCGCCGATGTGCCAATATTCGGCGGTCGAGGGCTGCATGACCGATTGGCACCTGATCCATCTGGGACAGCTCGCGCTGTCGGGCGCCGCGCTGCTGACGATCGAGGCGACCGCGGTGCTGCCCGAGGGGCGGATCAGCTACGCCGATGTCGGCCTGTGGGACGACCGGACCGAGGCGGCGATCGCGCGCACGCTGGACAGCATCCGCAAATGGTCGGACATGCCGATCGCGATCCAGCTTTCGCATGCCGGCCGCAAGGCGTCGGTCGAGATTCCGTGGAAAGGCGGCGCGCAAATCGTGCCGGGCGATCCGCACGGCTGGCAGACCGAAGCCCCGTCTCCGCTGCCCTTCGCCGACGAACAGGTGTCGCCGACGGCGCTGGATCGCGGCGGACTGGCGCGAGTCCGCGACGCTTTCGCGGCGGCGGCGGCGCGGGCGGCGCGGATCGGCCTCGACGCGGTGCAAATTCACGCGGCGCATGGCTATCTTCTCCACCAGTTTCTTTCGCCGCTCTCGAACCGGCGCGACGACGACTATGGCGGCCCGCTGGAAAACAGAATGCGCTTCCCGCTCGAAGTGTTCGATGCGGTGCGGGCCGCTTTTCCGGCCGAACGGCCGGTGACGGTCAGGGCATCGGGGACCGACTGGGTCGACGGCGGCTGGTCGATCGAAGAGACGGTGGTGTTCGCAAAGGCGCTGGAGGCGCGCGGTTGTTCGGCCATCCATGTGTCGAGCGGCGGACTCGATCCCCGCCAGCAGATTCCGGTCGGACCGGGATATCAGGTTCCGCTGGCGCGCGCGGTGAAGACGGCGGTCGATATTCCCGTCGTCGCCGTCGGCCTGATCGCCGATTATGAACAGGCCGAGGCGATCGTCGCGACCGGCGATGCCGACCTGGTCGCGCTGGCGCGCGCGATGCTTTTCGATCCCCGCTGGCCCTGGCATGCCGCCGCGCATCTCGGCGCGAGCGTGTCGCCGCCGCCGCAATATCTGCGATCGGAACCGCGACGCTTCCGGTCCCTGTTTTCGGGTCCCGCCTAGGACGGGGACCATGCGGGTTTTCGGCCGTGGGCGCTCTTGATGATCGGGCGCGGGTCACGCATTCTCGTGCGATGAACAGCAAGCCTAACCGGGGCCTCAAGGGGCTGCGTCAGTTTCTGGATCCCGTGCAGCAGGCGGAGTGGCTGGAAGGGCGGGCGGAATGGCCCGATGCAGAGGAACGGCAGGATTCGATCGAGCAGCGGATCAAATATGCGCCCCGCTTCCAGAAGCTTCTGCGCCGGCCGCAGGCGCCGGAGCTGCTCGGGATTCTGGAGCGATACGGCCAGTCCTGCCTTCCCGTGCCCCGCGCGACCGAGCGGTATTACTGGTCGGTTTCCTGCCTGCCGTCGACATCGGACAAGCCGCTGGTGCGCGTCAACGCGAGCTGGATGGAACTCTTCACCCTATATGCCGACGGCGATGATCTTCGCGCCCGGTTCATCGTTCATCTGTCCGATTTCACGGTCGACGGATCGCCGGTGCCGGAAGCGATCGACGAGGCGTTTATCGAGCGAAGCGTGCGAGCGCCCGAAGGCCTGGGCTATTCCTTCGCCAGCGGCCCGGACATCTTCATCGTGAGGATCAGGGGCTCCGCGTCGATCCGCGATTTCCTCGCGGCCCCGCGCACGCTGCGCGCCGTGCGGCGGTTCAACCTGACCCACATGAACCGTGGCCGGAACGCCTATCAGGCCAGCCACTGCTACAGCGTGGCGGACCATATGCTTGGGGAAGGGGCTCCCTGAAGGCCGGAGCACCCGCTAGGCGGCGCGGACTGCCGGCGCATCGGCCATCCACGGCGCGAGGCGCTGTTTGCGCACCGCGTGCGCGGCGACGCGGTCGGCGATCACCGCATGGCGATTGCCGTCGACGAGCACCTCGGGGACGAGCGGGCGGCAATTGTAGGTCGATGCCATCGCCGCGCCATAGGCGCCCGCGGTGTGAAACAGTGCGAGGTCGCCTTCGCCGACCCGGTCGATGACGCGCGCCCGGGCGAAGGTATCGCCGGTTTCGCAGACGGGCCCGACGACATCGGCGGCAAAGGTTTTTCCCGACGGGCGCACCGCGGCGAATTCGTGCCAAGCGTCGTAGAGCGCAGGGCGCGCGAGGTCGTTCATTGCGGCATCGACCACGACGAAGGGATGCGTGCCGCCCGGCTTGACCCACAGGACGCGGGTCAGCAGCACGCCCGCCTGTGCCGCGATCAGGCGGCCGGGCTCGAAGAGCAGGGTGATGTCCCAATCGCGCGTCACCGCGGCGACCATCGCGCCATAGGCTTCGACATCGGCGTCGGGCTGACCCGGCCGGTAGGACACGCCGAGCCCGCCGCCGAGATCGACATGATAGACGCGGTGCCCCTTTTGCCGCAGCGCGCGGACGAGGTCGCCGACCTTGCGATAGGCCACCTCGAGCGGTGCGAGGTCGGTGATCTGGCTGCCGATATGGACCGCCAGCCCGTGGAGATCGAGGCCGGGCAGTGCGGCGAGGCGGTCGTAGATGGCGAGCGCCTCATCCGCCGGAACGCCGAACTTGCTGTCGCTGCGCCCCGTCGTGATCTTGGCATGGGTGCCCGCGTCGACGTCGGGGTTGATGCGGAGCAGCGCGGGCGCGCGCCGGCCGCGGGCGGCGGCGAGCGCGGCGAGCAGCTGTCCCTCGCGCTCATGTTCGAGGTTGAAGCGGCCGATGCCGGCGTCGAGGCCCGCGATCAGTTCGGGCGCGCTCTTGCCGACGCCCGAAAAGACGATGTGGTTCGCGGTGATCCCGGCGCGCAGCGCGCAATCGAGCTCGCCGCCCGACACGATGTCGGCGCCGTAATTCTGGTCGGCGAGGACACGCAGCACCGCGAGCGAAGGATTGGCCTTCACCGCGAACATGAGCTGCTTGCGCGGGACCTTGCCGAGCGCGGCGCGAAAGCGCTGCGCGGACCGGCGTAGCGCGTCGGCCGAATAGACATAGGCGGGAGTGCCCACGTTCGCGGCGATCGTCGCGAGCGAAACCGCCTCGGCGTGCATCTCGCCGCCGCGCAAATGGAAGCTGGTCATCGTTGATCCTTGTAAAAAAGTCAGCGGCCCTGGCGCCGTGCGTGGTGTGCCGTCCGGATCGCGGCCGGGAGTTCGCGGTGGCGGCTGCGCTCGACGCGCAGTGCGAGCGCGATGCGCCGGCCGCCGATGAGGAGCAGCAGGCCGGCGGCTGCGACGAGGAAGCCGAGCAGGCCGAGCAGGTCGGCGCTGCCCGCCGCCTTCGACGCGGCGTGGACGGTGAAATAGCCCATGGCGAGCAGCGTGCCGCCACCGATGCGCCAGCGAAGGTCGCGAACGGTCATGCGCTTTCGCCTTCGGTCGTTTCGCAGAGCACGGTGTCGCCCGCGGTGCGCGCCAATCGGGCCATGTCGCGGGCTTTCGCCGCGGACGCCGAGCAGAGCAGCAGGTCGGCCGGGAATTCGGCCTCCGCGCGCATCGCGGCATCCTGGTTGCCGAGGTCGAAGACCAGCCCGATGGCAGGGTCCGCCTGGCAGGCGGCGGCCGCTTTCGCGCTGGCGAGCAGCCGCGGGTCGCTATCGACGCCGCGGCCCTCGATCGCGACGAAGCCAAGCTCCCGCGCGCGGCGGACGGCGTGGATCAGCAATTCGCCCGCGCCGCAATCGGTGTCGACGATGCGAATGCTGCGGCGCCCGCGCTTGCGCAGTCCCTTGAGCTTGCGCAGCATGGCCGGCCAGCGGCGGTCCTGCTCAGCGCGGCTGCGCGCGCCCTGCATCGAAACCGACCGGACCGTGGCGGCGGGCGACATCCAGAGAATGGTGGCCGGGGTCATGGGGGAATGAAGCATCGTCCTTCTCCTCATGCCGCGCGCGCGATGGCGATCTCGTCCGCGCGCAGCGGCGCAAAGGAGATGGCGGGAACCAGCGGGTGCAGGGCGGCGACGGCGATGGCGCCGGGGATGCCGCGGCACTCGGACCGGGCAAAAGCCCACGCGGCGTCGCTTGAAATGAAACGGCCTTCGAGCCGTCCCTTACAGCCCTGAACCAGCCAGTGGCCGGCCGTGTCGCGGCCGACAAAAATCGTCCGTCCCGATGGGTCGGGCTCCGCGGAAATCGCAGAAATCATGGTGAGATGCTCCTTGGCTACTCAAAACCGAAGCCCGGAAATCGGGGTCCGATGCCGGCAATTTACGGGGCCGCGCATAGGGATTCGAGATCGAGGAAGCGCGTCGCCCATTGTATTTTCGCTATGTCCGGCGGCCACCGATGCGAGAGCGTCCAGAGATGGGCGGCGCT
>PNJO01000190.1 GCA_013821905.1 Sphingopyxis sp. | reverse complement strand
TCGGCGGTGCGTTCGACTTCCAGCAGTTCGTAATAATCGATGTCGAGCGACATAGTCCAAAAGCCCCCTCAACCCCGCCGCGCCAATGACGCGACGGGGCGAGTTTCATCCTTACTTCTTGTCGTCTTCGACTTCCGAGAATTCGGCGTCGACGACATCTTCGTCGGCCTTGGTCTCGCTAGCGTCGGCGGCGGGCGATGCCGCAGCCTGCTGTTCCTTCTCGTAGATCGCCTGGCCGAGCTTCATCGCGACCTGCGCCAGCGCCTGCGCCTTTTCGGTCATCGCCGCGCTGTCGCCGCCTTCGACCGCCGTCTTGGCTTCGGCGATCGCCGCCTCGATCTCGCCCTTCAGGCCCGCGTCGACCTTGTCGCCATGCTCTTCGAGCTGGCGTTCGGTCGTGTGGATCAGGCTTTCGGCGTTGTTCTTCGCCTCGGCCGCCTCGCGGCGCTTCTTGTCCTCTTCGGCGAACTGCTCGGCGTCCTTGACCATCTGGTCGATGTCCGCGTCGCTGAGGCCGCCCGAGGCCTGAATCTTGATCTGCTGTTCCTTGCCGGTGCCCTTGTCCTTGGCATGGACCGACACGATGCCGTTGGCGTCGATGTCGAAGGTCACCTCGATCTGCGGCACGCCGCGCGGCGCCGGCGGAATGCCGACGAGGTCGAACTGGCCGAGCAGCTTGTTGTCGGCCGCCATTTCGCGCTCGCCCTGGAACACGCGGATCGTCACCGCCGACTGATTGTCGTCGGCGGTCGAATAGACCTGCGACTTCTTGGTCGGGATGGTGGTGTTGCGGTCGATCATGCGCGTGAACACGCCGCCCAGCGTCTCGATGCCGAGCGAGAGCGGGGTCACGTCGAGCAGCAGCACGTCCTTGACGTCGCCCTGCAGCACGCCCGCCTGGATCGCGGCGCCGATCGCGACGACTTCGTCGGGGTTCACGCCGGTGTGCGGTTCCTTGCCGAAGAAATCCTTCACCACGTCACGCACGCGCGGCATGCGCGTCATGCCGCCGACGAGGACGACTTCGTCGATCTCGCTCGCCGACACGCCGGCGTCCTTGATCGCCTTCTTGCAGGGCTCGAGCGTGCGCTTGACGAGGTCTTCGACCAGCTTCTCGAGATCGGCGCGGGTGATCGTCTTGACGAGGTGCTTCGGCCCGTTGGCGTCGGCGGTGATGAAGGGCAGGTTGACCTCGGTCGTCGCGGCCGACGACAGCTCGATCTTCGCCTTTTCGGCGGCTTCCTTCAGCCGCTGCAGCGCGAGCTTGTCGCCACGCAGGTCGATGCCTTCGTCCTTCTTGAAGGTGTCGGCGAGGAATTCGACCAGCTTGGAGTCGAAGTCTTCACCGCCGAGGAAGGTGTCGCCGTTGGTCGACTTCACCTCGAACACGCCGTCGCCCACCTCGAGGATCGAGATGTCGAAGGTGCCGCCGCCAAGGTCATAGACGGCGATCGTCTTGTTCTCGGTCTTGTCGAGGCCATAGGCGAGCGCGGCCGCGGTCGGCTCGTTGATGATGCGCAGCACTTCGAGGCCGGCGATCTTGCCGGCGTCCTTGGTCGCCTGGCGCTGCGCGTCGTTGAAGTAGGCGGGAACGGTGATGACCGCCTGCTCGACCTTCTCGCCCAGATAGGCTTCGGCGGTTTCCTTCATCTTCTGGAGGATATAGGCGCTGATCTGCGACGGCGAATAATCCTCGCCGCCCGCCTTGACCCACGCGTCGCCGTTGGTGCCCTTGACGATGGTATAGGGGACGAGTTCCATGTCCTTCTTGGTCATGGGATCGTCGAAGCGGCGGCCGATCAGGCGCTTCACCGCAAAGATCGTGTTCTCGGGGTTGGTGACCGCCTGGCGCTTCGCCGGCTGGCCGATCAGGCGCTCGCCGTCCTTCGCAAAGGCGACGATCGAGGGCGTCGTGCGCGTGCCTTCGACATTTTCGATAACCTTGGGCTTGCCGCCTTCCATCACCGCGACGCAGCTGTTCGTGGTGCCGAGGTCGATCCCGATCACTTTTGCCATTGATATTCCGTCCTTGTTGCTTCTCCGGCGCCCTGAAAAGGCACGCCGTCAGTTTGGTCCCATGGGGGGATTTATCGGGGGCGATATAGGTGCGCTTTGCCTTGGCACAAGGGCTTTGAGCGCTTATCTGTGAAGCGAAAATTGACGCATTTCGGGAGTCCTACGCATCATGAAGCCCATATTCTTCGCCGCCCTCGCCGCCTCGGCGCTGTCGCTGGCCGGCTGCGGCGAGAAACTGGCCGGCGACAAGCCGCTCAATGTCGTCAGCGGGCATATCGTGATGGGGGCGACCCCCGACCGGCCCGCGGTCGGCTATTTCCGCGTCCAGGGCGGTCCGCGCGACGTCCAGCTCGTCGCGGTGACCAGCGACCTCGCCCAGCGCGTCGAGATGCACGAGACGGTGCGCGAGAATGATATGACGACGATGAAGCCGTTGCTGAGCGCCGACGTGCCCGCGAAGGGCGAGCTGGTGTTCAAGCAGGGCGGCAAGCATCTGATGATCTGGAACATCAACGGCGCCGCGGTGCGCGCGGGCAAGCTGCCGATGGCCTTCGTCTTCACCAACAACAACAATGAACGCATCCTCTTCGACCTGCCGATCAAGCCGGCCGAAGGCGCGGCGGCCGTCGGTGGCATGGATCATGGCGCGATGGATCATGGGGCGGAAAAGGCGCCCGTCGACGCGGCGAAGAAATAAGTCCGCATGAAGCGGGAGGGGGAGCGCGAAGGGCGCCGGCTGACGGCGGGGGAGGTTGTGCTCGCGCGCAGCGTCTTCGGCGATGCGATCGACTATGACGTCGTGCGCGTGCGCCACCGCAAATGGATCTTTTTCCAGCCGCGCCGCATCGTGATGGCGCCGATGGGGCATCTCCATTTCCATCCGAAGAGCGAGACCTATTGCGACGATTTTTCTTGTCCGCCGTCGAACGAGCTCAAGGTCAAGGGGCTGTTCCTCCACGAAATGACGCATGTCTGGCAGGCGCAGGCGCGCGGCCGCTGGTATCTGGTGCTGATGCGCCATCCCTTTGCGACCTATGATTACAGCCTCCGACCCGGCTGGCCGCTCGCGCGCTACGGGCTCGAGCAGCAGGCGGAAATCGTGCGGCACTTCTGGCTGCTGACGCAGGGGGTCGCGGTCGGCGGCGCGGCCGATCTCGCCTCCTATCGCGCGATCCTTCCCTCGAACTGGGAGGCGGCGGCGTGAGCGATTTCGAGTTCGTTTTCGCGCTTTACAGCCTGCTGCTCGGCCTCTCGATGGTCGAGCTGCTCGGCGGGCTCGGCCGCGCGCTCGAAGCGCGCTTCGCGGCGGAGGCCGACAGGGAGAAGTTCGCGATCGGATGGCTGACGCCGATGCTCGCCGTCTTCGTGATGCTCGACCTCCTGTCCTTCTGGGCCGCGGCGTGGACCGTGCGCGGCGATATCGCGGTGTCGAGCGCCGCGCTGATGGCGGTCGCCGCCTTCGCCAGCCTCTATTTCCTCGCCGCGCGCCTCGTCTTTCCGTCGCACCCCGAAGGCTTCGCCAATCTCGACACGCATTATTTCCGCGTCCGGCGGATCGTCCTCGGCCTCCTGCTGCTGCTCCTCGGTGCGCAGCTCGGCTTCTACCTGACGCAGCCCGACCTCGCGCGCGGCCTGACGCATACGCTCGCGTGGGGGATGACGGCGGTCCTCGTCGTGCAGATGGTCGCCGCCATGTGGGTGCGGCATCGCGGCTGGAGCATCGCGATCCTCGCGACGCTGATCGCGCGCTACATCCTGATCTATCTCCTCTGATCCTGCCGGGGCCGCTTGCGGGCGATAGTTTCATTTGATACCGCTCGCGGCGGAGGCGGCCGAACCCGCGCCTCACCCATGAGCATCACTATGAAACTTTCCGACTATGCGATGTCCGCAGAGCGCGGCTTTCTGTCGTCTTTCGAATTGCCCGAGATTGCGCTGCCCGACGAATGGGCGCCCGTCCTGCACGCGGCGGAGGATCTGTCGGCGCTGATCACCAGCGGCCGAATCCGCCATTTCCTCGACCAGCTTCCCGATCCGGGCGTTGCCGCATGGGCGAAGGGTGCGTCCGACGCCGAATTGCGCGCCGCGATGGTGCGCTACAGCTTCCTCGTCCAGGCCTATGTCTGGGGCGAGGCCGAGGCGCCCGTGTCGCTGCCCGCCAATCTGGCGGTGCCGATGGTCGCGCTCGCCGACGCGCTCGGCCAGGCGCCGCTGCTCCCCTATTCGGCCTATGTGCTCGACAATTGGGCGCGGCTCGACGAAGCGGGCGGGATCACGCTCGACAATATCGCGATGATCCAGAATTTCCTCGGCGGCGCCGACGAGAACTGGTTCGTGCTCGTCCATGTCGCGATCGAGGCGACCGCGGGCCGCGCGCTCGAACTCGCCTGCGAACTCGTCGATTGCGCGGCAGCGAACGACGTCGCCGGCGCGACCGCGCGGCTGGAGGAAATGTCCGAGGTCTGGGGCCGGATCAACGCGATCTTCGACCGCATGCCCGAACGCTGCGACCCCTATATCTATTACCAGCGGGTGCGCCCCTATATCCACGGCTGGGCGAACAATCCGGCGCTGCCCGGCGGGCTCGTCTATGACGGGGTCGAGAAATTCGGCGGCATCGGCCAGGCGTTCCGCGGCCAGACGGGATCGCAGTCGAGCATCGTGCCGTCGATGGACGCGCTGTTCGGCGTCGTCCACAGCAACGACCCGTTGCGCGCCTTTCTCGACGAACTGCACCAGTATCGCCCCGTCCCGCACCGCAAATTCATCGACGATCTGCGCGCGCAATCGACGCTGCGCGCCTTTGCGACGGCGAGCGGCGATGCGGCGCTGAAGGATGCGTTCAACGCGAACCTGACGCATGTCGCGAATTTCCGCACCCGCCACCTCGAATATGCGGCGAGCTATATCAACAAGCAGGCGTCGTCGGGCGCGGGCAACGACCCCGACGTCGGGACCGGCGGCACGCCCTTCATGAAATATCTGAAGAAGCACCGCGACGAGAATCGCGCGCAGCTGCTCGAAAATCTGATCGCCTAAATTGCCGCTAGCCAGAGGGGCGGCGTTCGTCCTATGTTCTGTTTATGGATGGAATGTCGCTCCTCGTCGCCCTCGCTGCCCTCGCTGTCGGCGCGCTGATCGGCTGGCTCTTTGCGGGCCGGCAGGCGGGCGCGCTCAAGGCCGAGCGTGACGGGCTCTCCGAACGGTTCAAGGCGGCGGTCACCGACCTCGCCGCCGAGGCCGAGGCGCGCAAGGCGGCGGACCTCAAGCTCGCGGCGCTGATCGCCGAACAGCGCGCGCGCGACGAGGCGCACGATGCGCAGATCGCGCAGCTGAAGGATGCACAGGGTGCGCTCGCCGCGCAGTTCCGCGAGGTCGGGCAGGCGATGCTCGGCGAAGCGCAAAAGGCCTTCCTCGAACGCGCCGACCAGCGCTTCCGGCAAAGCGAGGAGACCTCGGGGCACAGGCTTTCGCAGTTGCTCCAGCCGGTGCACGAGCGGCTCCAGAAATATGAGGAAGCGGTCGGCAAGGTCGAGGCCGAGCGGCGCGACGCCTTCGGCCTGC
>PNJO01000189.1 GCA_013821905.1 Sphingopyxis sp. | reverse complement strand
GCGACATTGGGCCACAGCTTGAAATAGAGCCAGTGGCGCTGGTTCGCCTCCGGCAGGTGCGGCACCGGCGGCAACAGCCGCTGGTACATGCGTTCGGACCAGTTCACCGATGGCCGGTCGATCAGGTCGCCCCACATGCGATCGACGCGTTCCTCGGCCTCGACGCCATAGCTTTTGCCGAACAGGCGCGTCAGCCCGGGGTGCGCGACGGGGATGTGGAGGCCGTCCGAATAATTGTCGCCGACATTCTTCCAGTTCACGTCGCGCGGGCGGAGCGTGACGCGGCCCAATGCGCCGAGTTCCTCGAAACGATAGGGTTCGACCATCGCCTCATAGGGCGCCATCATCGACGCGACCGACGGGCCGCCGTCATCTTCGAGCCGGACGAACCAGAAGCCGCGCCATTGTTCGAGCCCGACGGGGACGAGCCCCGCCCGGCCCTTGTCGAGCGTCGGGTAGCTCGCCGAATCGGGAACGCCGGTCAGCCGGCCGTCGAGTTCATAGGTCCAGGCGTGATAGGGGCAGACGAGCTTTTTCGCGCAGCCCGCCGCCCCGTCGACGAGGCGCGAACCGCGGTGGCGGCAGACGTTGGTGAAGGCGCGCACATTGCGGTCGGTGCCGCGCACGAGGATCACGCTTTCGCCGCAATAGTCGATGCTGTGCCAGTCGCCGGGGTTCGGAATGTCGCTGTCGTGGCACACGACCTGCCAGCTCGGGCGGAAGATGCGCTCCATCTCGACCGCGTAGAAATCGGAATCGCTGTAGGTCCAGGCGGGCAAAGACCAGCCGTCGAGCGGGTCGGTATGCGAATCGCGAAGGGGTGCAGTTGCCATGGCTCGTTCCTTGTTATACACTCGTATAACAACATGACCGCCGCTCGCCAAGCCTTTACGCGCGAAAGCGCAGACGCCCGCCGGGCGGACCTGATCGAGGCCACGGCGGCGGTGCTCGCCGAACAGGGGCTCGCGGGCACGAATGTGCGCGCGATCTGCGCGAAAGCGGGAGTCTCGCCCGGCCTGCTGCGCCATTATTTCGCGGGCATCGACGATCTGGTCGCGGCGACCTATCAGGCGACGAGCAACCGGATGGACGCGATTTTCGCGGGCGCGGTCGAGGCGGCGAGCAGCGATCCGCGTGCGCGGCTGACCGCCTATCTGACTGCCAGCTTCCGTCCGCCGGTCACCGACCCCGAACTGCTGGGTGCATGGACCGCCTTCTGGGCGCTGGCGCGAAGCGATGCGCGCATGGCGCGGATTCACGCTGACAGCTACGCAGGTTATCGCGAACGCCTCGGCGAACTGCTCGTCGCGTGCGGCGCGCGCGACGCCGAACGGCTCGCGATCATGCTGACCGCGATGGTCGACGGACTGTGGCTCGAACTGTCGCTCGACGCCGAAAGTTTCGGCGCCGAGGCGGCGGTGGAGATGGTCGAGCGCGCGGTCGAGGCCTTGCTCGCGCGCTAGGGTCAGGGCCCTGGGGCCTGCAGCGACCGATGCTCGGTGGTATCGCCGGGGGTGAGAAAAAGCAGCTCGCCCGGCGCGTTGATGACCATGCGGTGCCAGACGCCACGTGGCACGAGCGCTCCCTGTCCGGGCGCCAGAGAGATCGTCCGCTGGACGCCATTTTCGTCGAGGATGATATCGAACTGGCCCGAGAGGAGCGTCAGGACCTCGTCGCCGTCGGGGTGCATTTCCCACCCCGTGCTCTCCTTCATCGCGATCCCGCCGATGTAGATGCCGCGATACAGGCCGAAGCTGCGGAACAGCGGCTGGGCGGGCAGGCCCTTGCGGCCGAGCAGGGTGCGGGTGGCGCCCGTCACGGCGGTGACGACACGAACCGCAGCGCGGCGCAGGAATATGGACATGATATCTCTCCCCACGCCCAGCCTATCAAATGAGAATGATTCTCAAAAGAGCCGGGCGGAAGAGATATCCCTATTTCGACAAATCTCTGAGCAGACTGTCCCAATGCGCGAGCGCCGGCGCGATCGCGGCGACCGGCACGCGCTCGTTGAGCCCGTGGGCATAGCTGTCGCTGGCCTTCGAGAAGAGGCCCGCGACGCCATAGCTCGGCACCCCGGCAGCGCGGAAATGATAGGAGTCGGTCGCCCCCGCGCTCATCGACGGGATGATCGGCAGGCCGGGCGCGCGCGCGTTCACCGCCTTTTTCACCGCCGCCATGACGTCGGGACGCAGCGGCGAGGCGTCGCTGGCGCTGGCGTCAGGATCGGGATTCACCTTGACGGCGGGGTCGCCGATCACCCGTTCGAGTTCGGCGCGCACCGTCTCGACGGGCACGCCGGGGAAGATGCGGCAGTTGATGTTCGCGGTCGCGCGCTGCGGCAGCGCGTTTTCGGCGTGGCCGCCCTTCACCAGCGTCGGCACGCAAGTCGTGCCGATCTGGCCGACATATTCGGGGTCGGCGCGGATCGTCGCAATGGCCTTTGCGTCGGTGGGATCGGCGGCAAAGGCCCTGAGCGCGGCGCCGATATCGCCGCCGACCTGGTCGGCGACGATGGGCATGCCGACCCTGGTCAGCTCGTTCTGCTGCGGCGTGAAGCGATAGGCGCCGACCTTGGCGAGCGCGTTCGACAGCTGGACGATGGCATTGGTCGCCGACGGGCGCGAGCTGTGGCCGCCGGCATTGGTGACCTCGAGCGTGAAATCGGCATAGGTCTTCTCGCCCGCCTGCAGCCCGTAATATTTGGGTCGGCCGTCCTCGCCGAGCAGCCCGCCGCCGCCGTCGCCGTTGAGCGCGAATTCGGCACCCTTGTATTTGGCGGCGAGCGCGCGCGTCGTCGTCATCGACGTCTCCTCGTCGCCCGAGAGCAGGAGGATGATCGAGCGCTTCGGCTTGAAGCCGTCCTTCCTGAGCTGCGCCATCGTCGCGACCATCATCGAGACGTCGAACTTGTTGTCCTCCGACCCGCGGCCGAAGATGTAGCCGTCCTCCTCGACCGGCACGAAGGGATCGCGCGTCCAGTCCTTCGGATCGGCCTCGACGACGTCCATATGGCCGAGCAGGACGATCGGCTTCGCCTTCGTCGTCCCGTGCAGCGTCGCGGCAAAGGTCGCCGTCTCGCCGATCGGTGTGATTTCGATGTCGGCGTCGGCATAACCCGCGCCCTTGAGCACGCGCGCATAATAGGCCGCGAGCTCGGGCACCTTGCCGCGGCCCATCACGGTGGGGATCGCGATACTGTCCTTGAGGATCGTCTTCGCCGCGTCGGCGTCGGCGGGCTTGGCGTGGACGGGCGCGGCGGCGAGCAGGGCGGCGGCGAGGGCGAGCGGGGCAGTCGGATTGCGCATGGAAACCGGTTATGGCGGGTCGAACGGGTTACGCAAGCGCCAGAATTTGCGGTGCCCCTGCGAAGGCAGGAAGCACGAAGTCAGGCCGCCCTCTTCGCCTTTGGCGCGACCGTCTTCGGCTTGTAGCGGCACAGGTCGTCGACCGGGCAGCGCCAGCATTCGGGGGTGCGCGCCTTGCAGATGTAGCGGCCGTGGAGGATCAGCCAGTGGTGCGCGCCGACGCGGAAAGGCTGCGGCGTTTCCTTCTCCAGCTTCTTTTCGACCGCGAGCACCGTCTTGCCGGGCGCGAGGCCGGTGCGGTTGCCGACGCGGAAGATGTGCGTGTCGACCGCGAAAGTCTCTGCCCCGAAGGCGCAGTTCATCACGACATTGGCGGTCTTGCGCCCGACCCCGGGGAGCAGCGTGAGCGTGTCGCGGTCGGCGGGCACCTCCCCGCCGAAATCGCGGACGAGGATTTCGCTCAGCGCGATGACATTCTTCGCCTTGGCGTTGAACAGGCCGATGGTCTTGATATGCTGTTTGAGACCATCCTCGCCGAGATCGAGCATCTGCTGCGGCGTCTTCACCTCCTGAAAGAGCAGCCGCGTCGCCTTGTTTACGCCGACGTCGGTCGCCTGCGCCGACAGCACGACCGCGACGAGCAGCTGGTAGGTGTTGCCGAATTCGAGCTCGGTCTCGGGACTGGGATTGAGCTCGGCAAGGCGGCGGTAGAATTCGAAGATGTCTGCTTTCTTCACCGTCAGGAAAGCCCCAGCACCTGCGGCATCGTGTAGCGCCCCGGCTTTTGGGCGATCAGCCACAGCGCCGCACGCACCGCGCCGCGCGCAAAGATCATGCGATTTTCGGCGCGGTGCGAGAGGGTGATGATCTCTTCCGGCCCGGCGAAAATGACGTCGTGATCGCCCGCGACGGTGCCGCCGCGCAGGCTGGCGAAGCCGATCTTGCCATGGCCGCGCGCGCCGGTCAGACCGTCGCGCCCGCGCTCGGAGCAGGTCGCAAGGTCGATGCCGCGCCCCTCGGCGGCCGCCTTGCCGAGCAGCAGCGCAGTGCCGCTCGGCGCGTCGACCTTCATCCGGTGGTGCATCTCGACGACCTCGATATCCCATTCGGGGTCGAGCCGCGCCGCCGCCTCGCGCACCAGATGCGCGAGCAGGGTGACGCCGAGCGAGGTGTTGCCGGTCTGCAGCACCGCAATGTCGCGCGCAGCATCGTCGATCAGATAATGATGCCGCTCCTCGAGCCCCGTCGTGCCGATGACGATCGGCGTCCCGGCCGCGACGCAGGCGTCGAGCGTCGTTTCGAGCGCGGCGGGCGAGGAGAAATCGACGAGCACGTCGGCATCCGACGCGAGCCGGACGACATTGCCGCCCTTGTCGATCCCGCAACTGCGTTGCCCAGCCTCGGATATCGCGGCGGCGAGCGCGACGCCCATCCGTCCTTCGCTGCCGATAATGCCGATGCTGGTCATGACCTGTCCCCTAGATTGCCGCTCCCTTTAACCGTTCGTGTCGCGCGAAGTCGAGACACCCATCGAAATCGCGCAATATCGACGGGCATCTCGACTTCGCTCGATGCGAACGGGTAGAGAGGACGTATGCGTGACATCCAGAATATCGTGATCCTGACCGGCGCGGGCGTTTCCGCCGAAAGCGGCATCGACACGTTTCGCGATGCCGGCGGATTGTGGGAACAGCATCGCGTCGAGGATGTCGCTACGCCCGAAGCGTTCGCGCGCGACCCCGACCTCGTCCTGCGCTTTTACGACATGCGGCGTGCGGCGATCCAGACCAAGGCGCCCAATGCCGCGCATCGCGCGCTGGCGCGGCTCGATGCCGAATGGCCGGGCGAGCTCACGATCGTCACCCAGAATGTCGACGACCTGCACGAACGCGCGGGGGCGAAGCGGCTGATCCACATGCACGGCGAGCATCTGACCGTCTGGTGCACCGGATGCGACGTGCGCAGCGTGTGGACGGGGCCGCTGATCGACCGCCCCGCCTGCCCCGCGTGCGGCGTCGCGGGCCATCTGCGCCCCGACATCGTCTGGTTCGGCGAAATGCCGTACCGGATGGACGAGATTTATCATGCGCTGAACCGCGCCGACCTGTTCGTGTCGATCGGCACCTCGGGCGCGGTCTATCCCGCCGCGGGCTTCGTTCGCGAGGCGCGCGCGTCGGGCGCGCGAACGCTCGAGCTCAACATGGAACCGAGCCAGGGATCGCACTGGTTCGAAGAAGCGCGCCATGGGCCGGCGGGGGTGCTGGTGCCAGCGTGGGTGGAGGAAATGCTGGGCGGTTAGCTGCTCCCCGCAATAGGGCGACGGCAGGTTT
>PNJO01000188.1 GCA_013821905.1 Sphingopyxis sp. | reverse complement strand
GTTGCCGATAAGCGCGAGGCTGTTTTCAGCTATGGTCATGGGGATGATTTAGGGCCGCACCCCGACCATCGCAAGACAGCTTCGCTTGGCGTGGCGATTGCCGCCCTTTGTCGACCAACGGGACGGCAGCGCCGACCAACGACAGCCAGGGCGGTCCTGCGGGGCTTGTCATTGTAACAATATATCATTACTGGATGCCGCTCCGACAGATCACAAGAAACAGGATCCCCTCCACCCATGCGCTTGCTCTCCTCCGCCGGTTTCACGCTTGCCCTCGTCCTTTCCGCCCCTGCCTTCGCGCAGGACAGCACCGCCGCCGGCAGCGACGACGATGTGCACACCGGCGATCCGATCATCGTCACTGCACCCTATGTCCGCAGCCTCGACATCCTCGGCAACGTCTCGGTGCTCGAGGGCGACGAGCTGGCGCGCGACATTCGCGGCCAGATCGGCGACACGCTCACGCGGCAACCGGGCGTGTCGGCGACCAGCTTCTCCCCCGGCGCCTCGCGCCCCGTGCTGCGCGGCTTTTCGGGCGAGCGTGTGCGCGTGCTGACCGACGGCATCGGGTCGATCGACGCGTCGAACACGTCCGCCGATCACGCCGTCACGATCGACCCGCTGACCGTCGAGCGGGTCGAAATCCTGCGCGGCCCCGCGGTGCTGCTGTTCGGCAGCCAGGCGATCGGCGGCGCGGTCAACCTGTTCGACCGCCGCATCCCCCGCAAGGTGCCTGCCGACCATGTCCATATCGACGCGATCGGCGGCTACGCGACCGCCGCGAACGACCGCAACGTCGGCAGCTCGATCGACGTCGCGCTGAGCCCGCAGGTCGTCGCGCATCTCGACGGCAGCTGGCGCAAGACCGGCGACATGCGCTCGGGCGGCTATGTCTATGCCCCCGGCATCCGCGACGACCTGCTCCACCTCGCCGAGCATGAGGTCGAGGAAGGCCATCTGGACGAGGCCGCCGAACTCACCGAACAGGCGGGCAAGCGCGGCAGGATCGACAATACGCAAAGCGAGACCTGGACGGCCGCCGGCGGCCTGTCGCTGATCAACGACGGCGGCCAGCTGGGCGTTTCGGTCAGCTATTTCGACACCAATTACGGCGTGCCCGAACGCCCTAACACCGCGCATGATCATGGCGGCGAGGAAGAAGAAGGCGGCCACGAGCATGGCGAAGGCCCTGTCACCATCGGCATGAAGCAATGGCGCGCCGACCTGCGCGGCGAGGTCGAGATGGGCGACGGCTTCTTCGACAAGCTGCGCATCCGCGCCGGCTACGCCGATTATCAGCACACCGAATTCGAAGGCGACGAGGTCGGCACCGTCTTCAAGAACAAGGGCGTCGAAGGCCGGCTCGAACTCGCGCAGAACGACCGCGGCGGCTGGCGCGGGGCGAGCGGGGTGCAGTATAGCCACCGCGACTTCGACGCGATCGGCGCCGAAGCCTTTGTGCCGCGCAACCTGACCGACCAGTTCGCGCTCTTCACGCTGCAGGAATTCACCCTCGGCGCGCTCGGCCTCGAGGCCGCGGGGCGCTATGAGAAGACGAGCGTGCGCGCGCAATCGCTTGGATTCGACCGCAATTTCGACAGTTTTTCAGGCGCGCTCGGCGCGACCTATGATGTGTTCGAGGGCGGCAAGTTCGGCCTGTCGGTCGCGCGGACGGTCCGCGCCCCGTCGGCCGAGGAACTGCTGTCGAACGGCCCGCATATCGCGACGCAGAGCTTCGAGGTCGGCGACCCCGATCTGAAGCGCGAGTCCAACTGGGGCGCCGAAGCGTCGTTCAAGCTCAAGACCGACGCGTTCAGCCTCAGCCTCACCGGCTATTCGAACTGGTTCGACAATTTCATCTATTCGGCGGCAACCGGCGCGGAAGAGGATGAGCTGCCCGTCTTCCAATATTTCCAGCGCGACGCGCGCGTCTATGGCTTCGAGGCCGAGGCGAGCGCGCGACTGGCGCAGATCGGCGGTTTCAACATCGTCGGCGACGTCACCGCCGACATGACGCGTGCCAAGATCAAGAACGCGGGTCTCGACCGCAACGTCCCGCGCATCCCCCCGCTGCGCGTGCTCGGCGGGCTCGAGGCGCAAGGCGACCGCGTCGATGCGCGGGTCGAGGTCGAATGGACCGACAACCAGTCGCGCGTCGCGCAGTTCGAGACGCCGACCGACGGCTTCACTCTGGTCAACGCATCGTTCAGCTGGCGTCCGCTGCCCGAAGCGAAGCATCTGACGCTGAGCTTGTCGGCGAACAATATCTTCGACGTCGAAGCGCGCCGCCACGCAAGCTTCACCAAGGATTATGTGCCGCTCGCCGGCCGCGACATCCGCATCACCGCGCGCGCGAGCTTCTGACGAAGTGGGCGATGGCGTCGGGAAGCCGACGCCATTGGTTCCGCCCCCCCCCTCCGTCATCCGGCGAAAGCAGGGATGACGCACTCAGAGCGGGACGGGTTGAGGCTTAGAAACGGCCGCAGCCCGCCCTTACGCCGTCGCCATCGCGTGATATTCGGCTTCGGCGAGGAAGCGTTCGGCGTCGAGCGCCGCCATGCAGCCCATGCCCGCGGCGGTCACCGCCTGGCGGTACACCTTGTCGGCGACGTCGCCCGCGGCGAAGACGCCGGGGACCGCGGTCAGCGACGTGCCCGGCGTGACCTGCAGATAACCGTCGTCGTCGAGCGGCAGCTTGCCCTTGAACAGCTCGGTCGCGGGGCTGTGCCCGATCGCGACGAAGCCGCCGTGGGTCGGCTCGTGGCTCGCCTCGCCGGTGACGGTGTCGACCAGATCGACGCCGACGAGGCCGGTCAGCCCCTCGCCCGCAACGAAGCGCTCGACGCGCTTGTTCCAGAGGATTTTGATCTTCGGATGGACCATCAGCCGGTCCTGCAGGATCTTTTCGGCGCGCAGGCTGTCGCGGCGGTGGATCAGCGTCACGTCGTCGCTGTGGTTGGTGAGGTAGAGCGCTTCCTCGACCGCGGTGTTGCCGCCGCCGATCACCACGACCTTCTTGCCGCGATAGAAGAAGCCGTCACAGGTCGCGCACGCCGACACGCCCTTGCCGCCCAGTTCCTGCTCGCCCGGAACGCCGAGCCACTTCGCCTGCGCGCCGGTCGCGATGACGAGCGTTTCGGCCATATAGACGTCGCCCGCGTCGCCGGTCAGCTTGAACGGGCGGCGCGACAGGTCGACGTCGACGATCGTGTCCCAGATCAGCGATGTCCCGACGTGCATCGCCTGCGCCGTCATCTGTTCCATCAGCCACGGGCCCTGCACGACCTCCGCAAAACCCGGATAGTTTTCGACGTCGGTGGTGATCGTCAGCTGGCCGCCGGGCTGAATACCCTGGACGACGATCGGCTGCATCCCGGCACGCGCGGCATAGATGGCCGCCGACAGTCCGGCGGGGCCGGAGCCGAGGATGAGCATCTTGGTATGGTGAACCTTGGGCATGACGGTCTTTCTTCGACGGGGCGGAACCGCCCCTTTTTCGGGGCTGTGCGGACAAGCACAGATGGGTGTTGCCAACCGCGCTAGCAAGGCTCACCTTCCGCGCCAAGGGGAGACTGGCGAATGGCAAGCTGGTGGGAACGTCACGGAGTGCCGCGGCTCATTAAATGCGCCTGCTCGCAGGGGCAGATCATGAAGGCGCGGAGCAAGGTCGTGCCGGGGGCGGCGGGCGACGTGCTCGAACTCGGCTGCGGCGGCGGGATCAACATGGAATTCTATGATCCCGCGCGGATCGCGAGCTTTACCGGCCTCGACCCCTCGCCCGAACTGCTGACGATGAGCCGCGCGGCGGCGGCGGAGCGCGGCATCGAGGCCGATATCCAGGGCGGTGTCGGCGAGGCGATGCCGTTCGAAAGCGGGCGCTTCGACACGGTGGTGACGACGTTCACGCTCTGCTCGGTGACCGAACCGTCGGCGGTGCTCGCGGAAATCCGCCGGGTGCTGAAACCCGGCGGAACCGCGCTGTTTCTGGAGCATGGGCGCGCGCCCGATGCCGGAGTCGCCAAATGGCAGCGGCGGATCGAACCGCTGTGGAAACGCATCGGCGGCAATTGCCACCTGACCCGCCCGATCGGCGACGCATACGAAAGGGCCGGCTTTTCGGTCGACCGGCAGGGCGCCGCCTATATGCCCAAGACGCCGCGGCCGTTCGGCTGGATCGAATATGGCGCGGCGCGACCGCTCGCCTGACGGGGGGATGACAAGATGATGCGACTCTGGCTTATCGCGCTCACCGCCCTCTTCCTGCTCGCGCCCACCGGCGCCGAGGCACGCAAGGTTGCGCTGGTGATCGGCAACGGCGACTATGCAAACACCAGCCGGCTGGTGAACCCCGCGAACGACATCAAGATCATTGCGGCATCGGCGCGGGCGGCGGGGTTCGACGATGTGACGGTCGCCTCCGACCTTGCGGTCAACGACTTCCAGAAGGCGATGCGCGATTTCCGCGCCAAGGCCGACGGCGCCGACGTCGCGATGGTCTATTATGCCGGGCACGGGATCGAGGCGCAGGGCAAGAACTGGCTGATCCCGACCGACGCGCAGCTCAAATCCGACCTCGACCTGCCCTATGAGGCGATCAACCTCGACCGGATGATGGAGTCGGTGTCGGGCGCGCAGATCCGCATGGTGATCCTCGATTCGTGCCGCAACAATCCCTTCGGCCGCTCGTGGCGGTCGGGGACGCGCGCGGTGGCGAACGGGCTGGCGGGGGTCGAGGCCGACGATGTGCTCGTCATCTTCGCCGCCGCGCCGGGACAGACCGCCGCCGACGGCACCAGCGCCAATTCGCCCTTCGCGGCCTCGCTCGCCAGGCGCCTGCCGCAGCCCGACACGCCGGTGCAACTCCTCGGCGGACTGATCCGCGACGACGTGCTTGCGGCGACCGGCGGCAGCCAGCGACCGTTCGTCAGCGCCAGCATCACCGGTACGCCGGTCTATCTGGTGCCGCGCGCCGGTCAGCCGTCGGCCGGCAATCGCGCGGCGCTCGAAGATCTGATGTGGAAAGGCGCGGTGGCCGAAAACAAGGAAAGTGCGTTCAAGGCCTATCTGGCCGAATTTCCGACGGGGAGATATGCCGCGCTGGCGAGCGAGAGCGCTGCGCGGCTCGCCAAAGATCCGAAAGCGCCCCCGCCCCCCCCGGCCGCAGTGACGGCAAGTGCGCCCGCGGCGAAGAAATACACGCTCTCGAATGTCCGCGTCGAGGCCGTGAAACTGACGGGCCGACTGGGCCTCGGCCTGCCCGACCAGCTTTTCCTGCGCTTCAACACCGGCGAGCGCTTCCCCGAGGGATCGCGCGAAATCTTCTCGATCAAGCGCGGCGAAAGCTGGGTCGTCGACCGGAACTTCGCGTTCGAGCAACCGGTGAGTTTCCAGCTGCGCGAATTCGACGACATCGGCGGCAGCGACAATATCGGGACGGTGGACATCGGTGACGTGCCGGGGACGTTCACCAAGACCCTCAACGGCGATGCGAGCGACTATCGGGTGACCTATACGCTGACGGTCGGGTAGCGGGCGTAAAGCGACAAAAGAGACGGACGGATGCGTCCGAAATGTCGCCTTTGTCGCTTTAAGCGCGGGAAAGTGCGTGGAGGTCGGAGAGGCGCTCTGCGGAACGGGCGACGCGG
>PNJO01000187.1 GCA_013821905.1 Sphingopyxis sp. | reverse complement strand
GGCATCGTTGCGAATAATTGCAACGACGTTTTGCCCTACGGCCTCAATTCTTAGGAATTTGCTAAATTAGGAAAAAGTTGCGCAACTGGACCCATTTTCACCCCCGCCTGACGCGCGCGAACGGCTCGCTGGTGACGGGGTAGCCGAGGTGGCCCGGAATACAGAGATGCGTCCCGTCGTCGCGCTCCTCGATCCACGGCGTGACCAGCTCGACGGGAAACTGCCGCGCATGCGAAGAAAAATGCGCGAAATCCGGTTGCTGCGCCAGGCGCTCGAGATTGCGCCGGGTCGGAAAGATCACCGACACGTCGCCGCGGTCGGCCAGCGCCAGCGTATCGGGAGCGCTCGACCAGAAAATATGGCTGTGCTCGGCCTCCTCGACCGTCAGTTCGTGGCGATGGGCAGGCGCGGCGACGGCATAGAAGCGCGTATCGAAAGTTCGCGCTTCCTTGAAATTGGGGCACCAGCGCGCGAACGGCACCAGCGTGCCAAGCAGGAGCGCCTCATCGCGCGCCGCCAATATGTCGGACAGAAAGGTGCCGCCGAGAAGCGCCCGGCGCACCTCGGCTACGTCGGGCTCGGCCAGCCCGGGCCAGCCGACGGCGAGCCCCGTTTCCTCCAGCGTTTCGCGCAGCGCAGCGACGCGCGCGGCGCCCTCCGCCTCGTCGGCGGAGAAGCCGTGCCGCCGCGCGACTTCATAATCGTCGGGGTCGACGCGCCCGCCCGGAAAAACGACGGCGCCTGCGGCAAACGCCATCGTCGTCGCGCGCTTGACCATCAATATCTCGTCCGCGCCGCCGTTCGCGGCCGGCCGCATGATGACCAGCGTCGCAGCAGGAATCGCGCCATCGGGCAGGGTCTGAGGGGGCGTGTCGTCGCTCATCGAACCTTGCGATAACCGCGCTGCGGCGCCTTGTCATCCGGCCATTGCAGCCGGGTCAGGACGGGTGCACTATGCCCCGCAGACTTGACCGGTGGGAGCAGGCCTATGGGAATCCTCGAAATTATGGGCGTGGCGGGCAGCCTCAGCCTGCTCGCCGGATGGCGTCTCTATCTGACGATCCTGGCGACCGGCATTGCGATGCACTTCGGCTGGCTCCCGCTGCCCGAACATCTCCAGTCGCTCCAGATTCTCGCCAACCCTTGGGTGCTCGGCGTCGCCGCGGTCGGCACGATCGCCGAATTCCTCGCCGACAAGGTCGCCTGGGTCGATTCGATCTGGGACGGCGTGCACAGCATCATCCGCCCGCTCGGCGGCGCGCTGCTGTCGCTGGCGCTGGTCGATTCATCCGACCCCGCCTGGCAGGTGATCGCGTTTCTGCTCGGCGGCGGCGGCGCGCTGCTCAGCCACGGCGCCAAGGCGACGACGCGCGCGGTCGTGAACGTCAGCCCCGAACCGTTCAGCAATGTCGCCGTCTCGACCGGCGAGGATGTCGCGACCGGCGGCCTGCTCGCCCTCGCGATCGCCTATCCGCCGCTCGCGATCGTCATCGCCATCCTGCTCGCGATCGCCGCCATCATCGTGATCATCGCGCTGCGCCGCCTGCTCGCCAACATCAAGACGACGCTCAAGAAGGCGCTGGGCGACGCTCCCCAGCCCGACCCGCCGCCGGCCTGAATTCAGGCGGGAAGCAGCGCCTTGAGCGGCGTCTCCGTATCCGCAAGCTGTTCGGGCGTCGCGACGAGACCGGCGGTGACGATCATGCGGCCCTGCACATAATCCTTGGTGGCGTTGACGCAGTCGAGCGCGATCACCCTGCCCGCCTTCAGATAGACGATCGAGAAGCTGCGCGTCGCGGGATCGCCGCGCAGCACGGCCCGATCGTGCCCGGTCGACAGCCCTGCAGTCTGGAGCTTCAGATCATATTGGTTCGACCAGAACCAGGGGATCGCATGATAGGGCGCCTCGTCGCCGACGATGCCCTTGGCGACGACATTCGCCTGGTCATTGGCGTTCTGCACCGATTCGAGCCGGATCGTCGCGCCTTCGGCAAAATCGTTCACATGCGCCGCACAGTCGCCGATCGCGTAGATGTCCGGCAGGCTGGTCTTGCAGAAGCGATCGACAAGCACGCCGTTGCCGCCCTCGGCGCCCGCCGCGATCAGCGGCTCGACTGCCGGCACGATGCCGATGCCGACGATCACCAGATCGGCGGCGATGACCTCGCCGTCCGACAGGCGCACGCCCGTCACATGATCCTCGCCCTCGATCGCATCGACGCAGACGCCCAGCCGCAAATCGACGCCGTGATCGCGATGTTCCTTTTCGTAAAAGCGCGACAGATCTTCGCCCGCGACACGCGCCAGCACACGGTCCAGCGCCTCCAGCAGCACGACCTTCTTTCCGGCCTTGGTCAGCACCGCCGCCGCTTCGAGCCCGATATAGCCGCCGCCGATCACGACGATCTGCCTGGCATTTTCGGACGCCGCCTTCATCGCATCGGCGTCGGCGCGGGTGCGGACCCCCTGCACGCCCGGCAGGTCGCCGCCGGGAATCGGCAGCATCCGCGGGCTCCCGCCGGTCGCCCACACGAGCTTGCCATAGCCGATGGTTTCGCCGCTTTCGGTGGTTACCGTGTGACCCGCCGGGTCGATGCTAACGACGCGCTTGCCGAGCAGCATCGTCACTTCGCGCTCGTCCCAATATTTGGCGGGGCGGAGCTGGATACGTTCGAATTCCTTTTCGCCCGCGAAATATTCCTTCGACAGCGGCGGGCGTTCATAGGGCAGTTCGGGTTCGTCGCCGATGATCGCGATGCTGCCCTCAAATTTCTGTGTGCGCAGCATCACCGCGACCTGCGCCCCGCCATGCCCCGCTCCGACGATCACCACATCGAACTGCATCATTGTCCCTCATCGCTGCCGCGCCGGCGTCCCTTGCACGCGTCCGCACGAGGGGCAAGTGGGCGCGCGCTGGGCGCAGCGAAAGAAAAACTTTCGAAAAAAGGCCGAGCTGCGGCCGCCTGGCCGACCGCGCGTCCCGAAGGGCTAGGCCGTAACGCCCGCGCGCTTGCGCCGCACGATCGTCTGGGCATTGGTATATTCGAGCAGCCCTTCGAGCCCTCCCTCGACCCCGACGCCCGACTGCTTCATCCCGCCGAAGGCCGCGGTCGGCGACAGATGCTGGGTCTCGTTGACCCAGACGGTGCCGCTCGCGATGCGCTGCGCGATTGCGAACGCCCGGTCCTCATCCTGTCCCCACACCGACCCACCGAGGCCGAAATCGGTCGCATTGGCGCGCGCGACGACGTCGTCATAATCGTCGAACCTGATGAGCGGCAGAACCGGACCGAACTGTTCCTCCTGCACGATGCGGCTGTCCTCGGGCGGATTGTCGAGGATGGTGACGGGAATGAAATAGCCCGGCACATCGGCCGCATCCCCGCCGAGCAGGAATTGGTAGCCCTTGTCCTTCGCGTCCTGAATCAGGTCGAGAACGCGGCGGTATTGCGCTTCATTGTTGATCGGGCCGATCTGCGTGCCCTGTTCGGACCCGTCGCCGACCTTCACCGTCTTCGCATAGGCGACGAGCGCGTCCTTGAGAGGCTCATACACGTCCTTGTGGACATACATGCGCTTGGTCGCGATGCAGATCTGGCCGTTGTTGCGAAACGCGGCCCAGAACAATTCCTCGGCGACCTTTTCGACATCGACGTCGGGCATGACGATCGCGGCGTCGTTGCCGCCGAGCTCGAGCGTCACGCGCTTGAGCGTCGGCGCCGCCGATTCCATCACCCGGCGACCGGTCGCGGTCGAGCCGGTGAAGCTGATCTTGTCGAACCCCTTATGGCTCGTCATCCACGGGCCCAGCGCGTCTCCACCGGTGACGATGTTGAGCACGCCCGGCGGCAGGATGTCCTTGACCAGCTCGCCGAACTTCAGCGTCGTCAGCGGTGTGAAGGGCGAGGGTTTCAGCACCATCGTGTTTCCGGCCAGCAGCGCCGGGCCGACCTTGAACATCGCGAGCAGCAGCGGGAAATTCCACGGTGCGATCGCGCCGACGACACCGAGCGGGACGTGCCGCGTTTCGCTATAGCGTTCGGCGCTGTCCTCGTTGACCGTCACCGGCAGGTCGAGCGACGCCGCCCCCATCAGCCAGTATCCCGCGCCCATCACCTCACCCTCGGCCTCGCCATGCGGCTTGCCCTGTTCGGCGGTAAGCAGGCGTTTGAAGGCATCGGCATGGGCGAGGATCGCCTGCCCCATCGCGTGCAGCGTCGCCTTACGCTCGGCGATAGGGGTCGCGGCCCAGCCCGGAAAGGCCGCGCGCGCGGCGGCGATGGCGCGATCGAGATCGCCCGGCGTCGCCTCGGGCGCGCTCCCGATCGCCTGTTCGGTCGCGGGATTGAGCACATCGAAACGGGCGCTGCCGCTGTCGAGCTGGCCGCCGATCAGCATCGCATAGTCACGGTCGAAATCCATGTCGGGTCTCCTTAAGGAATCAGCACAACCTTGATGCACTCGCCGCGCGCCTGCGCCGCGAGGGCTTCGTTGATCTCGGCGAGCGGGAAGGTCGTGATGAGCCGGTCGAACGGGAAACGCCCCGCCGCGTGATGCGCGATCAGTTCGGGAATGAAGCTCTGCGGGTCGCTGTCGCCTTCGATGATCCCGATGATGCGGTGGCCGGGGGTCATCAACGCGGCGATATTGACGCTGATCGCCGCATCCGCCTTGGCCGGCACGCCGACGAGGCCAAGCGCGCCATGACTGCCGAGCGCGGCAAGTGCCGCCTCGATGACGGGCACGACGCCGCTGGTGTCGAAAGCGAAGTCGAGGCCGGCAGCGACGATAGCGCGCAGGGCCTCCGCGAGGTCGCCGGCCTCGGCCGGATCGACGACATGCGTTGCGCCCAGTCCGATCGCTATCTCGCGCCTTGCCGCAATCGGTTCGACGAGGATGATCGTCGAACAGCCCCGGATCACCGCGCCCATCACCGCGGCGAGCCCGACCGGACCGCCGCCGAAAATGGCGATGCTCGACCCTGCCGGGCAGGCGAGCGAGTTCATCACCCCGCCCGCGCCGGTCTGGAACCCGCAGCCGAGCGGCCCGAGCAGTTCGAGCGCGACCTGCGACGTATCGACCTTCACGACGTTGCGCGCCCGCGTGATCGTGAGCGCCGAGAAAGAGGATTGGCCGAAGAAATGCGACGTGACGCGCTCGCCATCCTTCGCATAGGCGGTCGATCCGTCGTCGAGCCGCATCCCGGCATAGTTCAGCGGCACGAAGTTCTGGCAATAGCTCGGCAGATGCTCGTCACAGCGCGGACAGGCGCCGCAGCTCGAAAAGCCGACGACGACTTCATCGCCGACGGCGAGACCCTCGACGCCCTCGCCGACCGCCTCGATCACCCCGGCGCCTTCATGGCCAAGCACGCCGGGCAGCGCGAAGGGCGCGAACTGGTCGCGAAAAATCAGGTCGGTGTGGCAGAGGCCAACGCCCGCTATCGCCACGCGCACCTCGCCCGCGCGCGGCGCCTCGACCTCGATCGCCTCGATCGTGAAATCGCCACCGGGCTGGCGCACCACCGCCGCCGTCGCTTCGGTCATATCCTTCTCCGTTCAGTGAAGCCCGCGCCGTTCCTGCTGGCGATAGTCGCTCGGCGCGATGCCGAACCAGGCGCGGAAGGCGCGGCTGAAATGGCTCTGGCTGGT
>PNJO01000186.1 GCA_013821905.1 Sphingopyxis sp. | reverse complement strand
CAGCAGCCTTATTGCCAGGCGGGTCGGTACCGTTCGCTGGGTTGTCTGCGCCAGCCCTGCCTATCTGGCATCTAACGACGTGCCAAAGATTCCGGAGGATCTGTCCGATCATGCCTGTATTGCGTTCGAGGGGTTGCAGAGCTACCGGCAGTGGCCGTTCGTCGTCGCCTCCCGCGCGACGTCTATTTCGATCCGCCCCCGTTTTTCGGTCAATACCGCCGACGCCGTCATCGACGGCGCGTGCAACGGTCTCGGTTTCGCCCGGATCATGTCCTATCAGGCTTGGGGCGCGGTTCGCGAAGGCTCTCTCGTGCCGGTTCTCGCAGACCATGGCCCCGCTCCGATCCCCGTGCATCTGGTCCACGCCGCTCAGGCGCTCCAACCTTTGAAGTTGCGCGCCTTCATGGATTTCGTGATCCCCCGCCTCGAACGGGTGCTGGCTGGGATCGACAGAATATTCGCGCAGTCGGAGCAGAAGGGCACCGATTGACGGGCACGCACGCCGGGTTGGAGCGTTGGTCGAAAACCGGATACCTGCTGGTCTGATACCTTGGCGCAATTCCTGCGGCCGCGAACGGCCGGCGTTCAAAGCCCTCTGCGGCCGCGGACGGCCGCAGGGGGAGGGGTCACTTGGTCGTGTAGCCGCCGTTGACCAGGATCGTCTGGCCGGTCATCCACCAGCCGTCGGAGACCAGCATGCGGATCCACGGCACGATGTCGGCGATGTCGGTGAGCCCGGTGCTGGTGAAGGCGGAGAGCGCGGCGGCGCTCTTGTGATAGGCCTGTGCGTCGGCTTCCTCGGCGGGGTAGAAGAAGGGGGTGTCCATCGGGCCGGGGCCGATCGCGGTCACCGAAATGCCGCGCGCGCCGAACTCCTTCGACGCGGCGCGGGTGAAATGCTCGACCGGCGCCTTGGTGCCCGCATAGGCGGCGTAAAAGGGCGTGAAGGCGCCGAGCAGCGAGGTCACCAGCGTGCAGACCTTGCCATTGTCGTTGAGGTGCTTGCCCGCTTCCTTGAGGAAGAAGAAGGCGGTCTTCGAATTGACCGCGGTCATTTCGTCATATTCGGCCTCGCCGATCTCGGTGAAAGGCTTCTTCAGCACCTTGCCCACCGTGTTGATCGCGATGTCGGGGCGGCCGACCGCGGCGATCGTGTCGGCGAACAGCTTTTCGACCGCGCCCGCGGTGGTGAGGTCGGCCTGGAAGGCGACGGCCTCGGCGCCCGCCGCGCGGATCGCGGCGAGCGTTTCCCCGGCGGCGGCCGCGGCGCCCGCGCTGTTATAGTGGATCGCGACCGCGCGTGCGCCGTGCGCGGCGAGGTCGCGTGCGACGAGGCCGCCGAGATTCTTGGCGCCGCCGGCGATCAGCACGGTCTTTCCCTGGATGCTGTGGTCGGTCATGATTCGGTCTCCTTTGAAGGGTGAAGCGAGGGGGAGGGCGCCGGGATAAGGGGCTTTGATCTTGCCCGCTTTCCAATTCCGGCGCAGTTTCAACATCCGGCATGGCGAGTCGTGGGGACTCGCGAGGTGGGGTCTTGCGCGACGCGACGTGGCACGTCTGGGATGGCATCCGGCCGCGGTCGCGGCGGACCGTCGTCGCGCGCCGCGAGGTGCAGATCGGCGCGCTCGGCATCACCGCCGCGACCGAGACCCTCGCCGAACCGACCGACTGGGCATTCGACGAGGATCATCATGCGATCGTCGTCCATCTCGGCGGCCGGCTCGACCGGATGGAATGCGAATTTTCGGCCGGTCCTTCGGGCCGGGCGATCCCGGCGCCGGGCGACATCTGGATGATCCCCGCCGCCTGTCGCTACGCCGCGCTGGCGCAGGGCGAGCGCGCCGAATTCATCGAGCTGCGCGTTCCGACCGCGCTGCTCGCCGACGCGCCGCTGCCCGCGCGGATGCAGCATCGCGACGAGGCGCTCGCCGCCGCCGCGGCGCGGCTCGCGGGGCTCGTCGCGCGCGGCGATGCGGACGATCTAGCCGCGATGGCGGCGACCGCGACCGCGGCGGACCTGCAATGCTGGCTGGCCGCGCGCTACGCCGGTCGCGGCGCGCGCGCGGCGCGGCGCGGCCTGTCGGCTTCGGACCGCACGCGGCTGGCCCAAGCCGTGCGCGACGAGCTCGATGCGCGGCACAGCCTCGCGTCGCTCGCCGCGCTCGTCGGCATGGACGTGCGGCGCTTCACCGGCGCCTTTCATCAGGCCTTTCACCTGTCGCCCTGGCAATATGTGCTGCGCGCGCGCCTCGAGGAGGCGGCGCGGCTGCTGCGCGGCACCGACGAGCCCGTCACCGGCATCGGGCTGGCGGTCGGCTTTGCGACGCCCAGCCATTTCGCGACCGCCTTTGCGCGGCGGTTCGGCGTGCCGCCGTCGCGCTATCGTTCCGGCGGCCGGCGGTAGCCCGCCCCGCCCGCCGGCTGCCGCGCGCATGAACAAGCGGGCCTTTACCTTCTTTTCACGCGCCTTTTCTATGGCATGAGCAGAGGGACCGCTCATGCGGGAACCATCATGCCCAAAATCCGGGAAATCGAGCGGCTGCGCGCCGAACATGCGGCGATCGAGACGCTGTCGCGCTTCCTGACGACGCTGATCGCGGCCGCCCGTCCGCCGCGCCCGACCGAACTGGCCGCGGTGCGCGGGATGCTGCGCGACACGCTGGTGCGCCACCTGCGCTGCGAGGACTGGGCGCTCTATCCGCGCCTCCGCGCGAGCGGCGATGCCGAGGCGATGCGGCTGGCGGCGACCTTCGTCGACGAGATGGGGCATATCGCCAGCGATTTCGCGGCCTATGACGCGCGCTGGACCGCGGAGGCGGTCGAGGCCGACTGGGACGGCTTCCGCGCCGAGACGGCGGCGGTGCTCGCCGCGCTCGGCCAGCGGATCGACCGCGAGAACGAGCATCTCTATCCGGTCGCCGAGCGCCTCGCGCTGGCGGGAGAACGGCACGGGCGGGCGTCGCGCGCCGCGGCCTGAGGCCGGTTTTCCGTCTGTTTCACAGATGCTTCATCGACCCGTCATCGCGCGGTCATGCCTTCGCCGCAGTGCAGCAATCTGACCGCCGTAGAGCCCCCGCGATCGCGGCGCCATTCCGGCGCCGGAAAAGGGGATACAGGCATGACGACTTGTTTCAGGAACGGCCTGCGGGCCGGTGTGGCCGCGCTGGCGGTGCTGGCGGCGACGCCGGCGTTTGCCGAAGAAGCGGCGGGCGATGCCGCCGCCGACGCAGCGACGTTCGACGGTGACGAGATCATCGTGCTCGGCCGCGGCGAAGCGCGCCAGGTGCAGGAGGTCGGTGCCGCCGACATCGCGCTCGAAGTGTCGGGCATCAGCCCCCTGAAGGCGATCGACAAGCTGCCCGGCGTCAATTTCCAGGCCGCCGATCCGTTCGGCGCCTATGAATGGTCGTCGCGCATCTCGATCCGCGGCTTCAGCCAGAACCAGCTCGGCTTCACGCTCGACGGCATTCCGCTCGGCGACATGAGCTATGGCAACCACAACGGCCTGCACATCAGCCGTGCGATCATCAGCGAAAATGTCGGCCGCGTCGAAGTGGCGCAGGGTGCGGGCGCGCTCGCCGCGGCCTCGTCGAGCAACCTCGGCGGCACGATCGAATTCTTCTCGCGCGCTCCGGCGCAGGAATTCGGCGTCGAAGTCGCGGGCACCTATGGCAGCGACGACAACAAGCGCGTCTTTGCCCGCCTCGACAGCGGCGAGCTGTTCGCAGGCGGCACGCGCCTGTCGCTGAGCTATGCCTGGCAGGACGCCGACAAGTGGAAGGGCGACGGCGTCCAGCGCCAGCACCAGGTCAATGCGCGCATCGTCCAGCCCGCGGGCGACGGCGAATTCTTCGGCTTCGTCAACTATTCGGACCGCCGCGAGAACGACTATCAGGATCTGAGCGCCGAGATGATCGGCCGCCTCGGCTATGACTGGGACAATTATGCGAAGGACTGGGACCTCGCCGTCCGCGTCGCGCAAATCTACCAGAACCAGGTCGCGCGCGCGGCCTATAACACCGGCATCGCGAACGGCAGCCTGCCGCTCGGCACGCCCTTCGTCGCGCCCTATGCCGGGGTCGGCGAGACCTTCCCGGCGCCGATCGCGACGGTCGACGACGCCTATTACGACGCCGCGGGCCTGCGCAAGGACTGGCTGGCGGGCGTCGGCGTCGATGTGCCGTTCAACGATGTCTGGCATTTCAAGGCGACCGGCTATTATCACGGCAACAAGGGCCGCGGCCTGTGGTTCACCCCCTATGTGACCACCCCCGGCGGCGCGCCGATCACCATCCGCACCACCGAATATGAAATCGAGCGCTACGGCATCGTCGCGTCGAGCAGCTTCACCTTGGGCGCCAACACGCTCGAACTCGGCATGTGGTACGAGGATAATGACTTCAACCAGGCGCGCCGCTTCTATGGGCTCGCCAACACCACCGGCGCGCCGAGCCGCGGCAGCCTCGATTTCCCGAAGGATCCGCTGGCGACCCAGTGGGAGTTCGATTTCAACACCCAGACGCTGCAATATCATGTGCAGGACACGCTCGATCTGGGCAGCTTCCAGATCAACGCGGGCTGGAAGGGGCTGCGCGTCACCAACGATGCGACGCCGATCGTGCGCGGCGGCCTCGCGGCCGGCCGCACCGAGGCAAAGGACTGGTTCCTGCCGCAGGCGGGTCTGCTCTATCGCCTGAACGACGATAACGAGATCTTCGCGAGCTACACCGAGAATCTGCGCGCCTTCGAAAGCTCGGCGACGGGCGGTCCCTTCGCGACGACGCAGGCGGGTTTCGACGCGCTCGACCTGAAGCCCGAAACCTCGACCACCTACGAACTCGGCTTCCGCACCAAGGCGTCGCGCTTCCAGGGCGTGATCGCGGGCTATTATGTCGATTTCAAGGATCGCATCATCGCCTTCGCCAATGGTTCGGGCATCCAGGGCAATCCGGCGATCCTGCAGAATGTCGGCGACGTGCGCTCGTGGGGCGTCGAGGCGGCGGGCACCTTCCGCGTCACCCCCGACCTCTCGCTCTTCGCCTCCTACGCCTATAACGACTCCGAATATCAGGACGATGTCGTGAACGCGGCGGGCGCGGTGGTCGCGGCGACCGCGGGCAAGACGGTGGTCAATTCGCCCAAGCATCTCGCCAAGGGCGAGATTACCTGGGACAATGGCAATCTCTTCGCGCGCGTCGGCGCCAATTACACGTCGAAGCGCTATTATTCGTTCGAGAATGACGCCGAGGTCGGCGGCTTCGTGATCGTCGATGCGAGCATCGGCTATCGCTTCACCGACGGGATGCTCAACGGCGTGTCGATCCAGGCCAATGCGACCAACCTGTTCGACAAGGAATATGTCTCGACGATCGGCACCAACGGTTTCGCCAACAGCGGCGATGCCCAGACGCTGCTCGCCGGGGCGCCGCAGCAGTTCTTCGTGACGCTGAAGGCCGGGTTCTAAAAGCCCCCTTCCCATGGACGATGGTGGCGCGGTCCCGCGGTCACCGGGGGACCTTTCTTGTCCGGCAAGGCGTTGCGCCTTGCCGGGAAAGGTCCTAGGGCCGCGCCATCGTTTTTTCTGGAAGTAGTGACATGACCGATACGCCCCCCGACCGCCTGTCGACCAACCCCCGTTCGCCGCATTTCGACATGGAGGTGCTGCAGCGCGGCATCGGC
>PNJO01000185.1 GCA_013821905.1 Sphingopyxis sp. | reverse complement strand
TCTGCGCCCAGTCGCGGCAATCCTCGCCCAGCGGCACTTCCTCGGGCATCCAGTGGATCTGCTGCTGGCGTTTCCAGAAGTCATAGGCCCAGGGATATTCGAAGGGCTTGTAGGTCTTGCGGGCTTCCAAAAGCGGCATGGTGATTTCGTCCTTCAATCCAGAAAATAGAGCAGGGCGGCAAGGATCAGGCCCAAAAGTCCGAACAGGATTTCCTTGCGGCCGCGCCGATAAACCTCGCCGGAATCGGTAACCGGGGTATTGCCATAGGCTTCCCAGCTCCGGCGCTGTTCAAAATAGACTTCCTTGCCGCTCTCGATGAATTCGCGGTTCTGTTCAGCGATCTCATTCGGATGCCGCATGGCCCACAGGCCATAGCCGATCGAGAAAAGGCTGAAGATCAGAACGTAGAACATCGTCGCAGCAGGTCCTCCTGCACTTGGAGACTTGTTACTGGCAGGCCAGACACTCGTCGTAATCGGTGCTTTCGGCGCTGAGCTCATATTTCGGCGCCTCGGCGGTATTGTCGGCCTCGACCCCGCCCGCGAAGCCGGCGCGCTGCACCGATTTCGAGCGGAGGTAATAGAGCGACTTGATGCCGAGCTCCCACGCGCGATAGTGGAGCATCAGCAGGTCCCATTTCTCGACGTCGGCCGGGATGAACAGGTTCAGCGACGCCGCCTGATCGATATAGGGCGTGCGGTCGGCGGCGAGTTCGAGCAGCCAGCGCTGGTCGATCTCGAAGCTGGTCTTGTAGCAGTCCTTCTCGTCCTGCGTCAGGAAGTCGAGGTGCTGGACGCTGCCGCCCTTTTCGAGGATCGAATTCCACACCGCGTCGCTGTTCTTCGCCTTGTCGACGAGCAGCGCTTCCAAGTGCGGGTTGCGGATCGAGAAGCTGCCCGAGAGCGTCTTGTGCGTGTAGATGTTCGCCGGGATCGGCTCGATGCACGCGCTGGTGCCGCCGCAGATGATGCTGATCGACGCGGTCGGCGCGATCGCCATCTTGCAGCTGAAACGCTCCATCACGCCCTGATCGGCGGCGTCGGGGCAGGGGCCGCGTTCCTTGGCGAGCAGCATCGACGCCTGATCGACCTGCGCGCGGATATGCTTGAAGATGCGCAGGTTCGACGATTTCGCCATCGCGCCCTCGAACGGCAGGCCGCGCGCCTGAAGGAAGCTGTGGAAGCCCATGACGCCGAGGCCGACCGAGCGTTCGCGGCTGGCGCTGTATTTGGCGCGCGCCATTTCGGGCGGGGCGCGGTCGATATAGTCCTGGAGGACGTTATCGAGCATCCGCATCACATCCTCGATGAACTGCTTGTCGCCGTTCCATTCGTCCCAGGTTTCGAGGTTCAAGGACGAGAGGCAGCAGACCGCGGTGCGATCGTTGCCGAGATGGTCGCGCCCCGTGGGCAGCGTGATTTCCGAGCAGAGGTTCGAGGTCGAGACCTTGAGCCCGAGGTCGCGATGATGCTTGGGCATCATGCGGTTCACCTGGTCGATGAAGATGATGTAGGGCTCGCCGGTCGCGAGGCGCGTTTCGACGAGCTTCTGGAACAGCGAGCGCGCATCGACGGTGCCGCGGACGCTCTGGTCCTTGGGGCTGCGCAGGTCGAATTCCTTGCCGTCGCGGACGGCCTCCATGAATTCGTCGGTGATGAGGACGCCGTGGTGAAGGTTCAATGCCTTGCGGTTGAAGTCGCCCGAGGGTTTGCGAACCTCGAGGAACTCCTCGATCTCGGGGTGCGAGATGTCGAGGTAGCAGGCGGCCGAGCCGCGGCGGAGCGAACCCTGCGAGATGGCGAGGGTGAGGCTGTCCATCACGCGGACGAAGGGAATGATGCCGCTGGTCTTGCCGTTGAGGCCGACGGGTTCGCCGATGCCGCGCACCGCGCCCCAGTAAGTGCCGATGCCGCCGCCGCGGCTGGCGAGCCAGACATTCTCATTCCACGTGCCGACGATGCCTTCGAGGCTGTCGTCGACCGAATTGAGGTAGCAGCTGATCGGCAGGCCGCGGCCGGTGCCGCCGTTCGAGAGCACCGGAGTGGCGGGCATGAACCAGAGCTTCGAGATATAGTCGTAGAGGCGCTGCGCGTGATCCTGATCGTCGGCATAGGCGTCGGCGACACGCGCGAACAGGTCCTGGTACGATTCGCCGGGCAGCAGGTAGCGGTCCTCGAGCGTTTCCTTGCCGAAGTCGGTGAGCAGCGCGTCGCGGCTCTTGTCCGTCACGACGTCGAATCGACGCGCGTGCACCTTGGGCTCGCTGCTGTCGTTCAGCTTCGCCGCCGGCTTCGCATCGGGGGTCGATTCGCCCTTCGATTCGGGTGCCGCCGGGGCCTCATTCTTCGTCAGTTCCACCGTCGCCACGTCGTTCGTCTCCACCCGTTCCGTTTCCCGAAAATCCATTCTATTCGCCCCCGATCTGAACGCGCGCGCGGCGCGATTTGTTCCTGTCTTGTTCGACTCGGGGCGAAGCCCCAGTCTTAGCATCTTACCTGCCCCCGTGGCACCCGTTTTCGGCGCGCGGCGAGGGTTTTCCCGTGCCCATATGGGATGGGCGACGGAATTCCGCCATTCGCAGCCGAATACTATTTCTTGGGGTGCCCCCGTGGTTGACCCACCATCTATAGTGCCACGTCGGCGCAGCGATGCAAGACGGTAAATGACAGATCAGGGACTCGACTCGTCGATATTTTGATTCGTCTCGTCGCGTGTGATGGACGCTTCGCAGGGCGGGAGCAAGGCATTCCGCGGGGTTGCGGCGCATGACCGGCGGGACGAGCGCGCGCCAAAAAATATTCGGGTCCGCGAAGCACTTGCCGGACGGTCTTTTCAACCGCGCCGGCAGCCATTAGGTCGGTCGCGGGCAGGCAGTGCGGGGGAACAAGCCTTTATGCTGGTGGGGATCGATCTCGGCACGACGAACAGTGCCGTTGCGGTGTGGCGCGACGGGCGGCCGGAGCTGATTCCCAATGCGGTCGGCGAGCTGCTGACGCCTTCGGCGGTCAGCGTCGGCGACGATGGCGCGCTGCTCGTCGGCATCGCGGCGCGCGAGCGGCAGGCGACGCATCCCGGTCTGTCGGCGGCGATCTTCAAGCGCCGGATGGGCACCGCCGAAGAGGTGAGGCTCGGCAAGCGCAGCTATCGCCCCGAGGAATTGTCGGCGATGGTGCTGCGGTCGCTGAAAGCCGACGCCGAGGCATTTCTGGGCGCGCCGGTGACCGGCGCGGTCATCACCGTTCCCGCCTATTTCAACGACCGCCAGCGCAAGGCGACGCGGCGCGCGGGCGAGCTGGCGGGACTCAATGTCGAGCGGCTGATCAACGAGCCGACCGCGGCGGCGCTCGCCTATGGCATCCACGAGCTGGAGGAGGAGCGGCCCTTCCTCGTCTTCGACCTCGGCGGCGGGACGTTCGACGTGTCGCTGGTCGAGATTTTCGACGGCGTGATCGAGGTGCGCGCCTCGGCGGGCGACAACCGGCTGGGCGGCGAGGATTTCAACGCGGCGATCGTCGCGCTGGCGCGCGATGCGCTGGGCGAGGCGTTGAAGGCGAAACCCGCCGAGACGGCGATGCTCGACGAGGTGCTGCGCGCCGCCGCCGAGCGCACGCGCCGCGCCCTGTCGGAGAGCGACAGCGCGCCGTTCCAGATCGTGTGGAAGGGCGAGGCGCTGGCATGCGACATCACCGCGGCGGCGTTCGAGGAGCGCGCGCAGCCGCTGGTCGACCGGCTGCGCGACCCCGTGCTGCGCGCGCTGCGCGACGGCAATGTGCGCGCCGACACGCTGTCCGAAATCGTCATGGTCGGCGGTGCGACACGGATGCCGCTCGTCCGCCGCGCGGTGACGCGCATGTTCGGCCGCTTTCCCAATGCACGGATCAATCCCGACCATGCGATCGCGCTCGGCGCGGCGGTGCAGGCGGGGCTCAAGAGCCGCGACGCGGCGCTGAAGGAAATCCGCCTGACCGACGTCTGCCCCTTTACACTGGGGGTCGATACCGCGCACCGCGACGCGAGCGGCAAGGTCACGACCGGGCTGTTCGCGCCGATCATCGAGCGCAACACGGTGATCCCGACGAGCCGCAGCGAGGTGTTTTCGCCGATGGAGGCGCACCAGCAGGTCGTGACCTTCGGCATCTATCAGGGCGAATCGCGCTTCGTCGCGCAGAACGTCAAACTGGGGCAGCTCGACGTGCCGCTGCCCAAGGATCACCGCGGGCTGATCGGTATCGACGTGCGCTTCACCTATGACGTGTCGGGGCTGCTCGAGATCGACGTCGAGGTGCCGGGCACGGGGACGCGGCGCCAGCTCGTCATCCGCGACGAGGAGGATCGCGAGAGCGAGGCCGATTTCGCCAAGCGCCGCCAGCTGCTCGAGGCGCTGAAGGTCCACCCGCGCGACCAGGCGGCCAACGCCGCGACGCTCGCGCGCGCCAACCAGCTGTTCGAAAACCGCCTCGGCCACGAGCGGCAGGTGGTCGGCGAATGGATCGCGCATTTCGAGGGCGTGATGGCACGGCAGGACCCCCGCGAGATCGAGACGGCGCGCGCCGAACTCGAAAAGGCGATCGATGCGATGGACGGCGAGCAATATCTGTGAGCCGCCGCCGGCCGCCGTGGAGCACGCTGGGGATCGACCGGACGGGCGACGAGCGGGCGATCAAGCGCGCCTATGCGAAGAAGCTCAAAGAAATCGACGTCGAAGCCGAGCCCGCGAAGTTCATCGCGCTGCGCAAGACCTATGACGACGCGCTGTGGCAGGCGCGCTGGATCGACGACGATCAGGGTGATGACGACGATGACGGCGCGATCGAGGGTGGCGAGCCGGACGCCATGTCTGCCGAGGCAGTCGACGAAACCGGCAGCGGGGAAGCGGCGGGCGAGGGCGAAACCGTCTGGTCGATCGACGGCAGCCCGCTGGCACCGGCCGCTTCGATCACGATCCGGCTGGAGCCCGAACCGGCCGGGCCGTGGGCGAGGGAACCGGCGGTCGATCGGGTCGAAGCGCGGTTCGCCGCGATCGAGGCGGCGCTGGAGGGCGATGCGAAAGGGCGCGAGGCCGCGCTCGACCGCGAAATGCGGGCGCTGTGGGACGAGCCCGCGCTCGAGGCGGTCGACGCCGCGGAGGACGCCGAGCATCGGCTGGCGTATCTGGCGCTCGATCACGGGGTCGATGCGGTCTTCCTGCTGCGGCTCGCGAGCTGGCACTATGGCTGGGTGCGGCAATCGCAGCGGGTCGGGACCGGCTGGCCGATCAGCGAAGCGGGGCAGCGCGCCGCCGCCGAAAATTGGTTCGCCAAGATCGAGGCCGACCAGACGGCCTATTCGAAAGAGGCGCTCGCCGACCTGACCCGCCCGCCGAGCGGCAGCGCGTGGCGCGATTATCTGCCGAAGCGGCGCATTCGCGAGTTTCTGGCGGCGATGCGGCAGCATTGTCCCGAGGGCGAATATCGTTTCGACCCCGACATCGTCGCGGCGTGGGAAGCGCCGTCGCCCTATGCGATGCCGTGGGCGGCGCTGATTCTCGCTTTCTTCGTCGCGCTCGGCATGACCGGCGAGGCGGGCCGGGCCCCGCTCGCCGACCCCTTGCTGTGGCTGTGGTGGCTGGGCGGTACGGCGGGGCTGGTCGCGATCGGACGGTTGCTGCGGCGGCGCGGCGAGGGCCGTCGTCACCGCGATCCGGCGCTCGACCGGTGGGA
>PNJO01000184.1 GCA_013821905.1 Sphingopyxis sp. | reverse complement strand
ATCAGGCCGGCCCCCACCGGCGTCAGGATCGACATTTTGCCCGCCGATATGTCGGCTTCGCCCGGATAGACGAGGCGCACCGTGCGCTCGGCATCGCTTTTCTCATCGCGAAAGGTGACCTGCGATCCCATCGTGACGACGTTCGCCGGGATATCGGCGCGGTCGCAGATCGCTGCGCGGTCGATCTCGTCGAGCAGCAGTTCGCAAAAACGGATCGAATCGCGTTGCTGTTGCAGCGTCAATTCGGTGAGAGCGTCGGCTTCGCTGTCGATCATGCGGATCGGGGGCATCGCGGCCCCCTTGGTCTTCTTGGTCATGGCGCGGACTTTCCGGCTGGCGCGCGGAATTCGTCCGCGCGCGGCAATGTTGGAAGGAAAGGGCCCCGGGTTCGGGGCAATCGCGCCGGAACCCGGGGCTAGAAGCCCGCGAGAAGCTGTCCTCCATGATGGCGGAAGCGGAGAAGGCCGCGTTTGCTTTGCATGGCGCGCAGAGTGTCCGAGCCTGGCGCGTAAGTCAAATCGGCGCGTTTGTCAGAGCAGGCCCATCGCGCGAAAGCTGCGATGATCGGACCCGCCGATGATGATATGGTCGTGGAGCGCGATCCCGAGCTTGCCCGCGGCATCGGCAATTTCGCGGGTGATCGCGATATCCTGCCGGCTCGGTTCGGGGCTGCCGCTCGGGTGATTGTGGACAAGGATGATCGCCGAAGCGCCGAGTTCGAGCGCGCGCTTGACCACTTCGCGGACATAGATCGCCGACTGGTCGATCGACCCCTCGCTCGCCAGTTCGTCGCGAATCAGCATGTTGCGCGCGTTGAGATAGAGTATGCGGACGCGCTCGACGTCGATCGGGCCCATGTCGGCGCGAAGCCAGTCGAGCAACGCGTCCCAGCTTGAGAGCAGGGGCTTGTCGCGAAACTCTCCCTTCAGCATCCGCAGGCTCGCCGCCTGGACGATCTTGAGCGCCGCGATCGCGCCATCGCCGAGCCCGTCGATGCGGCGCAGCGATTCGGGGTCGGCGCTGACCAGTTGCGCGAGCGAACCGAACTCCGCGAGCAGTCGCTTGGCGAGCGGCTTGGTGTCGCGGCGAGGGATGGCGAGGGCAAGCAGATATTCGACCAGCTCATAGTCGGCGAGCGCGTCGCCGCCCGCGTCGAGCAGGCGGCCGCGCAGCCGCGCACGATGTCCCGAATGGTCGGCTTCCCCCATGAAGTCCGAATAACCGCCTTGTGGGGCGCACTCAACGGCCATAAGGTTTCGGGCTTATGGCAACGTCCTGTTTCCTGCAGCCAATTGCGCCATTTCGGCGTTATCTCGCTGCACAGGGCGGACCCTTCGGGGCGCGTGACGACAAGAAGAAAGCGCCATGATGGAGGTTGTCGAGAGCGACGCGCCGATACGGCGCCGGAAATTCCATACTGTGCTGTTCAAGAAGCGCTGGATGACCGCCGCCGCCGTGATCGTCGTCGTCGGCGGGGTGTGGCTGGCGCGGGAGCCGATCGCCGACGAATTCATCAGCGACCAGCTCGGCAGTCGCGGGGTTCCGGCGAGCTACCGGATCGACGCGATCGGCTTTCGCAGCGAAAAATTGTCGGACGTGGTGATCGGCGATCCGGCGCGGCCCGACCTGACCGCGAAACGCGTCGAAATCTTCCTCGGCTATGGCTGGTCGGGCCCCTATGTCTCGGCGATCCACGCCGAGGGCGTGCGGCTTTACGGTCGGTTCGCCGACGGACGGCTGTCGCTCGGCGCGCTCGACAAGTTTCGCGATCCTGCGAGCACCGATCCCCTTGCCTTGCCCGATATCTCGGTGCGGCTCGACGACGCCCGCGCCCGCGTCGAGACGCCGTGGGGCGATATCGGCGCGGCGCTGAACGGCCGCGGCAATCTGCGCACCGATTTTACCGGCAAGCTGGGCCTCGTTGCGCCGCGCGTCGCCGCCGCGGGGTGCGAGGGGCACGACATCACTTTCTATGGCACGTTGCTGGTGCGCGACGTGCGGCCGCAGTTCGTCGGTCCGCTGCGCGGTGCGGCATTGCGCTGCGCCGAGGGCGGCGTGACCGCAGCATCGCCCCAGATCGCGCTCGACGTGTCGCTGTCCGAGGATTTGCGGAGCTGGAAAGGCGAGGCGGATGCGAGCATTGCGGCGCTCGTCGCCGGCGCGACGCGCGCCGACCGGTTGGGCGTGCTGGCGCGTTTCGATGGCAATGCGAAGAAGACGACGCTCGACATCAACGCCGAAATGGCGCGGCTGCGGGGCACCGATTTCGCGGCCGAAACCGTCCATGTCGAGGCGAAGGGCGTCGTGGGCGAAAAAGCGCCCGCGCTCGACGGAAGCATCCGTTTTGCCCGCGCGAGCGCGAGCGAGGCGTTGCGGCGTTCGATTGCCGGTGGCGGCGAGCGGTTGGCGGGCACGCCGGTCGGGCCGCTCGTCGGCCGCGCCGGGGCCGCGCTGGCGCAAATGCTGGCGAATGTCGGCGGCAGCGCAAGGTTCGCGCTGGCGGGCGAGGGCACGGCGTCGCGCTTCGAACTGGTCGCGCCGGAGCTTGCGGGCGCGAACGGCGCCCATTTCACCGGCGATCCCGGGAGCCGCATCGCCTATCTGTTCGGCGCGCCGGAGCCCGCGGTCGTCGCCGACGGGCGCTGGAGCTTCGGCGGCGGCGATCTGCCCGCAGGGACGATCGACCTCGAACGCCGCGCCGACGGGACCCTCGCGGGCCTTGCGAACCTTGTTCCCTATAGTGCGGGGGGAGCGCGGCTCGCGCTGACGCCGGTGCGTTTTTCGGGCGCCCCGGGCGGCCTGCTCCGCTTCGCCAGCGTCGCCGAGCTGTCGGGGCCGCTCGCGGGCGGGCGGGTCGACGGGCTGCGCGTGCCGATCGCCGGGACGCTCGCACCGACGGGCGATTTCGCGCTCAACGGCGGGTGCAGCCGCGTGTCGGCGCAGCGGGTCGCCGTGTCAGGCTTCCGGCTGGCTCCCGTCGCCATCGACCTGTGCAGCCGCCCGGGCGCACCGTTGCTGACCGCCGGACCCGGCGGGCTGGGCGGCGCCATCCGCGCGCCCACGATCCGGCTGCGCGGGACGAGCGGGGCGTCGCCCTTCGCCTTCGACAGCGGTCCTGCCGCGATCGATCTCGCCACGATGCGCTGGTCGGTCGCGCGCGCCGACGTCCGGCTTGGCGCCGGCGACAGCGTGACCCGCTTCGCGGCGGATGCGATCAGCGGGCGCGGGACGCCGCAAGGCATGGCGGGCGATCTCAGCGGCGCGAGCGGCAAGATCGGCGCGGTGCCGCTGAACATGAGCGAGATTGCCGGGCAGTGGCGCTGGGAGCGGGACGCGCTGATACTGAACGGCGGGCTGTTGCTGACCGACAGCGAGATCGAGGCACGTTTCTATCCGCTCGTCAGCAACAACGCGACGCTGCGCTTCGCAGGAGGCGCCATCGCCGCGACGGCAGGGTTCAGCGAGCGCACCACGGGAACGAAAATCCTCGATGCGGTCATCCGTCACCGGCTCGCCGACGGCAGCGGAGCGGCCGACCTGATCGTGCGCGAGCTTCGCTTCACCGACGCCTTCCAGCCCGACCAGCTCAGCTATCTGGCGAAGGGCGTCGTCGCGAACGTCAGCGGATCGGTCGTCGGCGACGGGCGCATCGAATGGAATGACGCCGGGGTCACCAGCCGCGGCACCTTTGCGACGGCGAATGCCGATCTTGCCGCCGCTTTCGGCCCGGTGAAGGGCGTGACGACGACCCTGACCTTCGACGACCTGATCGGGCTTCGCTCGGCGCCGGGACAGATTGCGAAGGTGGTCGAGATCAATCCGGGCATCCCGGTGGTAGACGGCGCAATCGAATATCAGCTGCTCGGCGACAACCGCATCAGGGTGGAGGGCGGAAGCTGGCCGTTCGCGGGCGGGCAGCTGGTGCTGCATCCGACGACGCTCGATTTCAGCGCGGCGCAGGCACGGCGGCTGTCGTTCGATATCGTCGGGGTCGACGCCGCGGTGTTCCTGCAAAGCTTCGGCTTCGACAATATCAACGCGACGGGAGTTTTCGACGGGACGCTGCCGGTCGAATTCGACGGGCTGGGCGGGCGCATCGTCGGCGGGCGGATCGATGCCCGCGCGGGCGGCGGCACGCTTGCCTATGTCGGCGAATTGTCGAACCGCAATCTCGGCGCGATCGCCAATTTTGCCTTTGGCGCGCTGCGCAGCCTCAAATATGACGATCTGACGATCATCCTGAACGGGGACCTCGACGGCGAAATGGTGACCGATATCCGCTTTGGCGGCGTAGGGCAGGGCGAAGGCGCGACGCGCAATTTCCTGACCAGCCGGATCGCCAACCTGCCGCTCGTCTTCAATGTGAAGATCACCGCGCCCTTCCGCCAGCTCCTGACATCGGCGAAGGGATTTTACGATCCGTCGTTGCTGGTCGAGCAGAATCTGCCCGCCCTGATACGCGCGCAGGAGGAGGCCGAAGCCGCCGCCCGAAGCGCACCCACCCCCGTTCAGCCCCCAGAAAGCGAGCCCGTGCAATGAAGATGACCAAGACTGGAGCAAGGAGGCTGGCCATAGGCGGTCGCTGTCTGGTGGTAATGACGGGAATGCCGGCCCTCGCGGGCTGCGTCCAGATCGACACGCCCGACAAGCCGATCGAGATCAATCTGAACATCAACATCCGTCAGGAAGTGGTGTACAGGCTGGATGGTGACGCCAAAAAGCTCATCGAGCAGAATAGCGAGATATTCTGATGGGGAAGAATGGAATGCGTATGAAGATGTGGAAACCGACCGGACTGGCGCTTGCCGCGATTGCGGCGACGGCGGCGGTTGCCCTTTCGGTGCCGTCGGCGATGGCACAGCGCGACCCGGCCTATGCCGCGGCGCGCGCCGCCGGCCAGATCGGCGAGCAACCCGACGGCTATCTGGGCTTTGCAACGACGCCGACCCCGGCGATCCGCGCGCTGGTCCAGGATATCAATATCAAGCGCAAGGCCGCCTATACGGCGAGCGCGCAGTCGACCGGGAGCACGGTCGAACAATTCGCTTTTACCAGCGGTTGCAACCTGATCGCCAACACCAAGCCCGGCGAGAAATACCAGACGCCGGGTGGCGTGTGGAAAACCCGCGACGCGAGCCCGCCCGAGCGCGACGCGCGCTGCCCCTGACATCGAGTGGACAACGGGACCCGCGGGTCCCCCGATGCCGCCGCGCCCCTAAACGCGGCGGCATTTTTGTGTGCCCGCACAGACTATCGCCCTGCGCCTGCGCGCGGGCATTGACTTCATCGGGCGTCGTTCCTAAACGGGCGGCGCCTTAGGGGTCCCCCGAATTTTCGGGCCTTTTTTTGCAGGCGGAATCGGATAATTCCGGTTCTGTTTCAGGAGGATGGCAAGAGAATGACGGGGAATGGCAGCGATCCGGAACTTGGCTCTGAGGATTCGCGCCTGGTCTCGCTCGAACAGCGATTGGACCGGGCCGAAGCCGCAGAAGCAAAGCGGACCGCAGTGAACGCCGGACCGGAGACCGATGCGAACTACAAGCTCGGCAACCGCGTTCTGGCCGAGCTGCTGGGCGGAATCGGTGGCGGCGCGCTGGTCGGTTGGACAATCGACCATTTCGCCGGCACGGCACCCTGGGGCCTGTTGGCGGTGCTGTTCCTCGGAATAGTGGTCGCCTTCAGGAATATATTTCGGATTGCGAACGTTCGGCCTTCGAAGCCGGACTGATGTT
>PNJO01000183.1 GCA_013821905.1 Sphingopyxis sp. | reverse complement strand
GCCGGCGGGGCGTCGATGGCCGCGTCCTCCTGGTCGTGGCTGCCCGAAAGCAGTCCGCGCATGCTGTCCATCATCTATCCCCAGTCGCAAACATTCGCCAAATGTCATGCACCGGAACTGGTAAAGGGCGCGTAAACGATGATCGCGGAGGCGTCCGCGACGCGCCGCACCCCCAATCGCGCTTGCCCTATGCCGCGCGCCTTGCTAACGGCCCGCCCGAGCGCCGCTTTAGCTCAGTTGGTAGAGCACATCATTCGTAATGATGGGGTCACAGGTTCGAGTCCTGAAGCGGCACCATTCTTCCCCCATCACCGGACCCGACGAACGACGCGGCGAACCTGCGTCGGCATGGCCCTGCGCGCGACCGGCGATTCTTCGGCAATAAGCATGGAGATCATGCCACAAAAATCCATACACAATTATCGAATTCGGCATAATTCTATGTAATTATATGATATTATTATCACCATCGCACCCCTGCATTTCCATGCAAATTCTATTATGTATGGGTTATTGTATGCTGAACGGCAAAGGCAATGACGATGACTGACAACACCGGAAACGAAAAGCTGCGCTGGATCCTGTGGGCCGGCTGGAACGGGCGCTGTCCCGAGTGCGGCAAGGGCCATATGTTCCGTTCGTGGCTGAAGCTCGTCGATCGCTGCGCCAATTGCGGGCTCGACTACCGCTTCGCCTCGCCCGACGACGGACCCGCCTTTTTTTCGCAGTGCATCGTCGCCTTTCCGCTGACCTTCGTCATCGTCTGGCTGCAGATCGCCTACAGCCCGCCCCTGTGGGTCCATCTGGTCTTTTCGATTCCGGTCATGGTCATCGGCTGCATCCTGCCGCTGCGCCCGATCAAGGGATGGCTCGTCGCGTCGCAATATGTGAACAAGGCACAGGAATCGGGGACCGAGCAGCTCTGGGCAAAGCTCCACGCGCGCGAGGCGGTAAAAGCGAAGGAAGCGGACGACGCGAATGGGCACTGAAGACTGGGTTCCCGACATCGCCGGAGCCGCAGGCCCCAAATATAAGGCGGTCGCCTCCGCCATCGCCGCGGCGATCACCGGCGGTACGCTGCGCCAGGGCGACCGCCTGCCGCCGCAGCGCGAGCTTGCCGCGACGCTCGGCATCGACCTCACCACCGTCACCAAGGGCTATGACCTCGCGCGGCGGCGCGGGCTGATTGTCGCGCGCGGCCGCGCCGGCAGCTTCATCGCACCCGCCGTGAAGGACGGCGCGGCAGCGACCGCGGCGCAGACCGACGTCGCGATGAACAGCCCCCCGGTCGCCGAGGGCAGCCGCCTGCCGCAGGCAATCGCCGACGGGCTCGCCCTGCTCGCGCGCGGCGACGGCCTCGCGCGGCTTCATTACCAGCGCCCGGGCGGCGCCGCCGCCGACCGCGAGGCGGGCGCGCGGCTGTTGTCGCGGATCGGTCTTGCCAGCGATGCCGAACAGATGCTCGTCGTCGCGGGCGGGCAGAATGCGCTCCACGCGATCGCCGCGACGATCCTGCGCCCCGGCGACCGCGTCGCGTGCGGGCGCCACCTCTATCCGGGCTTTCGCGCCATTGCGCAGCGGATCGGCGTGACGCTGGTGCCGCTTCGCGCGATCACCGCCGCCGATCTGGTCGACGCGCACGGCCGCGCGCCGCTGCGCGCGCTCTATGTCGTGCCGACCAACGACAGCCCGACCACCGCGACGATCGGCATCGACGAGCGTGCGGCGATCGGCGCGTGGGCCGAACGTGCCGGCGTGCAGATCATCGAGGACGATGCCTATGGGTTGTTGCCCGAAAGGGTGCTGCCGCCGGTCACCAGCTTCGCGCCGCAGACGGGCTGGTATGTCGCGAGCCTGTCGAAGATCCTGTCGCCGGCGCTGCGCGTCGCCTTCCTGCGCGCGCCCGGCGCGATCGAGGCGGCCGAGCTCGCCGCCGCGCAGCATGAAAGCGCGGTCATGGCGCCGCCACTCAACGCCGCACTCGTCTCGCTGTGGTTGTCCAATAGCCGTTTCGACGCGCTCGCCGCCGAAGTCCGCGCCGAATCGGCATGGCGGCAGCGGCTCGCGCGCAGCCTGCTCATCGACGCCGACTATGCGGCGCAGCCCGAGGGCTTCCATCTGTGGCTGCCGCTCGCCGAGGGGCGTAACCCGGAGATTCTTGCCTCGTCGCTGAGCCTCGACGGGCTGTCGGCGGTGCCGGCCGAGCGTTTTGCGGCCGGCGCCGGTCACGACCGCGCGCTGCGCATCTCGCTCGGCGGCGCGATCGACCGTGCCGCCCTCGCGCGCGGCCTGCGCGCGCTCGACCGGCATTTGCGCAGCCCGGCGACGCAAGCGCCGCCGGTGATCTGACGCCTCAGCTCGACCAGCCGCCGGCGAGCGCGCGGAACAGCGCGATCTGGCGCTGCGAAATCCGCCCGTCCTGCGCGGCGAGCACCGCCTCGGCCTCGGCAAAGGTGCGCTCGGCGTCGAGCCATTCGAGCGAATCGCTCGCGCCCTCGGCCCGCTTGGCGCGCACGATGCGCGCGGCACGTTCGGACTGGTCGCGCGCCGCGCGCAGCGACTGGCGCTGTTCCAGCGAGCGGGCATAGGAGGAGAGCGCGGTCTCGGTCTCCTCGATCGCGCGCAGCACGGTGCCGTCGAACTGCGCGAGCGAGGCCTGGGTGTCGGCCTCGGCCGCCGCGATACGCGCGCGCGCCGGTTCCTGGTTGGGGAAGGCCCAGCCCAGCAGCGGACCGAGCAGCCAGCGCAGCGGCCCGCCGCCGAATATGTCGCCGAAGCCCGATCCGGTCGAACCGGCCGAGGCGCCCAGCGTGATGCGCGGATAAAGGTCCGCCGTCGCGACGCCGATGCGCGCCGTGTCTGCAGCCAGGCGGCGCTCGGCGGCGCGAATGTCGGGGCGACGCTTCAGCAGCGCCGCCCCGTCACCGACCGGGATGGGATCGGTGATCTCGAGGCTGATATTGCGGTCGCCCGCGATGGCGGGCAGCGCGGCGGGCGCGCGGCCGGTCAGCGTTGCGAGACGGAACAGCGCCGCCTGCCGTTCGGCCTCGATCGCCGGAATGTCGGCGGCGCGCTGGTCGCGCAGCGTCGCGATGCGGGCGAGGTCGAGCCCGGTCGCCATGCCGACTTCCTTGCGCCGCTCGGTCAGCTTCACCTGCTGATCGAGCAACTCGACGATACGCCGCGCGACATCCAGCCGCGCCGCGCCCGACGCCGCGTCGGCATAGGCGAGCGTAGTGTCGGACACGACCATCACCCGCACCGCCTCGGCATCGGCTTCGGCAGCGGCGAGGTCGCCGCGCGCCGCCTCGGCCGAGCGGCTGACGCGGCCGAAGACATCGACCTCATAAGCGACGTTCAGGCCGATATCGACTGCCCAGTCCTCGCGGTCTGCGCCGGGAAGACGCTGGCCCTCGGGGCTGCGGCCGTAATTGGCACCGGCGCCGATCTGGCCCTGCGGAAGACGGTCGGCGTTGGCGCCGCGCAGGCCGGCGCGGGCGCGGGCGATGTTCGCGACCGCGACGCGGACGTCGGTGTTGGCGGCGAGCGCATCGGTGACGAGGCCGTCGAGGACGGGGTCATCATAGAGGCGCCACCAGTCGGCCGCGACCGGGTCGAGCGAGACGGAGGGACTGTTTGCCGCAACAAACGGCCCGGCCGCGGCCTGGGACGACGCCGATTGCGGCGCCTTATAGTCGGGGCCGACGGTGCAGGCGGCAAGCGCCAGCGCCGACGCCGCGACGGTGAGAGTGCGGAGCATCATGGTCATTCTCCTTATTCCGCCGGCACGGGCAGCGCCGCGCCATGGCCGTCCGCCGACCCTTTGCGGCGCTGGGCGAACCAGTCGCCGAGGGCACGGCACACGACATAGAATGTCGGCGTGAAGATCAGGCCGAAGGCGGTGACGCCGAGCATCCCGAAGAACACCGCCGTGCCGAGCGCCTGGCGCAGTTCCGCCCCCGCACCGGTCGCGATCAGCAGCGGCACCGCGCCGAGGATGAAGGCAAAGCTGGTCATCAGGATCGGACGCAGACGGTCGCGCGCCGCGCGCACGGCCGCCTCGATCGGCGACAGCCCGTCCTGATCTTCAGCCTGCTTGGCGAATTCGACGATCAGGATCGCATTCTTCGCCGCGAGCGCGATGAGCACGACGAGCCCGATCTGCGTCAGGACATTATTGTCCATGCCGCGCAGGTTCACGCCGACCATCGCCGCGAGCAGACACATCGGCACGATCAGGATGATCGCCAGCGGCAGCGTCAGGCTTTCATATTGCGCCGCGAGCACGAGGAAGACGAACAGCACCGCGAGCGCGAAGACGATCCCGGCGGTGTTCGCCGCCGCCTTCTGCTGGAAGGCGATGCCCGTCCATTCGGTGCCATAGCCCGCCGGCAGTGTTTCCGATGCCAGATTCTCCATCGTGGTCAGCGCGGCGCCCGACGAGGAGCCCGGCGCGGTGTCGCCGTCGATCTCGACCGCCGGATAGAGGTTGTAACGCGTGACGCGATACGGCCCCGTGCGATCCTCGAAATTGGCGACCGACCCGATCGGCACCATCGCGCCCGAGCTGGACCGCGTGTGCAGATTGGCGATGTCGGCGACCGTCTGGCGATAGGGCGCGTCGGCCTGCGCGGTGACGCGATAGGTGCGGCCGAGCAGGTTGAAGTCGTTGACGAACGCCGAGCCGAGATAGACCTGCAGCGCTTCGAACACACGCTCCGGCGGCACACCGAGCATGTTCGCCTTGGCCCGGTCGATATCGGCATAGATGCGCGGGTTGGTCGGATCGAAGAAGGTGAAGATATTCATCAGCCCCGGCGTCTGGTTCGCCTTGCCGATCAGGTCGTTCGACTTGGCGGCAAGGTCGGCATAACCGTGGCCGCCGCGATCCTGCACGATCATGCGGTAGCCGCCCGCCGAGCCGATCCCCTGGATCAGCGGCGGCGGGATGATGACGATCTGCGCGTCGGTGATGTCGGCGGTGTTCTTGCGCGCCTGCTCGACGATGCCTTCCAGCGTGACGCCCAGCTTCTTGCGTTCCGCGAAGCTCTTGAGCGGCACATAGGCGGCGGCCGAATTGGGGGCGAGCGTCTGCGACGGGCCGTCGAAGCCCGCGAGCATCACCGATCCGAGCACGCCCTCGATCGGCAGCACGCGCTGGCCGACCTTCTGCAGCACCGCGTCGGTGCGTTCGACCGAAGCACCCGAGGGCAGCTTGGCGACGATCAGGAAATAGCCCTGATCCTGCGCCGGAATGAAGCCGGTGGGGGTCGCCCAGAACAGGCCCATGGTCGCCGCGATGAGCCCGGCATAGGTCGCCATCATCTTTTTCGGCGCACGCACCAGCCGGTCGGTGAGGCGCGCATAACCGTCGCTCATCCGTTCGAAGCCGCGGTTGAAGGCGTCGCCCGCGCGGTGGATGCGCTGCATCAGCCAGCCCTCGTCCCCGCTGGGCGCGTGCGGCCGCAGCAGGATCGCGGCGAGCGCCGGCGACAGGGTGAGCGAGAGGATCAGCGAGATGATCGTCGCGGTCGAGATGGTGACCGCGAACTGCTGGTAGAAAGCGCCCGACAGCCCGGTCAGGAACAGCGTCGGCACGAACACCGCGCAGAGCACGAGGACGATCGCGACGAGCGCCGCCGACACCTCGTCCATCGAGGTGCGCGCGGCCTCCAGCGCCGACATGCCTTTCTCCAGATTGCGCTCGACATTCTCGACCACGACGATCGCGTCGTCGACGACGATGCCGATCGCCAGCACAAGGCCGAAAAGCGACAGGTTGTTGAGGCTGTAGCCGAAGCCCGCGAGCACCGCGAAAGTGCCGATCAGCGACAC
>PNJO01000182.1 GCA_013821905.1 Sphingopyxis sp. | reverse complement strand
TCGGCCACCGTCCGCGCGCCAAGGGCGGCTATTTCCCCGTCGCGCCGGTCGACAGCGCCGTCGACATCCGCGGCGAGATGGTGTCGACGATGCTCGAAATGGGCCTGCCCTGCGACAAGCATCACCACGAAGTCGCCGCCGCGCAGCACGAACTCGGCCTGACCTTCGGCACGCTGACGCAGACCGCCGACCGCATGCAGATCTACAAATATGTCGTGCACCAGGTCGCACATGCCTATGGCAAGACCGCGACCTTCATGCCGAAGCCGATCCGCCAGGATAATGGCTCGGGCATGCACACGCACATCTCGATCTGGGAAAAGGGCAAGCCGCTCTTCGCGGGTAACGGCTATGCCGGCCTCAGCGACATGTGCCTCTATTTCATCGGCGGCGTCATCAAGCACGCCAAGGCGCTCAACGCCTTCACCAACCCGACGACGAACAGCTACAAGCGCCTCGTCCCGGGCTTCGAGGCGCCGGTGCTGCTCGCCTATTCGTCGCGCAACCGTTCGGCCTCGTGCCGCATTCCTTACGGTGCGGGCGCCAAGGCGAAGCGCGTCGAGTTCCGTTTCCCCGACGCGATGGCGAACCCCTATCTCTGCTATGCGGCGCTGCTGATGGCGGGCCTCGACGGCATCCAGAACAAGATCCACCCCGGCGACGCGATGGACAAGAATCTGTACGACCTGCCGCCCGAGGAACTGGCCGAAGTCCCGACCGTCTGCGGTTCGCTCCGCGAAGCGCTCGACAGCCTCGCCGCCGACCACGACTTCCTCCTGAAGGGCGACGTGTTCAGCAAGGACCAGATCGAAGCCTATATCGAACTCAAATGGGCCGAGGTTTACAACTTCGAACAGACCCCGAGCCCGGTCGAATTCGACATGTACTACAGCGCCTGATCTTCAGGGCGTTCGAGGGGCGTCCGGTTCGGGGGAGCCGGGCGCCCCTTTTGTATCAGCGGGTCATCATCCCGCGCAGGCCGATCGCGACGAACGATCCCGCCAGCATCATCGCCGACAGCGTCGTCACCACGTCGATCGGCGTCAGCGTCCAGCCGAAGCCCAGAAAATCGGCAGCGCCCCACAGCGTCAGCACGATCCAGCTCAGGCAAAAGGCCCAGAAACAGCCTTCGAGGCCGAGCTGGCGGTTGAGCTCGTCGAACTGGCCGCGCCAGCGCACCGTCGCGACGATGCCCGCGACCAGCGCGAGCAGCAAGGCGCCCATCGCGACGGGCGCGGGCACCGGCCCCGCGAAGCCGGGGCTTTCGGCCAGCGCCAGCAGCACCAGCACCGCACCCATGACCGCCATCGTCATCACCGACCGCAGCATGTTGCCGCGCTCCTCGCGCAATTCATCGGCATCGCCGACGTTGAGCAGCGCCGCGCCCGCGCGCGGCGCGGCGAGGCCGAAGCCGACGAACAGCGCCATCAGCACATAGGTCAGACCGACCGCGGCAAGGGCGACGCGCGATGGCCCCATCGCATCGAGCAGGTTCGACCCCGCCACGGCGAGCATCCCCGCCGCAAAGCCGAAGCCGACGAGAGCCCCCACCAGCATCTTCATCGCCGACTTCTTCCACTTCGACGTTGTATCCTGTGTCATGACCCTGCTCATCCTTCGGTCTCCGGCGTCCAATGATCGATAAAAAGCTCACGTACCTCGAGGCCGAACAGCGCGGCCATGCGCAGCGCGAGCGGCAGGCTGGGATCATATTTGTCGGTTTCGACCGCGTTGACGGTCTGTCGCGACACCGACAGGCGGCGTGCCAGTTCACCCTGGCTCCACCCCGCTTGTTCCCGATATTCGCGCACCCGATTTTCCAACGCCCGCTCCCGTGCCTGTCAAGAGCTCTTTACATGGGTCGCGCCCACCCTGTCAAATACTCTTTACACAGATCCCGACCGGGTCGCCCACTTACCCTTTGGTAAGCCGCGATCCCTATATGCGGGCCCCGGACTATTCGGGGGCTGACCATGTTTCGTCATATGATCCTGCTGGCCGCGATGCTGCTTCTCGCCGGTTGCGGCGAGGCCGCGAAGCTGATGAACCAGACGCGGACGGTCGCCGCGCCGCGCGAGGAGGTCTTCGCAAAGATGTTCGGCGACGGCAGCGTCTTCACCGGCCTGCCGCTCGTCACCAACGGCGGATCGGACCGGCTTTACGAACTGGTGGTGCAAAAGGGCGATCCCCAGTGGCAGGCCTTTGTCCCGCCGCAGCGCCCCGACGCCTATAAGGTCAAGTTCGCGGTGCAGATGCAGATCCCCCGCGAGGCGCATATGGTTTACAGCATCGACGACGGCGCGGTGACCGCGGGGCTCAAGTTCAATTTCGAGGAGCTCGCCCCCGACCGCACGCGCGTAACCTTCACCATCGACCAGCTCGGTGGCCACGATACCGAGGGACTGGCGGTCAACACGCTCGAACTCCACAAGATCGCGCGCGACGCGCTCGACAAGCTCGACGATTTCGAAGAGGTCAAGGACGCCGCCTGACCCGCGGCGCCACATGGTAAACCGGTGCCCTTGCCGGGCCGCGCAAGCGATGGCAGATTGCACCGCAGGGGCGGGCACGATCGCGAAAGGCAATCGGGCATGCGCTACCGTTTCTTCCTCGCCCTCACGCCCCTGATGCTCGCTTCGTGCGGAGGCGGCAGCGGAGGGGGTGGCGGCGGCGGCCCGGCGCCGAACCCGACGAACCGCGCGCCCACCTTCACCTCGCTGCAGACTGCAAGCCTCGCCGAAAATCAGACCGCCGCCTATCAGGCGACCGCGAGCGACCCCGACGGCGACGCGCTGACCTTTTCGATCGACGGCGGCGCCGATGGCGCGCTTTTCGCGATCACCGCCGCGGGCGCGCTGCGCTTCAATGCGGCGCCCGACTATGATCTTCCCGGCGATGCCGACGGCAACAATGTCTATGCCGTCGTGCTGCGCGTCGGCGACGGGCGCGAGAGCGTCACGCTGCCCGTGAACATCACCGTGACCAACAGCCGCGAGGGGATCGCGGTGGTGCGCGTCGGCACCGGGTTCAGCCAGCCGCTCTATGTGGCGCCGATCCCCGGCAGCACCAATGTCTATGTCGTCGAGAAGGGCGGCGACGTCTATCGCTTCGATCCCGCGAACGGCAGCCGCACCCGGGTGCTCGACATCACCGACATTTCGACCAACGGCGAACGCGGCCTGCTCGGGCTCGCCGCCTATCCCGACCATGCCACCTCGCAGCGGCTGTTCGCCGTCGCCACCGCGACCGACGGCGCGGTGCAGGTGCGCCGCTACACGCTCGGCCAGCCCAATTCGTCGACCAGCTACGACACGGTGCTCAGCATTCCGCATTCGGAGAACAGCAACCATAATGGTGGCTGGATCGGTTACGGCCCCGACGGCCATGTCTATGTCGCCGTCGGCGACGGCGGCGGCGGTCTTGCCAACAATGCGCAGAACACGAATTCGCGGCTCGGCAAGATCCTGCGCTTCGCGGTCGGCGCGGGTGGCAGCAGCTACAGCCCCGCACCCGGCAACCCCTTCCTGTCGGGCGGCGGCGACCCCTATGTCTTCGCGCTCGGTTTCCGCAATCCCTTCCGCGCCTCGTTCAGCGGCTCGACGCTGGTGATCGGCGACGTGGGCGAAGGCGCGGTGGAGGAGGTCGACCTGGTGACAACTAGCCAGCCGGGCCTCAATTTCGGCTGGCCGTTCCGCGAAGGCACGCGCACCAACTCGGGAACCCCGCCCGCGGGCCTCGTCAATCCGGTCGCCGAATATCTGCACGGCAGCGGCCCGCGCGAAGGGCGCACCGTCACCGGCGGCTATGTCTATCGCGGCCCGGTGACCTCGCTCCAGGGCCAATATGTCTTCGGCGACTTCATCTCGGGCAATTTCTGGACCGTCCCTTTCTCCAGCCTCGTCGCCGGACAGACGCTTTCCTCATCGCGCTTTGCCCGCCGCAACGAGGATCTCGCGCCCGACGCGGGAACACTCAATCAGGTCGCCTCCTTCGGCGAGGACAGCGCGGGCAATCTGTTTATCGTCAGCCTCGGAGGCGACATTTTCATGGTGCGGCCCGGCTAAGCGCTTGCGGGGTCCGGGAGCGCGCGGCACAAGAGCCCTCCAACGGAGGCCTCCCCATGAAATCCATATCGCTTGCCGCTCTCGTCGCCCTCCAGCTTGCCCTCGCGCCGGCCGCGCAGGCGAAGCTGAGTGCCGCCGAGGCGAAGATGGCGAAGACGGTCGAGGCCGAACAGGGCCGCAGCCTCGCGCTGCTCGAAAAACTGGTCAACCAGAACAGCGGATCGCAGAATCTGGAAGGGGTCGAGAAGGTCGGCCAGATGATGCGCGCCGAACTCGAACCTTTAGGCTTCAAGGTCGAATGGAAGCCGATGCGCGACACCGGCCGCGCCGGCCACCTGATCGCGACGCATGTCGGCAAGCCCGATACCAAGCGCCTGCTCCTGATCGCGCATCTCGACACGGTGTTCGAACCCGACTCGCCGTTCCAGACATTCGTCCGCAAGGGCGACAGGGGCGAAGGCCCCGGCGCGGGCGACGACAAGGGCGGGATGGTCGTCATCGTCGCGGCGCTGCGCGCGATGAAGGTGGCGGGCACGCTCAAAGACGCCAATATCGAAATCCACATGACCGGCGACGAAGAGGATTCGGGCACGCCCATTGAAGAGGCCCGCGCCGACCTGATCGCTGCCGGCAAGCGCAGCGACGTCGCGCTCGATTTCGAGGGGCTGGTGCGTGACGGCCCAGGAAAATCGGGGGGCGCCGACATGGGATCGGTCGCACGCCGTTCGTCGGACAGCTGGACCGTCACCGCGACGGGCAGGAGCGCGCACAGCTCGGGTATCTTCAGCGCTGCGGCGGGCGACGGCGCGATCTACGAGCTGACGCGCATCATCCACCGCTTCCGCACCGAGCTTCCCGAACCCAACCTGACCTTCAACGTCGGGTTGATCGCGGGCGGTCAGCAGGCCGAACTCGACGCGGGCGGCATCCGCGCCACCGCGAACGGCAAGACCAACATCATCGCGCCGATCGCCATCGCGCGCGGCGACCTGCGCGCGCTGTCGGGCGAGCAGATCGAGCGGGTGAAGGCAAAGATGACGGCGATCGTCGCCGACCATGCCCCCGGCACCGATGCCAAGATCAGCTTCGATCCCGGTGGCTATCCCCCGATGGCGCCGACCGAAGGCAACAAGGCCCTGCTCGGAAAACTCAACGGCGTGAACCGCGACCTCGGCCTCGCCGAAATGGCGCCGCTTGACCCGCTGAAGCGCGGCGCGGGCGACATCAGCTTCGTCGCCGCCGACGTCGACGGCCTCGCGGGGCTTGGCCCCCACAGTAGCGGCGACCATGCGCCGGGCGAGGCGGTCGATATCCCCAGCATTGCGCGGCAGGCCACGCGCGCTGCCATCCTGATGTCACGCCTTTCTGCTGAAAAGCGCTGACCCGCCAGTTTTCGCAGTTGGCCCAACTTGATTCATCGGGCACAGTGATTAGGTAGCAATCCGAGACGGAATTGACCGCCGATGGGAGAAGAATGATGAGCACCGAAACGCACCTCAAGCAGAATTACATCGGCGGCCAGTGGGTCGACAGCAAGGGCGGCAAGCTCCACGACGTCATCAATCCCGCGACCGAGGAAGCAGCCTCGACCGTCGTGCTCGGCACCGCGGCCGATGTCGACGATGCCGTCGCGGCTGCGAAGGAAGCGTTCAAGAGCTTCTCGCAGACCACGCGCGAGGAACGCCTCGACCTGCTGAACCGCATCGTCGAGGAATATAAGAAGCGCACGCCCGACCTCGCCAAATCGATGGCCTCGGAAATGGGCGCCCCGGTCAGCTTCGCCGGC
>PNJO01000181.1 GCA_013821905.1 Sphingopyxis sp. | reverse complement strand
CAGCCGAGCTTTCGCCGGCCTGAGCCGCCTTGGTCGCTTCCTCGGCGAGCGCGGCGAGCTTGGCTTCGAGGCTGGCGCCCTGCTGGTGCGCGACGAGCCCGGCCTCGCGGAAATTGACCGCCAGCCGCTGCGCGACATCGTCGATCCGCGGCAGCCCCGCGAGCAGCCCGTCCATGCGCTGCAAGGCGACGTCGCCCGAGCGCGCGAGCTGGTCGTGCGCGTTGGCGATGACCGACGCATTGCCGGCGAGTTTGTCGCTGCTGTCGTTGAGGCGCGACACCGTATCGACGCCCATCTGCTGGACGAGCTTCGCCTGCTCGGCGAGCTGCCGGTGGGCATCGGCCAGATGGAGGCCGAGCGAGTGCATCGACTGGTTGAGCGAAAGATTTTCGGCGCGCAGCGCCGCGGCGACGCGCGCGAAACGGGCCTGTTCGGAGCGGCTGGAGCGCAGCAGTGCCATCCACAGCACCGCGAGCAGGGTCAGCGGCATTGCGATCGTCGCGATCAGCGCCGGCCATTCGGCGGTTGCCGGTGCCCGGGCGAAACGATCGGTCCCGACGAACAGCGCAAATCCGGTCCAGGCGATTGCCAGCACGACAAGCAGCACGGGCGCCGCGCGATCGTGCCAGCCCGCAGCGCTGTCTTCGACGTCGATATCTTCGTCGGCGACGGAAAGCGCCGACATGTCGAGCCAGTCGCGATCGGTCGCTGGCGCGGTGCTTTCGCTCGCGCGCTCGGTTTCGGGCGCAGCCGCATCCGCGGGCGCCGGGCTGTCCGCTTCCTGGTTCGTTGCGGAATCCCGCCACAAACCGACGATCTTCTTTTCCCCCGTCATCCTGCCATATTAGCACCAAATGACCGTCTTGGAACGGAAACTTAACCACAACCTGCCAAAGCTGTGGAATGTCGTTCGATAGCGGACCCCTTGACCGGTATTTGAGCGCCGCCGTCGGCGACGATCCAGCGATGGCCGCGGATCTGCGCGCGGCCTTTACCGAGGGCGCGCGCGAACTCGCCGATCTGATGCGGCGGGCACGCTGCGACGCCAATTGGCACGTCGCCGCCGAACGGCTGAAGAGCCTCGCCGCGACCTTCGGCATCATTCCGCTGATCGAACTTGCCGAGGCCGCGATGGCCGGCGCGCCGGGTGATCCGGCGGTGTTGCGTGACATCGAGCGGGCGATCGATATGATCGGCTGATCGCGCGGACGGCGCTCCGGCGGGTTCAATTTCCATTCAGCAGCCTCCGGGCAAAGAAATATCGATCCCGGCTGTCTTGCCTTGGCAACGCTATGGGTTTAGCCGCGTTTACGCACCGCGGCCGCCCCCATTTGCGCGTCCAGCAAGATGGCCGTTTTTGAGGAGAGTTTTCGATGTTCAACCGTTTTCGCTCGATGCCTGCAACGGCGTTGGCGGCCGTTCTGGGCTGCGCGCTGGTGGCGACCGCGGCGCCGGCCGCTGCTCAGGACAAACCCAAGAAGGAAAAGGCCAAGAAGGGCGACGAAAGCAAGGGCTCGACGATCGCCGTGAGCAAAGGCTTCGGCCCGTCGGTCAAGAAGATGATGGACGCCACGAACGCGAAGGACGCGGCAGGGCTCCAGACCGCGCTGACCGAGGGTGCGGGCGCTGCGACGACCACCGAGGATCGTTACTGGCTCGCCTTCTACGAATTGCAGCTCGGCATCCTCAACAAGGACCAGGCGCTGCAGGGCAAGGGCCTCGACGCGATGCTCGCGTCGGGAATCACGCCGGCGGAAAGCGTCGCGACCTATAATTATTATTCGGGCAACTTCGCCTATGGCGCGAAGGATTATGCCAAGGCCGTCCAGCGGCTCGAGGCCGCGAAAGCCGCCGGCTCGACCGAATCGAACCTGTCGGCGCTGCTGATGGACAGCTATCTGAAGCAGGGCCAGATCGACCAGGGCGTTACCGTCGCCAAAGCTGCGATCGAGGCCGACCGCGCCGCCGGCAAGCGCCCGTCGGACGAGCTTTATGTGCGTCCGATCCAGGCGCTCCAGGCTGCAAAGCGCAACAACGAGGTCCTCGACCTGATGACGCTGCGCATGCGCGACTATAACCAGCCGCAGGTGTGGCGCCAGACGCTGTTCATCGTGCTCCAGCAGAACACCGACAAGGAAATCGGCCTCGACGTCCTGCGCCTGATGCGCGCGACCAACTCGATGCTCCAGCGTCCCGAATATGACGAATATGCCCAGCTCGCGACCGAAGCCGCGCTGCCGGGCGAAGTCGTCAAGCTGATCGGCGAAGGCCGCGCCAAAAAGGTCATCCCGACCCCGGACCCGAAGCTCGATGCGGTCGAAAAATCGCAGAAGGAACGGATCGGCGACGAGGAATCGACGCTGACCGCCTATGCCAAGCGTCCGGCGACGCTCGCCAATCCGAAGGTCGCGGGTGCAACCGGCGACGCGATGGTCGGCTATGGCCGTTATGCCGATGCGGTGCCGCTCTACGACGCGGCGATCGCGGCGGGCGGCGACAAGGAATTGTGGACCTACCGCAAGGGTGTCGCGCAGGCGCTGGCGGGCGATGGCGCCGCCGCCAAGGCGAGCTTCGCCCAGGTTGCCGGCGCGCGCAAGCGCCTCGCCGATCTGTGGGTGGTCAAGATCGACAATCCCGCGGCACCGGCGGCCTAGTCCGACGAACGGCCGATCATTGTACCGTCAACAAAAAGGGGCGCCAGCCACGCGGCTGGCGCCCCTTTTTCACGTCCAGCGGCCGCGTCAGGGTTCGACGGGGATTCCCGCCAGCTGTTTCGCCGTGCGAATCGTCAGCGAGGTTTTCACGCTCGTCACATTCGGCGCCGATGTCAGATGCGCGGTCAGGAAGGACTGGAAGCTCTGCAGGTCGCGCGCGACGACTTTCAGCAGAAAGTCGATTTCGCCGTTCAGCATATAGCATTCGCGCACTTCAGCGAGCTGCCCGACATAGTCCTCGAACGCCTTCAGGTCGGATTCGGCCTGGCTGCGCAGGCTGACCATCGCAAAGACGGTGATCCCGTATCCGAGCTTCGCCGCATCGAGGTCGGCATGATAGGACCGGATGACCCCCGATTCTTCCAAGGCCCGCACACGACGCAGGCAAGGCGGCGCCGTGAGCCCCACCATCTGTGCCAATTCGACATTCGTCATCCGCCCGTTTTTCTGCAATTCGCCAAGGATCTGCAAATCGATCTGATCGAATTTCTGGGTCGCCATCGTTGAAACATCCGCTTTCTAAAACTGCGGTGACCATAATATTATTTCAGCCGAATGCAATTGTCCCACAATGTGACGTGGTTGGTTAAGTCACTTTCGTGACCGGGCGATTCACGCTAGCCGCTAATCATACGCTAACCAACGACAAGGGTGTGGGGCCGGCTCGCGTGACTGCTGACTCGATGATCGCGACCATCTTGCGCCAGGCGCCTGCGGATCGCCGTGCGAGCATCGCGGCGTGGCGTCAGCTCACCGATATTCTGGCGCAGCGCGGCAATCAACTGGGCGATGAGGATATTCGCCGCAGCCTGCACGCTCTCGCCGTCCTGCGTCCGCAAGTGCCCGAAAATGTGCGACGCGATTGCGCTCAGGCGGTAGCGCGCCACGGCCGTTTTGCGCCGCTCGTTGCCTTTTACGCCAATGACGTGCCGGCCGTTTCGGCGATGATGCTACGTCATGCACGCCTCCCCGAATCGGATTGGCTTGCGCTTTTGCCCGCGACCGGCGCGATGGCGCGCTCGGTGCTCGCGGGGCGCAGCGATCTTCCGGTCGGGGTCCGCCGCGCGCTCGCCAGCCTCGGCGCCGCGTCGGTCGCGCTGCCGCAGCCCGAAGTGCCGGTCGCGGAAGCGCCGGTGCTTGCTGCGGTGCCCGCCGAAGCGCCGGCTGCGCCGATCGAAACAGGGCACAGCCAGATCAGCGAACTCGTCCGCCGCATCGACAAATATCAGTCGACTCGCGCGCAGGGCGGCACCGCGCGGCCCTCGCGCGCCGGTTTCCTGTTCGAAACGGGCGCCGACGGCGTCGTCCGCTGGGTCGAGGGCATCACGCGCGGCGCGGCGATCGGCCTGTCGATCGCCGAAGTCGCCATCGGTGGCGAACCCGGCACCGACGGAGCGGCCGCCGGTGCCTTCCGCCAGCGCGCCGAAATCATCAATGCGCGCATGATCCTGGAGGGAACGCCTGCCGAATCGGGCGAATGGCGCTTCTCGGCCTTGCCCTGGTTCGACCCGGCGACCGGGCAGTTCCGCGGCTATCGCGGCAGCGCGCGGCGCCCGCAGCGCAACGAGACGCCCTATGGCGGTCCCGCGGCCCAGAATGCCGGCGATTCGATCCGCCAGCTCATCCACGAACTACGCAGCCCGCTGAACGCGATTTCGGGCTTTGCCCAGATCATCTCGGGCCAGATGTTCGGCCCGGTCAGCCAATCCTATCGCGCGATGGCGGAAACGATCGTGGCCGACGCCGCCGCGGTCCAGTCAATCATCGACGATCTCGAAACGGCGGCGCGTGCCGAAACCGCACCCTCTGGGCTGGTCGCGAGCGAGACGGTCGATATCGACGCGGCACTGCGCCAGGTCGAGGAGGATCTCGCACCACTGCTGGCCGACCAGCGCGTCGACCTCAGCATCTCGCGCGTCGGCGGGCCGTTCGTCGCGCGCGCGCCCGACGCCAACTCGCGGCGCATGGTGGGCCGCCTGCTCACCGCGCTGATCGATATATCCGAAGCGGGGACAATTCTCGTCGGCCAGCTGGTTACCGAAGCCCCGCTCGACGACATGCTGCAATTGCGCATCGTCCGCCCGGTTCCGATCCGTTTCGCGACCGCCGCGGACCTGCTCGATCCCGGCTTCAGCCCCGAAGGCGAAGCGCCCGGGGCGGCCATCCTCAGCCTCGGCTTCTCGCTTCGCCTTGTCGACAGCCTCGCCCGCGCGGCGGGGGGACGCCTCGAAATCGGGCATAACGCCTTGACCTTGCATCTGCCCTGCGCCACCCCGGGTGTCGAAGCGGAGCTCAGCGCACAACGGAGCGAATGACGGCGGCAGGGGCGGCCTGAGAGGCAATGGGGAATCGGGTGCAGGTTGGGGGCAATCTTTTTGCATATCCGCCCGGTTCGGACCTGATCACGCTGTCCGACACCGAAAGCCCGCGCTTCTGGGTCACCATCGACACCGAGGAGGATTTCGACTGGTCGGCGCCGTTCAGGCGCACCGGCTATCGTCTGGACTCGATCCCAGCGCTCGGCGAGTGTCAGCGTTATTTCGAGCGGGCGGGCGTCGTGCCCATCTATCTGGTCGACTGGCCGGTCGTCGGCGACGATCGCGCGGTCGCCATCTTGGGCGATGCGCAGCGGGGAGGGCGGTGCGAGATCGGCGCCCAACTTCACCCCTGGGTCACGCCGCCGCACCACGAGCGGGTGGGCACGCGCAACAGCTATACCGGCAATCTGCCCGCGCATCTGCAGCGCGCGAAGATGCGGACGCTGCGCGATGCGATCGCCGACCGCTTCGGCGTAGCGCCCACCGTCTATCGCGCCGGGCGCTACGGCCTCGGCCCCGAAAGCGGCGAGATGCTCACCGAACTGGGGTTTCGCTGCGACACGTCGGTCCGCGCGGGATTCGACTATCGAGCGGGCCACGGTCCCGACTATCGGAATGCGCCGCTGCATCCGTGGTGGAAATCGACCACCGGCGGTCGCCTGCTCGAAGTTCCGGTGACGACGATATTCCGGGGGATGCTGGGCGCCGCCGGTCCCCATGTCTATCATCCGATCGCGCGCAACGGCCGCTATGTCGCCGCCGCGCTGTCGCGGCTCGGTCTCGTCGAACGCATCGCTCTGACGCCGGAGGGCATTCCC
>PNJO01000180.1 GCA_013821905.1 Sphingopyxis sp. | reverse complement strand
TCCCCGCCTGCATCATCAGTCGCGCGCGGCGATTGATCGAGTCGAGCCCGGCGCGCATCGCATAATTGCGGGCGATCTGCTGGCGGATGCGGCCATCCTCGATCGCGGGCTTGCCGTTGATCTTCACATCCTTGGCGAGATCGACGAACAGGTCGAGGTGCGGGCCGAAACCGGCGCTGTCGGTTGCGACATAGCGCTCGATCATCAGCGTCGTGAGCGCGACCGCGAAACCGCCGCCGACGGGCGACATGCGGTGATCGTCGCTGATCTTCACATCGTCGAAGAAGACCTCGTTGACGTGGCTGTCGCCGCCGGCAAGCTTGATCGGGCGCACGGTGACGCCCGGCGCCTTCATGTCGACCCAAAAATAGGTGAGGCCCTTGTGCTTCGCGACGGTGGGATCGGTGCGGACGACGATGACGCCATAGTCCGAATATTGCGCCCAGCTTGTCCACACCTTCTGGCCGTTGATCTTCCAGCCGTTGCCGTCGGTTTCGGCGCGTGTGCGAAGGCCCGCAAGGTCGGTGCCGCCTGACGGCTCGGAAAAGAGCTGGCACCAGATTTCTTCGCCCTTCAGCGCCTTGACGACACGCTCCTTCACAAAATCCCTGTCGGCGCCGAACTGCATCAACACCGGGACGGGCATCCCCAGCGAAATGCCGAAATAGACGTTGGGGAAGCCATGCTTCATCTCTTCCCCTTCGAAGGTGATCTTCTCGATATGGCCGAGCCCCTGGCCGCCATATTCGGTCGGCCAGTTGATGCCCGCGAAGCCCGCGTCGAACTTGGCCTTCTGATAGCTGCGGCCGAGCACGAGATCCTCTTCGACACTCAGCCCCTTGCGCGCCGCCTTGCCGAAGGCCGGCACCATCGCCTCGCACCATGCGGCGGCTTTCGCGCGATAGGCTTCGAGATCGCTCATGCGGCTTCTCCTGCGAGGCGGTCGACGAGTATATCTTCCCAGAAGAAGCTGTTCCCCTGTTCGAGCGCGAGGCTGCGCGACCGGCGCAAGTGAAGATGCAGTCCGATCTCCCAGGTGACCCCGATGCCGCCGTGAATCTGGACGCAGTCGCGCGCGGCGGTGTCATAAGCCTCGGTCGCCGAGAGGCGCGCTGCGGCTGCGGCCGTGACGAAGTCCGCCTGACCCTCGCGCGCCGCCGCATGGATGCAGTTCGCGCGCGCGAGTTCGACCAGTCCGTACAGCTCGGCGATGCGGTGCTTGATCGACTGGAAGGCGCCGATCGGCTGACCGAACGCCTTGCGTGTCACGGCATAGTCGCGGGCGATTTCCATCAAGGCCTCGGCGCCGCCGGTCTGTTCGTGCGCCGTGACGACGGCCTGCAATGCCAGGATTTGGAGCGCGGCATCGCGCGCGGCCTGACCCGTCGCGATCGCCTCGGCAGGCGTCGCGGCGAAGCAGAGGTCGGCGATCAGGCGGCTGTTGTCGAAGCTTTCGACCGCCGATCGTTCGACCCCGGCCAGATCGACGAGCGCGAGGACCGGCGTTCCGGCCTCATCGGCGAGAACGACGGCGACGTCGGCGGCAAGTCCCGCAGCGACGCTCTTTGCGACCCCGTCGAGGCGGCCGCTTGTAAAAGCGGCGCCGGGCGTCGCGGGAAGCGGATCGGCGCCAGCGGCAAAGGCAACCGCGCCGACGATTTCACCGCTGGCGAGGCTGGAAAGCCAGCGCTGCTTTTGCGCATCGGTGCCGAAGAGTTCGATCGCCTTGGCGGCGCCATAGCTCGACGTGAGGAAGGGCGCGCCGCTAAGCACCCGGCCCGCCTGATGCGCGATCAACCCCAGTTCGACGAGTCCGAGCCCGAGCCCGCCATAGACCTCGGGCAGCGCGAGCGCGGTCCAGCCCTGCTCCTTCGCGATGTCCCAGAAGCCGCGATGATATTCGCCCGTCCGTTCGAGCAGCGGGAGCAAGTCGTCCTTGCCGATCCGCGCTTCGAGGATGCGCCGCGACTCGGTCGCGATCGCCTGCTGGCCTTCGTCGTGAAGGATGGTCATCGCCGCATTCGTCCTTCTCCCGTTTTTCTTGTCTTGCCAATGAACCGGACGTTGACGTAAACGTCAAGTCAATTCAACCGTGGCGGGGACGTAGCGTCAGATTGCCGCGATCGGGACGGGAGAGACGGACATGGCTTTCAAGACACGCATCACCGAAATGCTGGGTATCGAGCACCCGATCGTCCAGGGCGGGATGCAGAGTGTCGGTTATGCCGAACTCGCGAGCGCGGTTTCGAACGCAGGCGGCCTCGGCATATTGACCGCGCTGACCCAGCCTTCGCCGGCCGCGCTGAGCGCCGAGATCGAGCGCTGCCGCGCAATGACCGACAAGCCTTTCGGAGTGAATCTGACGGTATTCCCGACCATCAACGCGCCCGATTACAGAGCCTATGCGCAGGCGATCATCGACGGCGGCGTCAAGATCGTCGAGACGGCGGGAACGCAGGCAGTTCGCGAAATCTGGGAGATGCTGAAACCGCACGGCGTCACCATCCTCCACAAATGTACTGCGGTGCGTCACGCGCTGTCGGCCGAGCGCGCGGGCTGTGACATTATTTCGATCGACGGCTTCGAATGCGCGGGCCACCCGGGCGAGGACGATATTCCGGGGCTGATCCTCATTCCCGCGGCCGCCGACAAGGTGAAGATTCCGATGCTCGCGTCGGGCGGTTTCGGCGACGGTCGCGGGCTTGTCGCTGCGCTGTCGCTTGGCGCCGAAGGCATCAATATGGGGACGCGCTTTTGCGCGACGGTCGAGGCGCCGATCCACGACAATGTGAAGCACGCCTATATCGAGAATGACGAGCGCGGATCCTTTCTGATCTTCCGCAGCCTCAAGAACACCGCGCGCGTCGGGAAAAGCGCGGTCAGCGAGGAAGTGGTCCGGCGGCTGTCGCAGCCCGACGCAACCTTCGCCGATGTCGCCGAGCTGGTGAACGGCAAGGCCGGCCGCGAACTGCTCGAAACCGGCGACTTGTCGAAGGGTGTCTTCTGGGCCGGCATGGTGCAGGGGCTGATCCACGACATCCCGACATGCCAGCAGCTGATCGACCGCATCATCGGCGAGGCCGACGCGATCATCGACCAGCGGCTGTCCGCGATGCGCACCTGACGCCGATTTCGGCGGTGAGCCGCTGGCGCGTGGGGGACGCTTCCGATATGGTCGGCGGCATCGTCAATCGGCCGGCGGCGTCCGGCCGCGTCCATCGCCGGTCCGGTGCGCCAAGGGGGATGCTTGAGCCTCGCAGAATATAAGGGTTTCGGGGGTGTTCTCCTGTCGGCCGACCGTCTCGGCGACGACAACGACCCGGCGGTCCTGCTGATTCCCGACCTGGGAGGGAGCCGCGACGCATGGCGGGATGTCGCCGACGCGCTGGTGCTGTCGGGACGGCGGGTCGTCAATCTCGACCTGCGCGGTGCCGACGCGGATTCGCCCGTCGATCTGGCGACCCATATCGAAGACTTGCGGGCCGTGCTGGCGCAGATGGGATCGCGTCCGGTCGTTGTCGCGGCGCGTTGCGGCGGCTGGATCGCGACGCGCGCGCTTGCGCTCGACGGTGCGCATCTGGCGGCCGGGCTGGTGCTCGTCGACATGCCGGTCGACGAAAAGGCGGTCGAGACGGGAACTGCGGCGCGGCTCGCATTGCCGACGCTCGTCGTGCGCGGCGGCTTTTCTCCGCCTGAATGCACCGACGCCAGCGATGCGTTCAATGCGGCGCTGCCGTTCGGCGAGAATGCCGACATCGACGACAGCGACCTCGCCTTCGCCGCCGACCGGACCGAGGCATTGCTGGGGCAGTTGCTCGAATTTCTCGAACGGCGCCAACCGCGCGAGGCGATGGAGTTCAAGGCGGGGTCCGATCCCCGCACGCTGCGCGACGCGATGGGCTGTTTCGCGACCGGGGTGACGATCGTCACCTCGCTCGATGCCGCAGGGGTCCCGGTCGGTCTGACCGCCAACAGCTTTACCTCGGTCTCGCTCGACCCGCCGCTGCTCCTCGTCTGCATCGCCAATACCGCCGGCACCGCACCCGCGCTGCGCACCGCCGGGCATTTCGGTGTAAACGTGCTGCAAATCGGCCAGCAGCCCGCGTCGAATCGCTTCGCGTCGCGGGGCGAGGACCGTTTCGCCAGTCTGCCCTGGGCACCGGGACAGACGGGTGTGCCGCTACTCGGCGGATCGCTGGTATCGTTCGAATGCCAGCGCGAGGCGGTGCACGAAGCGGGCGATCATTTCATCCTCGTCGGCCGCGTGGTGCGGGCACAATTCGAACCGCATCGCGATCCGTTGCTCTATTTTCGCGGAAAATATCGACGGCTCCATTTTGCCTGATTTAAAATCTGTCTTGCTCCGCGCGCGTTTCTGACGAAATTGCGCGCATGGGGAATGGGTCGATGCAGCAAATGAGCAATGATGGAGCGCTATGGGCGCGACTCAGCGACAAGCAGCGCGCCTGCCTCGATCTTTTGCTCGAGCGGCGGACGTCGAAGCAGATGGCGCGGATGCTCGGAATCTCGAAGCCGACGGTCGACCAGCGCATCGCGGCCGCCCGCGTTATCCTCGGCGCGGGAGACCGTGACGAGGCGGCGCGCATCTATGGCCGGCTCAAGGCGGTATATGATCGAGGCATATATGATCCGGTGCAGCTTCCCGAACCGCCCAAATTCGTGCCATCCGACTTCCCGGACGGTGACCCGATCAACGTGGCGATACTGAGCGACGCCAGGCCGCGCAGTTTCGGTACGGAAGCCGGGCGTGGAGGGGGATTTCCTCCGTCCAGGGATATTTGGAGGCACGACAACAGCCTGCGGGCGCGGATCATGATCATGGCGGCGATGCTGGCCGTCCTGCTCGTCATCCTTCTCGCGGGTCTCGGCATCGCCCAGGCGCTGACCGAGCTGATCTCCAACTAGTCCTTCGTAACGGTGCAACCCAGGGAAGTCGGAAGCGCGCTCGCGCTTCCGGGAAGGAGGAGTCATGTCCAAGATCGAAAGCGCAAACCGTCTGCGGCGCCATATGCCCGCAGCAGAAGCCAGCATCGACGACGCGTTGATTGCCGTGTCCTCGTTGATGGCGAGCGTCGTGACGGCGCGGCGCGAGACGGGCGTTCCCGCGAAAACGGGTCAGGCGACGATCCACCGGCTCGCAAAGGCGCAGATGTCGCTGATCGAGGCGAGCTCGGACGTCCTGCGCGTCCATGGCGAACTCGTCCGGATCGGCCGCGAGACCGCCGGGCTCGACGTGCATGAAGATTGCCCGCCGGCAAGCGGGGCCGCCAAGCCCCATCTCGCCGCTGTCGCCTGATGGTCGTTGACCGGGAGCTATCGGCATGATCTTTGGAATATATGCGGACCGCGATTTTTCTTTTCCTGCTGCTGATAGCTCTCGGTTACGCCGCGCGGAAGGGCGGCGGGCCGGAGCGGTGGATGGCGGCGATACTGCTGCTGATGCTGCTGGCAGACCAGGCGCTGCATCTGATCGTTCCTGCACGTTACGGGGCGGTGGATGTGGGGCACTTCGCGATCGACATCTTCGGAGCGGCGGCGACGGGCTTGCTGGCGCTGGTAGCGCACAGATTCTGGCCGATGGCGGCGGCCGTGCTGCAGATCCTTCCGCTGCTGGCGCATTTCAGCCGGTTCGTGAATCTCGCGATGCACCCGGCGGCCTATATGACGATGCAAGTGTCGGCATCCTGGCTTCTCCCGCCGCTGCTCGTCCTCGCAACCTGGCGGCATCAGCAGCGCCTTCGGCAGAGCGGCAGCGATCCGTCCTGGCAGCGCTTGTCGCGGCGGTCGAACCCGACCGGGCCGGCGAGATAGCCGACCGGCTTCTCGGCGAATTCCGCACGCTGAGTCGGCTCTGGTCGCAGTCGCCCGAAGCGCTCGAGCGGGTGCCGG
>PNJO01000179.1 GCA_013821905.1 Sphingopyxis sp. | reverse complement strand
TCGACGCGTTCCTGCTCCAGATCGAGATTTTCGAGGAGCACGCGGATCGCCTCGGCGCCGATGCCGGCCGAGAAGGCGTCTTCGCCATATTCGTCCTGCGCGTCGAGCAGTTCGTCTTCGGTCAGAAGCTGGAACTTCTCGAGCGGAGTCAGGCCGGGCTCAAGAACGATATAGGCTTCGAAGTAGAGGACGCGTTCGAGCTGCTTCAGCTGCATGTCGAGCAGCAGGCCGATGCGCGACGGCAGCGACTTCAGGAACCAGATGTGCGCGACCGGCGCGGCGAGCTCGATATGGCCCATGCGCTCGCGGCGGACCTTGGTCACCGTGACTTCGACACCGCATTTTTCGCAGACGATGCCCTTGTATTTCATGCGCTTGTACTTGCCGCACAGGCACTCGTAATCCTTGATCGGACCGAAGATGCGCGCGCAGAACAGGCCGTCACGCTCGGGCTTGAACGTGCGGTAGTTGATTGTTTCGGGCTTCTTGATCTCGCCAAACGACCACGAGCGGATGCGTTCCGGGCTCGCGATGCCGATCTTGATCATGTCGAAGGTTTCGGGCTTCGCGACCGGGTTCATGAAGTTGGTAAGCTGGTTCATATTTCAGGCTCCATCTTCCCCTTCCGCCGTCGCGGAAGGGGTGAGGAAAAAATCTTATTCGGCGGCTTCGGGAAGAGCGTCCGGACCTTCGCCCTCGTCTTCGTCCGAGTAGGACGAAAGCTCGACGTTGAGGCCCAGCGAGCGCATTTCCTTGACGAGCACGTTGAAGCTTTCGGGAATGCCGGCCTCGAAAGTGTCGTCGCCCTTGACGATCGCTTCGTAAACCTTGGTGCGGCCGATCACGTCGTCGGACTTCACCGTCAGCATTTCCTGCAGCGTATATGCCGCGCCATAGGCCTGGAGGGCCCAGACCTCCATTTCACCGAAGCGCTGGCCGCCGAACTGCGCCTTACCGCCCAGCGGCTGCTGAGTGACGAGGCTGTAGGGACCGATCGAACGCGCGTGGATCTTGTCGTCGACGAGGTGGTGAAGCTTCAGCATATAGATGTAGCCCACGGTCACCTTGCGGTCGAACTTGTCGCCGGTGCGGCCGTCGTAGAGGTCCGACTGACCCGATTCATGCAGCCCCGCGAGGGTCAGCATGTTCGAGACGTCGGCTTCCTTCGCGCCGTCGAACACCGGCGTCGCGAACGGAACGCCAACGCGCAGGTTGTCGGCCAGTTCGACGATACTGTCGGCATCGCGCGACTTGATGTCCTCGACATATTCGCCGCCATAGACATGTTCGAGCGCCTCGCGCACCGCCTCGGGCATCTGCCCGCCGACCGCGTCGGGATTGGCATCGCGCCACTCGTCGAGCGCCTGCGTGACCTGACGGCCCAGACCGCGCGACGCCCAGCCGAGGTGGGTTTCGAGAATCTGCCCGACGTTCATGCGCGACGGCACGCCCAGCGGGTTCAGCACGATGTCGACATGCGTCCCGTCTTCGAGGAACGGCATGTCCTCGTTCGGCAGGATGCGGCTGATGACACCCTTGTTGCCGTGACGGCCGGCCATCTTGTCGCCCGGCTGCAGCTTGCGCTTGATGGCAACAAAGACCTTGACCATCTTGAGCACGCCCGGGGCGAGCTCGTCGCCGCGCTGCAACTTTTCGACGCGGTCCTCATACTTGGCGTTGATGCGCTTGATCGCCTCGTCATACTGCGCCTTGATCGCTTCGAGGGCGGTCTGGGCGTTGTCGTCGACAACCGCCAGCTTCCACCAGTCGGCGCGGTCGAGGTCGACCAGCATGTCCTCGGTGACCGTATCGCCCTTCTTCAGGCCCTTCGGAACCGCGCTGGTGGTCTGGCCGACCAGCAGTTCCTTGAGGCTGGAGAAGGTCGCGCGGTTGAGGATCGCGCGCTCGTCGTCGGCGTCCTGCTTCAGGCGCTCGATTTCCTCGCGCTCGATCGCGATCGCGCGTTCGTCCTTGTCGATACCGTGACGGTTGAAGACGCGGACTTCGACGACCGTGCCCGACACGCCCGGCGGCAGGCGGAGCGAGGTGTCGCGCACGTCGCTCGCCTTTTCGCCGAAGATGGCGCGCAGCAGCTTTTCTTCCGGCGTCATCGGCGATTCACCCTTGGGGGTGATCTTGCCGGCCAGAATGTCGCCCGGGCCGACTTCGGCACCGATATAGACGATGCCCGCTTCGTCGAGGTTGCGGAGCGCTTCCTCGCCGACGTTCGGGATGTCGCGCGTGATGTCTTCGGGCCCGAGGCGCGTGTCGCGCGCGGTGACTTCGAATTCCTCGATGTGGATCGAGGTGAAGACGTCGTCCTTCACGATGCGTTCGCTGATGAGGATCGAGTCCTCGTAATTGTAACCGTTCCACGGCATGAACGCGACGAGCACATTCTTGCCGAGCGCCAGTTCGCCGAGCTCGGTCGACGGACCGTCGGCGATGATGTCGCCCGAACGGACGACGTCGCCGACCTTCACCAGCGGACGCTGGTTGATGCAGGTCGACTGGTTCGAACGCTGGAACTTCTGCAGGCGATAGATGTCGACGCCCGACTTGCCGGGTTCGACCATGTCGGTCGCGCGGATGACGATACGCGTCGCGTCGACCTGGTCGATCACGCCGCCGCGGCGCGCCGCGATCGCCGCGCCCGAATCGCGCGCCACGGTGCCTTCCATGCCCGTGCCGACGACCGGGGCCTCGGCGCGGAGCAGCGGAACAGCCTGACGCTGCATGTTCGAGCCCATCAGAGCGCGGTTGGCGTCATCGTTTTCCAGGAACGGGATCAGCGACGCCGCGACCGAAACAAGCTGCTTCGGCGACACGTCCATCAGCGTGATCTGGTCACGCGGCGCCATCAGGAATTCGCCCGCCTCGCGCGCCGAGATCAGCTCGTCGATGAAGCTGCCGTCGGGGTTGAGATCGGCATTCGCCTGCGCGACCGTGTGCTTCGATTCCTCCATCGCCGACAGATAGACGACCTCGTTGGTCACCTTGCCGTCGATGATCTTGCGGTACGGCGTCTCGATGAAGCCGTATTTGTTGACGCGCGCGAAGGTCGCGAGGCTGTTGATCAGACCGATGTTCGGGCCTTCGGGCGTTTCGATCGGGCAGATGCGGCCATAGTGGGTCGGGTGAACGTCGCGAACCTCGAAGCCCGCGCGCTCGCGGGTCAGACCGCCCGGCCCGAGCGCCGAGACGCGGCGCTTGTGGGTGACTTCGGACAGCGGGTTCGTCTGGTCCATGAACTGCGAAAGCTGCGACGAGCCGAAGAATTCGCGCACCGCGGCGACCGCGGGCTTCGCGTTGATCAGGTCGTTCGGCATCACGGTCGACACGTCGACCGAGCTCATGCGCTCCTTCACCGCGCGCTCCATGCGGAGCAGGCCGACGCGATACTGGTTTTCGAGCAGCTCGCCGACCGAGCGGACGCGGCGGTTGCCGAGGTTGTCGATATCGTCGATCTCGCCCTTGCCGTCCTTCAGGTTCACCAGCTCCTTGACCACGGCGAGGATGTCGTCGCTGCGCAGCGTCGTCACCGTGTCCTCGGCGTCGAGGCCAAGGCGCATGTTGAGCTTGACGCGGCCGACCGCCGACAGGTCATAGCGCTCGGGATCGAAGAACAGGCCGCCGAACAGCGCTTCCGCGGTTTCGCGCGTCGGCGGTTCGCCGGGGCGCATGACGCGGTAGATGTCGCTCAATGCCTGGTCGCGGTCCTCGGCCTTGTCGGCCTTCAGCGTGTTGCGGATCCAGGGGCCCGTGTTGTTGTGGTCGATGTCGAGCAGGACGAGCTTGTCGATCCCGGCCGCGTCGAGCTTTTCGAGATTGTCGGCGGTCACTTCGTCGCCGGCCTCGATATAAATCTCGCCGGTCGCTTCGTTGATCAGGTCATAGGCCGAGTAGCGGCCGAAGATTTCCTCGGTCGGGATCAGCAGCGTGTCCAGACCGTCCTTCGCGGCCTTGTTGGCAAGGCGCGGGCTGATCTTGTGGCCCGCGGCGAAGACGACTTCGCCGGTCTTGGCGTCGACCACGTCGAACGCGGGCTTCGAACCGCGCCAGTTTTCGACGACGAAGGGAACCTTCCAGCCGTTTTCGGCGCGCTCGAAGACGAGGCGATCATAGAAATGGTTGAGGATTTCCTCGCCCGACATGCCCAGCGCGTACAGCAGGCTGGTGACCGGCAGCTTGCGCTTGCGGTCGATACGGACGTTGACGATGTCCTTGGCGTCGAATTCGAAATCGAGCCACGAACCACGATAGGGGATCACGCGAGCGGCGAACAGGAACTTGCCCGACGAGTGGGTCTTGCCGCGGTCATGGTCGAAGAGCACACCCGGCGAACGGTGCATCTGCGACACGATAACGCGCTCGGTGCCGTTGACGAAGAAGGTGCCGTTCTCGGTCATGAGCGGCATGTCGCCCATGTAAACGTCCTGCTCCTTGATATCGAGGACCGAACGGGTGTCGGTTTCGCTGTCGACCTCGAAGACGATCAGGCGCAGCGTGACCTTCATCGGCGCCGCATAGGTGATGCCGCGCTGACGGCATTCCTCGACGTCATACTTCGGCTCTTCGAGTTCGTAATGAACGAAGTCGAGCTCGGCGGTGCCGGCGAAATCGCGGATCGGAAAAACGCTGCGCAGCGTCTTTTCGAGACCCGAAACATAACCGATCGAGGGATCCGAGCGCAGGAACTGCTCATAGGATTCGCGCTGCACCTCGATGAGGTTGGGCATTTCCACCGCTTCGTGGATGTTGCCGAACAGCTTGCGGATTCGCTTGCTTGCGGTTGCTTCGAGGGCCTTGCCCACCGACTTCGCCTTGGTCGCCATAAGTGATTGTCTCGCCTTAAGAAAATAGCTCGCGAGCGCAGGAGAGACGCAAAAAGGCCGCGACGAACCGTTGCCGGTTTACCGCAGCTTTCCAACGCATCCCGAAATCCCCGCCGCCCTATCCGTACAGCCCGTTGCGCAAAGTCAGGCTCTATCTCGGACGATGAGGTGTGACCGCCATATAGGATCGGGGGCGCCGGGTGTCAACGGAGCGGGCGGGAACATTAACCGGAACGGGAGGCCGGGAACGGGCGCTTGGCAAGCCGCCGCATCTCTCGTGAGGCTATCGGCGCGATGCCGCTTCGCTCCACGGCAGTATTTCGAGATCGGGCCAGTGGTGCCGCCATCTCGCCGCCTTCGCTTCGAAATAGGATTCGATAATTTGCGTCGCATTGGCCCGCACCACGGGGCGCAGCAAATCGGCCAGCCCGAAAGGCGCGATGACCTCCAGTTCCGTCGTCCGGCGCAATCCGATTGCAGAGGCGGTCGTGGGATAGGTGCCGATCGCATCCGCCACCGACCGATAGGGCGCGATGGCGTGGCCGAATTTGGCGGCATACCACAGATGCACGCGCGCCTGGTTCTTGACGTCGACGCGAAGCGGCAGATCGCGGAACAGCGCCGCTATCCTCAGCTCGGCCCGCTTTTCGGCCTCGTCCGACAGATCGTCGGGGTCGAAATAGACGATATCGACATCGGCGATCCCGTGGAGGGGATCAAAACCGAACAGCTCGTTCCACCGCGCCTGCGCGACGATGCTACCCGTCAGGCAGGCGTCGGGAAGCGCGATCTCGTCCCATCGGTGCAATATCTCTGCGATCGCCGGATGCCCGGCAACGAGGCCGGACAATTGCCGCGCCAGCGCAACAGGTATCTCGCCCGTCAGATGAGCCCCGCCAGCGGGCTCGACGGGTCGGCATATTTGCGCAGCCCCATGCGCCCCGCGAGGTAGGCGTCGCGCCCCGCCTCGACCGCGCGCTTCATCGCGCGCGCCATCAGGATCGGGTCCTTCGCCTCGGCGATCGCGGTGTTCATCAGCACGCCGTCGCAGCCGAGTTCCATCGCCACCGCCGCGTCGCT
>PNJO01000178.1 GCA_013821905.1 Sphingopyxis sp. | reverse complement strand
ACAGCGCCGGAACCGCGGCGGGCGACGCCGTGCTCGACGAAATCGGCCGGCGGCTGGAGAATTTCGCCAGCGACGAATTCGGCCAGGGATCGTGCGTTGATCGCCTCGACGGGCCACGCTTCCTGATCGTGCCATCGACGCCGATGTCGCTCGGGGCGTTACGTGCGCAGGAACGCGCGCTGCACGTCGCGCTCGCTGAGCCGATCGTCGGCGACCCGAACGGCCGCCTGTCGATCCGCATCGCCGCAGCGCTGATCACGCGTGACGACGCGATCGCCGAACAGCTGCGCCATGCCGGCGAACAGTTGTCGCGACCGGCGTCGGCGCGCGATGGGGTGATGGTCCACGCCGCGCTGTCGCAGAACGAGGTCGTGATCCACTACCAGCCGCAATATGATGTCGCGACCGGCGCGATGACCGGGGTCGAGGCGCTGCTGCGCTGGCAGCATCCCGAACTCGGGCTGCTCGGCGCGGGGCCGCTGGTCACCGCCGCGCGCGCGGCGCGGCTCGAGTGCGAGCTCACCGAACATGCCCACCGTGTTGCGCTCACCGAAATGGCCGCCTGGCCCAAGGCGCTTGGCAAGCTCCGCGTGTCGCTCAACATCACCGCCGCCGACCTTGGCGACCCCGATTTCGCCGACCGCTTCGCGGCGATGGTCAAGAAAACGGGCGTCGATCCCGACCGGCTCACCCTCGAGCTCACCGAACAGGCGATGCTGAGCGACCCGTCGAGCGCGGCGGCGCAGCTCGCGCAGATTCGGGCGCTCGGCTGTGCGATCGCGATCGACGATTTCGGCACCGGCTATTCCAGCCTGTCGCTGCTCGCGCGGTTGCCGATCGACTATCTGAAGATCGACAGCGGCTTCACCCGTTCGATCGACGGCAGCGACCGCGACCGCATCGTCGTGCGCGCGATCGTCGACCTGGCGCGCGCGCTCGGCCTGCTCGTGGTCGCCGAAGGGGTCGAAAAGGAAGCGCAGCTCGCGCGGCTCAAGGAGCTGGGCGTTGCGACCTGGCAGGGTTTCCTGAAATCGGGGCCGGTGCCGGGCGATCAACTGGTCGGGTTGATGCGATAAACTCCGTCATTGCGAGCGAAGCGAAGCAATCTCCGGCCATCAATGCAGCGCCATGACGATAGCTGGAGATCGCTTCGTCGCTACGCTCCTCGCAATGACGACCCCGATCATCCCCCCTGCCGCGCCAGCTTCCCCAGGCCCTTCGACAATTGCAGCGCGCCGTTGAGCCGCGCGCCGGTGCTGACCCAGTCGCCGCTGATCGACAGTCTGTTGTCGGGGCGAATGCGCGCGCGGCCCTTCAGCCGCTCGACATAGGCGATCAGGCCGGGGACGTTCGCGAACTGGTCGCCGTGGAAGCTGACGAGCGCGCCCTTGGTGCCGACGTCGAGCTTGGCGATGCCCGCCGCCTTGGCGTTCGCCTTGATCTCCATCAGCTGGATCAGGTTCGCGGTCTCGGGCGGCAGCGGGCCGAAACGGTCGATCATCTCGGCCGCGAAGGCGTCGAGCGCCGGGCGATCTTCGGCCTCGTTCAGGCGGCGATAGAGCGCCATGCGCAGCGGCAGGTCGGGGACATAATCCTCGGGGATCAGGATCGGCGCGTCGACGGTGATGACCGGCGACAGGGCTTCGCGCGGCGGCGCGGCGCCCATGCCCTCGGCCTTGGCGACGAGGATCGCCTCCTCAAGCATCGACTGATAGAGTTCGAAGCCGACCTCGCGGATATGCCCCGACTGCTCGTCGCCGACGAGGTTGCCGGCGCCGCGGATGTCGAGGTCGTGGCTCGCAAGCTGGAACCCCGCGCCGAGCGTGTCGAGGTCGCCGAGCAGCTTCAGGCGCTTTTCGGCGGTATCGGTGATCGCGCCGCCCTCCAGCGTCGAGAGATAGGCATAGGCGCGCGTCTTCGACCGCCCGACGCGGCCGCGCAGCTGATAGAGTTGCGCAAGCCCGAAGCGATCGGCGCGGTGGACGATCAGCGTGTTCGCACTCGGAATATCGAGCCCGCTTTCGACGATGGTGGTCGAGACGAGCACGTCATATTTGCGGTCGTAGAAGGCGCTCATCCGCTCCTCGACCTCGCCCGGCGCCATCTGGCCGTGCGCGACGACATATTTGATTTCGGGAACGCGGTTGCGCAGGAATTCCTCGATATCGGGAAGATCCTTGATGCGCGGGGTGACGAAGAAGCTCTGCCCGCCGCGGTCGTGCTCGCGCAGCAACGCCTCGCGGATCACGACCGGGTCCCACGGGGCGACATAGGTGCGGACCGCGAGGCGGTCGACGGGCGGGGTCTGGATGACGCTGAGTTCGCGCAGGCCCGACATCGCCATCTGCAAGGTACGCGGGATCGGGGTCGCGGTGAGGGTCAGGACATGGACGTCGGCCTTGAGCTGCTTCAGCCGCTCCTTGTGGACGACGCCGAAACGCTGCTCCTCGTCGACGATGACGAGGCCGAGGTTCCTGAACTCGACCGATTTCGCGATGACCGCATGGGTGCCGACGACGATGTCGATCTGGCCGCTCGCAAGACCGTCGCGGGTTTTCTGGGCTTCGCTTGCGGGTACGAGCCGCGACAGGCGGCCGATGTTGACCGGGAAGCCTTTGAAGCGCTCGACGAAATTGGTGTAATGCTGGCGCGCGAGCAGCGTGGTCGGCACGACCACCGCGACCTGCACCCCCGCCATCGCGGCGACAAAGGCGGCGCGCAGCGCGACCTCGGTCTTGCCGAAGCCGACGTCGCCGCAGACGAGCCGGTCCATCGGGCGCCCCGACGCCATGTCGGCAAGCACGTCGCCGATCGCGCGGTCCTGATCGTCGGTTTCCTGATAGGGGAAGCGGTCGGCAAAGGCGGGATAGGCGGCATCCTGCGCGAGCACCTCGCCCGAGCGGAGCGCGCGTTGCGCGGCGGTCGCGAGCAGTTCGCCCGCGATCTCGCGAATGCGCTCCTTCATCCGCGCCTTGCGGCGCTGCCACGCTTCGCCGCCGAGCCTGTCGAGCGCGACCCCGTCGCTCTCGCCGCCGTAGCGCGAGAGAACGTCGAGATTTTCGACGGGGACATAGAGCTTGTCGCCGCCCGCGTAAGTGAGCGCGACGCAATCGTGCGGGCTGTTGCCGACCGGGATCGAGGTCAGCCCCTCGTAGCGGCCGATCCCGTGATCGAGGTGGACGACGAGATCGCCGACGCTGAGCGTCGCGAGTTCGGCGAGGAAGGCGTCGGCGCTCTTGCGGCGTTTCTGGCGGCGGACGAGGCGTTCGCCGAGGATGTCCTGCTCGGTGAGCAGGCTGATCGCGTCGCTCGCGAAGCCGTGATCGAGCGGCAGCACGATGAGGGCGACATGGTCCCCCTCCCGCTTGCGGGAGGGACTAGGGGTGGGCGAACCCTCAAATGCCGGTGCAGAAGTCGGCCCACCCGTGTCACGAGGCACGTGACTCGTGACACCCCCTCCCGCGAGCGGGAGGGGGGAGGAGAGACCCAGCGCCTCCTGCCACGTCTCGGCCTGAACCAGTCCGGTCACCCCATGGTCGCGAAGCAGCCCCGACAGGCGCTCGCGCGCGCCGCCCGAATAGCTGGCGATGATCGTCTTGCGCCCCTTGCGCCGCTCGTCCGACAGATGGTCGGCGACCTTGTCATAGACGTTGAGATCGGCGGTGCGTTCGGGGGTGAAGTCGCGCGCGGCGAAACTTTCGAGGTCGATCACCGACGCCGACGGCGGCACGTCGAACGGCGAGACGACATGCACCGGACGGGCGCGCTCGGCCACCGCCCACTCGTTCGAGGTCAGATAGAGCGTTTCGGGCGCCAGCGGCCGATAGCTTCCGGCCTGTTCGCGCTCGGCGGCGACGCGGTTCGCGTGATAGTCGGTGATCGCGTCGAAGCGCGCCTCGGCGGTCGCGTCGGTGCGGTGGCCGCGCAGCACCGGGGTCGCGGGATCGATATGGTCGAACAATGTCGCCAGCCGCTCCTCGAACAGCGGCAGCCAATGATCCATCCCCGCCTGCCGCCGCCCTTCGCTCACCGCTTGATAGAGCGGATCGCCGGTCGCCTGCGCGCCGAAGATTTCGCGGTAGCTCGAACGGAAGCGCTTGATCGTCGCCTCGTCGAGCAGGGTTTCGGCGGCGGGGAGCAGTTGCAGCGCCTTGGCGGGACCAAGGCTGCGCTGGTCGGCGGGGTCGAAGCGGCGGATACTTTCGATCTCGTCGCCGAAGAAATCGACGCGCAGACCATTTTCCTCGCCCGCCGGAAACAGGTCGAGCAGGCTGCCGCGCACCGCGAACTCGCCCTGGTCGGCGACGGTATCGACGCGGTTGAAACCATTAGAGACAAGCAGTTCGGCGAGCGCATCGCGGTCGATCCGTTGCCCGGCCGCGAGCGTCGTCGCGAGCTGGCGGATGCGGAAGGGTGTCAGCGTGCGCTGGGTGATCGCGGCGACGGTGGTCAGGATCAGCTCGCCGCGCTTCGGAGCCGTCTGGAGGGCAGAGAGCGTCGCCAGCCGGTCGGCGCTGACGCGCATCGACGGCCCCGCGCGGTCATAGGGCAGGCAGTCCCACGCCGGAAAACGATGGACGATCAGGTCGGGCGCAAAGAAGGGCGCGGCATCGGCGACCGCCTGCATCGCCGCATCGTCGGTGGCGACATAGACGAGCCTTTTGTCGCTGGCGCGCGCGAGGTCGGCGAGCAGCAGCGGCAGGAAGCCGTCTGCCGCGCGCGCGAGCGTCAGCGGCGCCGACGCCGACGCGATCGCGGCAAAAATGTCGGCGGCGGGACGGGTCATGGCAGGGGGATATAGTCCAGTCGGCGCATCGCGGCGATCATGTCGGGGCGGTCGAGATGCGCGGGCGGCTCGCCGGTGCCGAGCGCCCAGGCCATGATGTCGACGTCGTCCTCTTCGACGACGATCTCATACCACGCGATCTCGGCCTCACCCCACTCGGCCGAATAATGGTCGAAGAAGCCGCCGATCATATAGTCGGCCTCGCGCGTGCCGCGGTGCCAGGCGCGGAATTTCAGGCGTTTGAGGCGGTCTTGCATGGCGGGCCTTTTATACGGCTTGGGTGAGGTATCAAGAGAGCCCATCTCTCAATTCGTCATCCCGGCGAAGGCCGGGATCTCACCGGTGCGGCGTGACGGAACGGTCTCGATTTTTCGCTGTCCTACATTGTCGCTGCGGGATAGCGTCGCCGGATGACCCCCATGATTTTCTTGTCCATTGCCGCTGCTGCCGTACCCGGTTCGACGCTTGCCAAAGAGGGCCAACAGAAGGGGGGTGTAGTGTGACCTTTGTGACCTTCCGGAAAAAATCCGGCCGGGAAAAATCGCGCAGGTGGCGGCAGGGTTGATCGAGTCCCATGCGACCTGAAATCCTGAACCCGTTATTCGCCGCGCTGACCGACCTCAAAGGCGTCGGGCCGCAGCTTGCCAAGCCGCTGACGCGGCTCGGGCTCGAGCGCGTGGTCGATATACTGTTCCACCTGCCGACGGGGCTGATCTCGCGCTTGCCGGTCGACCGGCTCGATCAGGCGCAGGCGGGGCAGACGATCATCGTCGAACTGACCGCGCAGGATTATCGGCCCGGCCGGTCCCCGCGCGCGCCCTTCGGGGTCGAGGCGTTCGACAGCGCTGGCGATCATGTGCGGCTCGTCTATTTCGGGCGGACGTCGGGGCTGGCGCGCAAGCTCTTCCCGCTCGGCGAGAAACGCCGCGTGTCGGGGCGGCTCGATCTTTATGGCGACATGCGCCAGATCGTGCATCCCGACCATGTCGCCGAGCCGGGCGACAAAGCCGGGATTGCAGAACACGAGCCCGTCTATCCGCTGACCGAGGGGCTGACCAACGCGCGGCTGTCGCAGCTTGCGGCGGTGGCGCTCGAACGGCGGCCCGAGCTTGCGGAATGGATCGACGCGCCGCTGCTGGCGAGCCGAAACTGGCCCGCCTGGCGCGAAGCGATCGAGCGCGCGC
>PNJO01000177.1 GCA_013821905.1 Sphingopyxis sp. | reverse complement strand
CGGGCCCGATGGTGCTGCGCCTCGAGCTTCCCGAAACGCTGGGATACAAGGTTCGTGTCGGAAGCCCCGTCCTCGCGACCGGGCTTGCCGAGGACAAGGCGGCCGCGGCGCCGCGCGCGACCGTCGGCCGCGTCTATCCCGCGGTCAGCGGCGGGCAGATGTCGGCCGACGTCTCGCTTCCCGGCCTCGCCAGCACAATGGTCGGCCGCCGCGTCACCGCGCGCGTCGCGGTGGGCGAACGGCAGGCGCTCGTCGTGCCGCGCCGTTTCGTCGAAACCAGCTACGGCATCGATTATGTGACGATCCGCGTGGCGGGGAACGCCCCGTCGCGCGTCCCGGTCCAGATCGCGCCGTCGGACGATCCGGCGCGCGTCGAAATCCTGTCGGGCGCCGCCAGCGGCGACACGCTGGTCGCCGCGCAGGCAGGGCCGCGCCCATGAGCCTCGGCATCTCCGGTCGTCTGACGCGCGCGACGATCCAGAGCCCGCTGACGCCGCTGATGCTGCTCGCGGCGATCCTCGTCGGGCTGCTCGCGATTCTGACGATACCGCGCGAAGAAGAGCCGCAGATCAGCGTGCCGATGGTCGACCTGCTGGTCGCCGCGCCCGGCCTGTCGGCGAGCGATGCGGTCGAACTGGTCGGCAAGCCGCTCGAGACGATCGTGAAGAGCGTCGACGGCGTCGAGCATGTCTATACGCAGGCGGAGGATGACGGGGTGATGGTCACCGCGCGATTCCTGGTGGGGTCCGACCCCGACGATGCCGCGACGCGCATCAACGAGCGACTGTCGGCGAACATGCACCGCATCCCGGCGGGTATCGAACCGCCGCAGGTGACGGTGCGCGGGATCAGCGACGTGCCGATCGTCGTGCTGACGCTGTCGCCGAAACCCGGAGCGCGCGGCGAATGGACCGGGCAGGCGCTCCACGCGCTCGCGACCCGGTTGCGCACCGAGGTTGCGAAGGTCGACGATGTCGGGCTGACCTTCATCGTGGGCGGGCAGGAGGAACAGCTTCGCGTCACGCCCGACCCCGCGAAGCTCGCCGCGCATGGGGTCTCGCTCGGCGCGCTGATGGACGCGGCGGCGCAGGCGAACCGCAGCTTTCCGCTCGGCACGGTGCGCGAAGGCGGGGCGGCGACGGCGGTCGTTGCGGGGCAGACGGTGCGCAGCGCCGCCGAGCTGGCCACCATCACCGTGCGCGCCGCGAACGGCAGCCCCGTCTATCTGCGCGACGTCGCGACGGTGACGCAGGGACCGGGCGAGGAGCAGGCGCGCGCGTGGCGGTGGGCAAAGGCCGAAGCCGGACATTGGGCGATGGCGCCCGCAGTCAGCCTCGCCGTCGCCAAGCGTTCGGGCGCCAACGCCGTCAACGTCTCGCACGCCGTCGTCGCGCGCGTGGAGGCGCTGCGCGGCACGCTGATCCCGGCCGAAGTCGAGGTCGCAGTGACGCGCAATTACGGCGAAACCGCCAACGAAAAGGCGAACGAACTCATCTTCCACCTCGGCCTGGCCACCGTGTCGATCGTCATCCTGATCGGCTTCGCGATCGGCTGGCGCGAGGCGGCGGTGACCGCAGTGGTGATCCCGACGACGATCCTGCTCACCATGTTCGCCTCGAACCTGATGGGCTTCACGATCAACCGCGTCAGCCTGTTCGCGCTCATTTTCTCGATCGGCATCCTCGTCGACGACGCGATCGTGATGATCGAGAATATCGCGCGCCACTGGGCGATGGCGGGCGCGCGCAGCCGGATCGACGCGACGGTCGATGCGGTCGCCGAGGTCGGCAACCCGACGATCGTCGCGACCTTGACCGTCGTTGCGGCGTTGCTGCCGATGCTCTTCGTCTCCGGGCTGATGGGCCCCTATATGGCCCCGATCCCGATCAATGCCTCGGCGGCGATGCTCTTTTCCTTTTTCGTCGCGGTGATCGTCGCGCCGTGGCTGATGGTGCGCTTTGCCAGACATGCGCTGGCGCACGGCCACGACGACCATGCGGCCGGGGGCAGGCTCGGCGCGCTCTACGGCCGCGTCGCGGCGCGCGTCATCCGCGACCGCAAGAGCGCGCGCCATTTCCTGATCGCGGTCGGCGTCGCGACGCTCGTCGCCTGCTCGATGTTCTATTTCAAGGCGGTGACGGTGAAGCTGCTCCCCTTCGATAACAAATCGGAGGTGCAGCTCGTGCTCGACATGCCCGAAGGCACCTCGCTCGAAACCACGGGGCGCACGCTCGACGCCGCAGCGGCCGTGGCACGGCAATTGCCCGAGGCGCGCTCGATGGAGGCTTATGCAGGCAGCGCGGCGCCGTTCAATTTCAACGGCCTCGTCCGCCATTATTTCCTGCGCAGCCGCCCGGAGATGGGAGATGTGATGGTGACGCTCGCGCCCAAGGAAGAGCGCGACCGGTCGAGCCACGACATCGCGCTCGACCTGCGTGAGAAGCTGCAGAAGGGGTTGCCGCTGCCACCGGGCGCGTCGATCAAGGTCGTCGAGACGCCGCCGGGGCCGCCAGTGCTCGCGACGATGCTCGCCGAAATCTACGGCCCCGACGAGGCGACCCGGCGCAGGACCGCCGAACAGGTCGAGAAATTGTTCCGCACCATCCCCTATGTCGTCGATGTCGACAACAGCTTCGGCGCGCCGCGCCCACGGCTGCGCCTCGTCCCCGACCGCGCGCGGATGGATGCCTATGGCATATCGGAACGCCAGCTGTTCGACAGCATCGGCGCGCTGCTCGGCGGACAGACCGTCGGCTACGCGCCGCGCGGGCAGGGGCGCGACCCGCTGCCGATCCGCATCGCGCTCGATCAGGCGCAGCGGACGTGGAGCGCCGGCCTCGCCGCGACGCCGGTCGCGAACATGCGGCCGGGCGGCCGGCTCGTGCAACTGGGCGAGGTCGTCGAGGCGCGCGAGGAAAGGGGTTCGCCGACTCTGTTCCGCCGCAACGGCCGCGCCGCCGACATGGTCACCGCCGAGCTGGCGGGCGATTATGAGGCGCCGATCTATGGCATCTTCGCAGTCGACGACGCGATCGAGGCGTTCGACTGGAAGGCGCACGGGATGACGAAACCCGTCATCCGCTTCAACGGCCAGCCCGATAACGAACAGGTGCCGACGCTGCTCTGGGATGGCGAGTGGGAGATCACCTGGGTGACCTTCCGCGACATGGGCGCGGCCTTCATGGTCGCGCTGCTCGGCATCTATGTGCTCGTCGTCGGGCAGTTCAGGAACTTCAAAACCCCGCTCGTCATTTTGACGCCGATCCCGCTGACGCTCGTCGGCATCGTGCTCGGGCATATGATGTTCGGCGCACCGTTCACGGCGACCTCGATGATCGGCTTCATCGCGCTCGCGGGGATCATCGTGCGCAACTCGATCCTGCTCGTCGATTTCATCAACCATGCAAAGGGCGAGGACAAACCGCTGCGCGACACCTTGCTCGAAGCCGGGATGATCCGCTTCAAGCCGATCGTGCTCACCGCGGCGGCGGCGATGATCGGCGCGGCGACGATCCTGACCGACCCGATCTTCCAGGGTCTCGCCATCTCGCTGCTGTTCGGGCTTGCCTCCTCGACACTGCTGACGGTGCTGGTTATTCCCGCGATATTCATCGTCCTGCGCGACGATGGCCGCGAAGGAAGCCGCTCTCCATGACCAAGCCGACCGACCTCTCGATCCTCAAGCGCGATGCGCATGAAATGGCGGGTTATCTGAAGCTGCTCGCGAACCCCGAGCGTCTGCTGATGCTGTGCCAGATGGACGAGCGCGAGGTATCGGTGGGCGAACTGACCGAGATTTCAGGGCTGTCGCAGTCGGCGGTGTCGCAGCATCTGGCGCGCTTCCGGAAACAGGGAATCGTATCGCTGCGCGGCGAAGCACAAACGCGCTACTACACATTGGCCGACCCGAAGATGCAGCGGATCATCGCAGCGCTATGCGAGGCATGCAGCGAAGCATAGTCGGCAGGGCCATCCCGGCCAAGCGCGCCGCGCATACGTAACAGTCCTGATACGGGGCTCCTGGCCCGCCTGCTAATTCCGGGCCATGAAAGCCGCGCCACGCACCCTTTTGACTCCGTCAGCCCCCGCCGACACAGCTGGCGATCGTGTGCCCGCGGGACAGGGCTTCAAGGTTCGCGGCCTTCCCATCGACACTTATCCCGAAAACACCGCCTTCCTGCTGCGCGGCGGCGGTGACTTCGCGCCCGAGCAATTCCAGGCGATGCGCAAGGTCGCCATCGGCGACGGAAAGAAGTCGATCCTCGCCACGCTGGCGATCGTCGATGGCGAGGGCCTGCTGGCGCCGGGCGAAATCGGGCTTGGCGAACAGGCTTTCCGGCGTCTCGGTCTGCCGGCGGGGCGCGAGGTTACCGTCCGCCAGGCCCTGCCGCCGCACAGTCTCGAGTCCGTTCGGCGCAAGATCGATGGCGACACGCTGGACGACGCCGAGATCGCGGAGATCATCCGCGACATCGCCGCCTATCGCTATTCGCCGATGGAAATCGGGGCCTTCCTCGTCGCCTGTGCGGGGTTCATGACCACCCAGGAGACGCTTGCCCTGACGCGCGCGATGGCGGATGCCGGCAGCCGCCTGCATTGGCCGCCCGGTCCGATCGTCGACAAGCATTGCATAGGCGGCGTGCCGGGCAACCGCACATCGATGATCGTGGTGCCGATCGTGGCCGCGCATGGCCTCGTCATGCCGAAGACTTCGTCGCGCGCAATCACCTCGCCCTGCGGTACGGCCGATACGATGGAGGTGCTGGCCTCGGTCGATCTGTCTGCCGAACAGCTGACCTCGGTCGTCGAACGCCAGCATGCCGCGCTCGCCTGGGGCGGACGCGTCAACCTGTCGCCCGCGGACGACATCCTGATTTCGGTCGAACGCCCGCTGCGCATCGATACGTTCGACCAGATGGTCGCCTCGATCCTCTCGAAAAAGCTCGCCGCGGGATCGACGCACCTGCTGATCGACATACCGGTCGGACCGAGCGCCAAGGTGCGTTCGCAAGCCGAAGCCATCCGGCTGCGCAAGCTTTTCGAATATGTGGGCGGAAAGCTGGGCCTCACGCTCGACGTGCTATTCACCGACGGGTCGCAGCCGGTAGGGCGCGGCGTCGGACCGGTCCTCGAGGCCCGCGATGTGATGGCGGTGCTTCGGCTAGATCCCGCCGCGCCGGCCGATCTGCGCGATCGCGCCCTCATGCTCGCGGGGCGCGTGCTCGAATTCGATCCATCGCTGAAAGGAGGCGCCGGCCTGGCCCGCGCCCGTGCCCTGCTGGACTCGGGAGAAGCGCTGGCGGCAATGGAAAGAATCATCGACGCGCAGGGACGGCGCGCCATCCCCATCGAGGCCGGCCCCCTCCATTACGATGTTCCTGCCAGCCATCGCGGGTCGGTCGCGGCGATCGACTGCCACCTGATTTCCCGCATCGCGCGCGCCGCGGGCGCACCGATGGACAAGGGCGCCGGAATCGACCTGCTCCGCAAGATCGGCGATCGGGTCTGCGAGGGCGATATCCTCTACCGTATCCACGCCGAATCACCGGCCGGCCTCACCTTCGCGCGCGAACTCGCAGAAGCCTCGCCGGCCTATACGGTCGCACCATGACCACGGCGATCTTCGCCTTCGCGGACAACGAGATACAGGCACAAGCGCTGACCCGGGAACTCGCCTTACCTCTCCACCGGATCGAGTGCCGGAAATTCCCGGACGGCGAAAGCCTGGTTCGCATTGAAGCCGATGCAGCTGCGGTGGAAACGGCGATTATCTTTCGCTCGCTGAACGATCCGAATACGAAACTGGTGGAGCTGCTTCTCGCCGAGGCCGCGCTGCGCGGCAACGGTGCGCAGTGCGTCATGCTGCTCGCGCCCTATCTCGGCTATATGCGGCAGGATATTGCCTTTCGACCCGGCGAGGCGGTCAGCCAGCGCGTCATCGGCCGGCTCATCGCCGACCATTTCGATGGT
>PNJO01000176.1 GCA_013821905.1 Sphingopyxis sp. | reverse complement strand
TGCTGTCGCTCGCCGCGCTCATCCTCTCCGAATGGCTGGTGCGCCGCACCCACGCGGGAAGGGCACCTTATGGCGATTGATATCGACGTCAGCCGCCGCCTCGGCGAGCGCAGCATCGCCGCGCGCTTCACCGCCGGCCCGGGGCTGACCGCGCTCTTCGGCCCGTCGGGTGCGGGCAAGACGAGCATCCTCAACATGGTCGCCGGGTTGCTGCGCCCCGATCGCGGCCATATCCGCATCGGCGCCCGCACCCTGTTCGGCGACGGCATCGACCTGCCGCCCGAGGCGCGGCGCGTCGGCTATATCTTCCAGGACGGGCGCCTTTTCCCGCACCGCCGCGTGCGCGCCAACCTGCTGTACGGGCACCATCTCGCCGATCCCGCCGACCGCTGGATGGCGCTCGACGAGGCGGTCGCCTTCCTGGGCATCGGCAACCTGCTCGACCGCTGGCCGCGCACCCTGTCGGGCGGCGAGGCGCAGCGCGTCGCCATCGGCCGCGCGCTGCTCCGCGGCCCCGAATTGTTGCTGATGGACGAGCCGCTGTCGTCGCTCGACGCCCCGCGGCGCGGCGATATCATGACGGTGATCGAACGGATTCGCGACGAATTGAAACTGCCGATCCTCTATGTCAGTCACGACCGGGCAGAGGTCGACCGGCTGGCGACGACGGTGTTCGAACTGGATTGATCCTCCCCGTGGCGAAGCCATGGGGAGGGGGACCGTTCGCGAAGCGAATGGTGGAGGGGCGGCAACGGTGGTGGCATAGCCCCTCCGTCAGCGCTCCGCGCTGCCACCTCCCCATGGCTTCGCCACAGGGAGGATCGGTTTCAATTGAAACCATATTGTGTTAGGACAATTCCATGGAAAGCCAGTTTACCCACGTCCACGACACGCCGCCGCCCGGCGCCGCGGCCGACTGGACGATTTCGCAGGACTGGGACGCCTTCACCGCCGACGAACATGCGATGTGGGACCGGCTGTTCGCGCGCCAGTCCGACATGCTGCCCGGCCGCGCGGCGGAGGCTTTCCTGCGCGGCATCGACGTGCTGCGCCTCGAAAAGCCGGGCATCCCCGACTATCGCGAGCTCAATGCGCGGCTGACGGCGGCAACGGGGTGGCAGGTCGTCGCGGTGCCGGGGCTCGTCCCCGACGACGTCTTTTTCGACCATCTGGCGAACCGCCGCTTCCCCGCGGGCAATTTCATCCGCACGCCGCAGCAGCTCGACTATCTGCAGGAACCCGACGTCTTTCACGACGTGTTCGGCCATGTCCCGATGCTCGCCGACCCGGTGTTCGCCGACTATATGGTCGCCTATGGCGAAGGGGGCCTCCGCAGCCTGAAGTTCGACGCGCTCAAACAGCTCGCGCGGCTCTACTGGTACACGGTCGAATTCGGCCTGATCCGCGAAGCCGGCGGGCTGCGCATCTATGGCGCGGGCATCGTCTCTTCCTTTGCCGAAAGCGTCTTCGCGCTCGATTCGGACAGCCCGAACCGCATCGGCTTCGACCTCGGGCGCGTGATGCGCACCGACTACCGGATCGACGACTTCCAGCAGAATTATTTCGTCATCGACAGCCTAGACCAGCTGCTCGACACGACGGTGAATACCGACTTCGCGCCGCTCTATGCCGCCAACGCCGCGCTGCCGCCGATCGCCATCGCCGACATATTGCCCGGCGATGCGGTGATCACGCGCGGCACGCAGGCCTATGCGTTAGGTAAGGTCTGACCCCTCCATCGTCATTGCGAGGAGCGTAGCGACGAAGCAATCTCCAGCCATCGTTGTTGCAGGGCGATAGCCGGAGATTGCTTCGCTTCGCTCGCAATGACGATGAGAATTACCAGCTCCCGAACGTCGCATCCGCCGGATTGGACCGGTGGAAGGCGCGCTCCTTGCGCCGCCAGCCGTAGCGCCGCCGCTTGACGAGCAGCAGGCACGGCCACTCCGCGCTGCCGCCGCGCGCGGCGAGGCGGAAACCCCGCGCGCGATAGGCGGCAAGCACCGGCTCCATCTGCCGCGCGATCAGTCCCGCGAGGATCGCATGGCCGCCGGGCGCGGTCGCTGCGGCGATATCGGGGGCGAGGGTGATCAGCGGCCCGGCCAGGATATTGGCGATCACCAGATCATAGGGCGCGCGGTGGCGGATCGCCGGATGGTCGGTCCCCGGCGCGACCGCGAGCGCGAGCCGCCCGCCGCCGCGACCCAGCGGCACGCCGTTGATTGCGGCATTGTCGCGCGTCACGAAAATGCTTGCGGGGTCGATATCCGACGCGATCGTCTTCGCGCGCGGCCACAGCGCCATCGCCGCAAAGGCGAGCAGGCCGGTGCCGGTGCCGATGTCGGCAATGTTGCGCGGGGCCGCTCCCTGCCGCGCGAGCCGGTCGAGCATGGCGAGGCAACCCGCAGTCGTGTCGTGCCCGCCGGTGCCGAACGCCTGGCTCGCGTCGATCTGGAAGGCGACGCTGCCCGGCGGCACGCGGTCGGCATGGCTGCTCGTGTGCACGAAGAAGCGCCCCGCCTGCACGGGCTCGAGCCCCTGCTGCGACAGCGTCACCCAGTCCTGCTCGACCAGTTCCTCGACCACCGGTTTGCGCCCCTTGGCGCTCGGCACGAACGACTGGAGCAATATCAGCAGCGCCGCGCCCGGCTTCTCGTCCATATAGGCGTCGAGCTGCCACAGTCCGGCATCCTCGTCGATCTCGCGCGTCACGACGACCGGCGCCTCAGGCAGTGCGTCGAGTTCGGGAATCTCGCCCGACAGCGCCTCGGCTTCATCGCGCGTGCAGGGAAAGGAAACGATCCAGCTCATGCTATCGGATCCTCCCTGTCGCGAAGCGATGGGGAGGGGGACCGCCGCCGAAGGCGGTGGTGGAGGGGCCGGAGCGCCATCGCCCCTCCGTCAGCCGCGTTGCGGCTGCCACCTCCCCATCGCTTCGCGACAGGGAGGATCATGCCCGTCTTCCCCGCAAGGCGGGTCTCGCTATCAGCGCACATAGCTCGCGCCGTTGACGTCGAGCACGGCGCCGGTCATCGACGCGGGCGCCTGCACCGCACACCAGCGCGCCATTTCGCCGACTTCTTGCGGAGTCGCGACACGGCCGAGCGGAATATCGGCGAGCAATTTGTCGCCGCCGCGGCTCGCCAGATACTCTTCCGCCATCCCGGTCATCGTGAAGCCGGGGCAGATCGCAAAGGCCAATATGCCGTCTTTGGCATAGGCGCGCGCGATCGTCTTGGTCATCGCGACCATACCCGATTTCGACGCCGCATAATGCCAGTGCGCGGGGCTGTCGCCGCGATAGGCGGCGCGGCTCGCGATGTTGACGATACGCCCGCCCGAGCCGCGGTCCTGCCAGTGCAGCACCGCGCGGCGGCACAGATCGGCGCTCGCGGTCAGGTTGATCTGCAGCGTGCGGTTCCAGTTCGCCAGCCATTCGGCGTCGCCGCCGTCCAGCGGGTTCGCCTCGAACACCCCGGCATTGTTCACCAGCACGTCGATGCGGCCATCGAGCCGCGCGAGGCTTTCCTGCCACAGGCGGCCGGGCACATCGGGATCGGACAGGTCGCCGTCGGCGCTCGACAGCGCGACGATCTTGGCGCCGTCAAGAGACAGCGCTTCGGCGATGGCGGCGCCGATGCCGCGGCTCGCGCCGGTGATCAGGATATGGGTCTGCATGGGCCCGCCATAGTGGCCCCGTCAAAGCTAAGCTAGAGTGTGATCCCCGGCGCAAGCCGGGGCCCATTGCGGTGCTGAGCTGGGCCCCGGCTTGCGCCGGGGATCACACAACTCAGGCCACGCGGCGGCTGAAATCGCTCGCGGCCTTTTCCAGCGATTGCAGCCGGTCGCCCATCTTGGCGAATTCCTGGCTCAGCACGCTGATCTCGCCCGCGACCATGCCCGAATCGTTGCGGATGCTCGCGATCGTCGACGACATCGAGTCGGCGGCGAGCGCGGTTTCGTCGACCGCCGCGGTGATCGAGGTGACCGTCTGCGCCTGCGCGTCCATCGCCTCGCGGATGCGCTGCGCCGACTGCTGGACCTCGACGATCGTCGCCTGGATCGACTGGTTGGCGCTGACCGATCCCTTGGTCGCCTGCTGGATCGCGGCGATCTTGCCCGCGATATCGTCGGTCGCGCGCGCGGTTTCGTTGGCGAGGCTCTTCACCTCCTGCGCGACGACGGCAAAGCCGCGCCCCGATTCGCCCGCGCGCGCCGCCTCGATGGTGGCGTTGAGCGCGAGCAGGTTGGTCTGGCCCGCGATCTCGCGGATCAGCCCGAGGATCGATTCGATCGATTCGGCGTGGTGCGACAGCGCTTCCGACATCGCGACCGCTTCGCCCGCCTGTTCGGAGGCGCGCGTCGCAACCGCGGCGGAGGCTTCGACCTCGCTCCGGGCATCCTCGATCGCGCGGATCAGGCCCGCGGCGGTCGAGGCGGCCTCGCGCATCGCCATCGCCGACTGTTCGGACGCCGCGGCGACCTCGCTCGTCTTGGCGATCATGTCCTTCGCCGCATGGTCGGCCGAGGCAGCCTGCTTCGCGAGCTTCTGGCGCACGCCGTCGCTGTCCTGGACGAGCGAGGCGATCGAGCGGTCGAAATCGCCCGCCAGCGCCTGACGCTCGCCCGAGATGACGGCGCGGTCGAGCTTTTCGGCGTAGCGCTGCATGATATCGAACTCGAGCATCGCGAGGCGGTTGATCGCGCTCGTCAGCCGCGCGAGCCGCTCGGAGTCGGCGGCGCAGGCTTCGACGACATATTCGATCGTCAGCCGCTGGCTTTCGGCGATGCACGACATCACCGACGCGAGCGGCAGTTTGACGCGGCGCGCCATATGCGTGTTCTGGCAGGCGATCGTCGCGACTTCCTGCCCGGCGGGATCGCTGTATTTGACCGCGGTGTGCCGCGCGCTGCCGCGGACATAGGATTCGAACAATTCGCCCTCGACGCGGCTGCCGATGCCGGGCAGCCGGTTGAACGCATCCCAATAGGCGCGCGCGATCTCTTCCTCGCGGCCCGCGATGATCTGGTGGATTTCCACGGCGTTGGCCGCGAGTTGCCCGTCGAGGTCGTAATAGGGGAAGCGCTCGTCCATCAGCACGGGATCGATTTGCTGCTTATGAATCGGATTATCCTTCACCATGATCCTGTTCCCTCGACGATTCCCGCGGACGCGCCGGTCTGCCGCCGCATTCGTCCGTGAAACTTGTGATCAAGCTATGCCGGTCCGATGGTAAAAGCGGTGTTAACCAGCGCACCGAAATTTCGTCTCAGCGTGGTCCCGCCTCGGGGATCGGATAGCCGTCGAATGCCTTGATCGTGCGCAGCGCAAAGGCGCTGTGCATCGCCGCAACGCCCGGCAGCCGCGACAGGCAGTGGCGGTGTAGCCGGTCGAAGTCGGCGACGTTGCGCGCCGCGACGCGCAACCGGTAATCGGACGCCCCCGACAGAAGCTGGCATTCGAGGATCTCGTCGAAGCTCTTCACCGCGCTTTCGAACGCGGTCAGCGCCTCTTCGCTCTGCGAATGGAGGCTGATGTCGACGAAGACGTCGAGCCCCAGCCCGATCCGCTCGGGATCGAGCCGCGCGGCATAGCCCGAAATGATCCCCTCGGCCTCCAGCGCGCGGATGCGGCGGTGGCATGCCGAGGCCGACAGCCCGACCGCCTCGCCGAGCTCGGCGGCGGGGCGGGGGCCGCTGCGTTGCAGCAAGTCGAGCAGCTTCGCGTCGATCCGGTCGATCATTGTGCGTATTATGTCCAATTCGTGCAAAATTTATGCGCGAGTGTCGCGATTTCAGAAGGGATATGCAAGCACCTCGCGCGCCCGAAATGCTATATCCGCGGCATTGCAGCCGCGACCGAGCGAGTGGATCGGCGGCGGCCCCCGATATGGAGAGCGAAGCATGATCATCGGCACCCCCAAGGAAATCAAGAATCACGAATATCGCGTCGGCCTGACCCCCGAAAGCGCCCGCGAACTCGTGGTCCACGGCCACCGCGTGCTC
>PNJO01000175.1 GCA_013821905.1 Sphingopyxis sp. | reverse complement strand
GGCAGCGTGACGCCCTTCTGCCCCATATATTTGCCCGCGCGGTCGGCGTAGCTCGTCTCGCACGGCTCATTGCCCTGCAGGAACAGGAACTGGCACGCGCCTTCGTTGGCGTAGATTTTCGCGGGCAGGGGGGTGGTGTTCGAAAATTCGAGCGTCACATGCCCCTCCCAGCCGGGTTCGAGCGGGGTGACGTTCACGATGATCCCACAGCGCGCATAGGTCGACTTGCCGAGGCATATGACGAGCACGTCTCGCGGGATGCGGAAATATTCGACCGTGCGGGCGAGCGCGAAACTGTTCGGCGGGATGATGCAGACGTCGGTTTCGCGGTCGACGAAATTCTTGGGGTCGAAGGCCTTGGGATCGACGGTGGTGCTGTCGATGTTCGTGAAGATCTTGAACTCGGGCGCGACGCGCGCGTCATAGCCGTAGGAGGAGAGGCCGTAGCTGATGCAGCCGTCGCGGCGCTGCGCCTCCACGAAGGGTTCGATCATGCCGTCGTTCAGGGCGGCGTTGCGAATCCATTTGTCGGAAAGAATGCTCATGCCGCTGTCTTGTCGGGGAGCCGTGCTTCGCGCAAGCGGTCAGTCGAAACTATCCGTGATCCCCGGCGAAAGCCGGGGTCCAGAGCGTTTATGGCGAACATCGCCGGCCTCCATCTGGACCCAGGCCTTCGCCGGGGATCGCGACTGGTCAAGCGCCCGTCTATTCGATCATCCCCAGATCCTTCGGCCCGAAGGCCGCCGGCAGCAATTCGCTGAGCCGATAGCTTTTCACCGCCGTGCCGTCGCCCGAGGCGCAGTGGACGAGGATATCGACCTTCGATCGCTCGGCCGCCTCGTTCAATATCTGGCGGCACCGGCCGCACGGATTGACCGGATCGCTGCCGAGCAGCGCGCCGCCGTCCGGCCGCCCGCCGACAATCGCCACCTCGGCCAGTTCGCCGATCCAGCCTTCGTTGGCGATCTTTGCGACCGCGGTGGTTTCGGCGCAGAGCGTCAGGCCATAGCTCGCATTCTCGACATTGGCGCCGGTCACGACGTCGCCGTTCTTGAGCAGCAGCGCCGCGCCGACGTGAAAGCCCGAATAGGGCGCATAGGCGCGGGCGGCGGCTTCGCGTGCAGCGGCGATGAGGTCTTCGCGGGTGTCGGTCATGGCGTCTCTCCTTGCGGGCGCAGCACGTTCCAGCCCACCGTCCCGTCGGCGCCCGACAGGCGGATATGGTTGTTCGCCTGCCACATCGCCCAGGGGTGCGCGCCATAGTCGGGTTCGAAGAAGTCGCGGCGCAGCCAGATGGTGCGCGCGATCCCCTGCGTGACCTTATATTCGGCCTCGAAGGCGGGGCCGGGCGCGATCAGGCTGTCCTTGCCCATATGGGCCTCGATCTGCGCCAGAAAAGTCGCGAGTTCGGACAGGAGCAGCGCGCGCGTCGGCCGGTCGGGGCAGCTGTCGTCGAAATCGAGCCAGACGACCGAGGGTAGGGCGTCGGCGCGCCGGGGCACGCGGCGGATGAAATTCGCGGCCTGGTCGGTCGCGAGCCGGCAAAGGCTGTAGCGGTGGATCGCCCCGACGCGGATACCCGCGTCGCGCGCCTGCGCCAGATTGCGCGCGAACATCGGATCGACGCCGCTCGCGCCGTCGGTCGCGACGACATAGGCGAAATCGGCGCCCGCCGCCTTGATCGAGCCCCAGCGCACCTCGCCGTTGGCGGCGTCGATCGTGACGCCCTGGTTCGGAAACAGGTCGCGCGACGGCGTCCAGCGCGACGCCCACCACAGCGCGATACCGACGCCGAGCAGGATCAGTAGCAGCGTCCCCGCTGTGCGCCGCAGGAAACGCTCGACGGCGTCGCGCCAGCGTCGCCACCGGCCGGCTGTTCCCTTGCCCCCGATCTTTGCCACCCCCGTCGCCATGCTCAGCCCTTGATGTGGAGCACGCAGATCAGCGTGAACAGCCGCCGCGCGGTGTCGAAATCGACCGCGATCTTGCCGTCGAGCCGGTCCATCAGCATCTCCGCTGCCTCGTTGTGCAGCCCGCGGCGCGCCATGTCGACGGTTTCGATCTGCTGCGCGGTCGCGGTCTTGATCGCCTGATAATAGCTGTCGCAAATCGCGAAATAGTCGCGGATCGGGCGGCGAAAGCGCCCGAGACCAAGGATGATCGCCTCGAGCGGTGAACCATCTTCGCGCGATATTTCAAAGATCAACCGGCCTTCCTCGACACGCAACATCAACCGGTAGGGGCCGGCATAGCCGTCGGGATGGCCGCGCTGCGGCACGAACTTGTTGTCCTCGATCAGGTCGAAGATGGCGACGCGGCGTTCCTGCTCGACGTCGGGATTGCGCCAGACGATCGACCCTTCGTCGAGCTCGACCGAGATGATCCGCTGTTTCGAGGGGTCTGCGTCGCTCATGCTGCCTGTGCTTCTACTTGGCGCGTCACGAAGGGCAAGGGGCGACTTATGCCGGAACTATCCACAGGCTCGGCGTGCGCGCCGGGATCATTGTTGCATGGCGTTCCGGGGCGTAGCATGGTGCGCGCCCATGTCCGAAGTCGCACTCTTTCCTGCCCCGGTTTCCGCCGGAGACGACCGCCAACTGCCCCGCAATATCGAGGCGGAAGCCGCATTTCTCGGCGCGATCCTGATCGACAACCGAGTCGTCGAGGATCTGCCCGTCGCGCTGACGCCCGATCATTTCTTCGAACCGCTGCACGGCCGCATCTTTCAGCAGACGATGGCGCTGATCGAACGCAACAGCATCGCGACCCCGGTCACGCTCAAGCCCTATTTCGAGGCCGACGAGGCGATGAAGGCGGTCGGCGGGGTCGGCTATCTGGCGCAGCTTACCGGCAGCGGCGCGGGGCTGATCGGGGCGCGCGACTTCGCGCGGCAGATTTTCGACCTCGCGCTGCTGCGCGAACTCGTCGGCGTCGGGCGCGGGCTCGTCGACAATGCGCTCGACACCAGCGAGCGCGTCGATCCGCAATCGCAGATCGAGGAAGCCGAAACCGCGCTCTACCGCGTCGCGGGCGGCGAGGCCGAGATGGGTTCGGTCAAGAATTTCAGCCAGGCGAGTCTCACGGCGCTGCAGGCGGCTGAACGCGCGCTCAATTCGGGCGGCCATCTGTCGGGGATCACGACGGGAATTTCCAGCATGAACGCCAAGATCGGCGGTATGCACAACAGCGACCTGATGATCCTCGCGGGGCGTCCGGGCATGGGCAAGACCTCGCTCGCGACCAACATCGCCTATAACGCCGCCGAACGTTTCCGCCGCGACGAGGAAGACGGCATTCCGCCCGAGAAGAATATGGGCGCCAAGGTCGCCTTCTTCAGCCTCGAAATGTCGGCCGACCAGCTCGCGACGCGCGTACTCGCCGAACAGTCGGGGGTGTCGGGCGAGGCGCTGCGCATGGGCAAGATCAGCAAGGAGCAGTTCCAGCAGCTCTCGCGCGCTGCGCAGGCGCTGCAGACGCTGCCCCTGTTCATCGACGATACGCCGGGTCTGACCATCGCCGGCCTGCGCACCCGCGCGCGGCGTCTGCAGCGGCGCCACGGCATCGGCTTCATCATCGTCGACTATCTGCAGCTCTTGCAGGGATCGTCGAAGAGCGGCGACAATCGCGTGCAGGAAATTTCGGAAATTTCACGTGGTCTGAAGACCTTGGCGAAGGAACTTAATGTTCCGGTGATGGCGCTGTCGCAGCTTAGCCGTCAGGTCGAAAGCCGCGAGGACAAGCGTCCGCAGCTTTCCGACCTTCGCGAATCGGGCTCGATCGAGCAGGACGCCGACATGGTGCTCTTCGTGTTCCGCGAGGATTATTATGTCGCCGCGCGCGAGCCCAAGCGCCCGATCGAGGGCGACGATGTGAAAATCCACGCCGCACACGAGGAATGGGCGGCTGAAATGGAACGCGTCTTCGGTTTGGCCGAAGTGATCGTCGCCAAATCGCGTCACGGCTCGACCGGCAAGGTCCGCCTGCACTTCGAGGCGAAGACAACGAAGTTCAGCGACCTTGCGGACGACAGCATGGCGTTCGAGGATTATGAGTAGGGCGTAAAACATAACGTCATCCCAGCGAAAGCTGGGATGACGTTTTCTCTTCAGAACGCCGGATCGTTGGCCGGATCGTCGTCGATCGGCGACACCACCGCTTCGTGGATGCCGCATTCGGTCTTGTCCCAGCCGCGCCAGCGGCCCGAGCGGGGGTCTTCGCCCGGCTGCACTTTCGACGTGCAGGGCGAGCAGCCGATCGAGGGGTAGCCTTCGGCCTCGAGCGGGTGGCGCGGCAGGTCGTGCGCCACGAAATAGGCGTCGAGGTCTTCGCGGCTCCAGTTGGCGAGCGGGTTGAATTTCAGGCGGCCGGTGCTGCCGTCGAGCTCGAAGCGCGGCAGGCCGGTGCGCGTCGCGGACTGGAAGCCCTTGCGGCCGGTGATCGACGCATCGAAATCGCCCAGCGCCTTTTCGAGCGGCTTGACCTTGCGGATTTCGCAGCAGCCGTCGGGATCGTATGACCAGCGCAGCTCGGTCGCGTCCTTCTTCGCCAGCTCGTCGGCATCGGGCGTCAGGTTGACGATATTGAGGCCGAGCTTCGCCGCCAGCTCGTCGCGATAGGCGAGCGTCTCGGGAAAATGCTTGCCGGTGTCGAGGAAGAGCACCGGCATGTCGGGCGCAACCCGGCTCACCAGATGGAGCAGCACCGCGCTTTCGGCGCCGAAGCTCGACACGATCGCGGTCTCGCCGAGCAGCCCCGCACCGATCACGCTCGCGACGACCTCGCCCGCGTCCTGACCGCGGAACAGGTTGTTCAGGCGGATGACGTCGGCCTGCGTGAAACGCGGCGCCACGTCGATCCGGTCGCGGGTGCGGGGCGAGGCCTTCACCTCAGCCATGCCTCAGCTTCCAGATCGGCACCGCGCCGTCGGCTGCGCCCTGATAATGTTCGGGCCAGCGCGTCAGCGCCGCCTCGACATCGGCGGGATTGAGCGGCTTTTCGGGCGCGAAGCTGTCGAAACCACAGCGCTTCATATAGGCGATCTGGTCGACGAGCACGTCGCCCTTCGCGCGCAGTTCGCCGGTATAGCCCGCCTCGCGCAGGATGCGCGCCGACGAATAGCCGCGACCGTCGCGAAATTTGGGAAAGGCGACCTCGATCAGCGCGAGCCGGTCGAGAAAGGGGATCAGCGCCCGCGCGTCCTCGTCGGGTTCGAGCCGGACCGCGGTCGCATTCGACTGCTGCAGGAAGGCGTCGAGGGTAACCGCGGGTTCCTCACCCTCGGCGTGGATATGCTCAACCATAGATCGCCTCCTTGAAGGGGACCATGCCGACGCGGCGGAAAGTATCGACGAACCGCTCGCCCTCGCTGCGTTCGGCGAGATATCTGTCGGTGACGCGCTCGATCGCGTCGACGATGCCGTCCTCGTCGAAACCCGGGCCGGTGATCGTGCCGAGCGACACGTCCTCCGCGCCCGATCCGCCGAGCAGCAGCTGGTAATTCTCGGTACCCTTGCGATCGACGCCGAGGATGCCGATGTGGCCCGCGTGGTGATGGCCGCAGGCGTTGATGCAGCCCGAAATCTTGAGCTTCAGCTCGCCCAGTTCCTTCTGCCGGCCGAGGTCGGCAAAGCGCGTCGCGATTTTCTGCGCGACCGGGATCGAGCGTGCATTGGCGAGGCTGCAATAATCGAGCCCGGGGCAGGCGATGATGTCGCTGATCAGGTCGAGGTTCGGCGTCGCGAGCCCCGCGGCGTCGAGTGCCTGCCAGATCGCGTAGAGGTCGGCCTTGCGGACATGCGGCAGCACGATGTTCTGCGCGTGGGTGACGCGGAGTTCGTCGTGGCTGTATTGCTCGGCGAGGTCGGCCATCAGGTCCATCTGGGCCGAGCTGGCGTCGCCCGGAATGCCGCCGACGGGCTTCAGGCTGATATTGACGATCGCATGGCCGGCGACCTTGTGCGCGGCGACATTCTGGTCGACCCAGACCGCGAAATCGGGGTCGCTGCGGTCGATGGCGTCGGG
>PNJO01000174.1 GCA_013821905.1 Sphingopyxis sp. | reverse complement strand
TCGAGGCGTCGCTCGTCCAGTCGAACCTCAAGATGCCCGCGAACGTGCTCAAGGTCGGAGACGACGATGCCGCCATCGCGCGCTGGCTGAAACGCGTCGACGATGCCGACGACACCGACTTCCGCGAGGAAAAGGACGCGACCGGCAAGGAGATCACGGTCAACTACACCGGCAGCACGTCGGTGTTCAACGGCGCGCCGGCGGGCGGCGAGCGCCGCAACCTCCAACTCTCGCCCCCCGCGGGCGGCAAGGAGTTCGAGGTCGTCGGTATTCCCTTGGCCGAAAAGGGCTTCCACGTCGTCGAGATCGCGAGCCCCGAACTCGGCGCCGCGCTTCTGGGGCGCAAGGCAACGCGCTATGTCGCGACCGCCGCGCTCGTCACCAACATGGCGGTGCATTTCAAATGGGGCCGCGAAGGCTCGCTCGCCTGGGTGACGTCGCTCGACACCGGCCTCCCCGTCGCGGGCGCCGAAATCCGCGTTTCCGACAGCTGCACCGGCCGCCTGCTCGCGCGCGGCACGGCCGACAAGTCCGGCCGCCTCGCCTTCGCCTCGGGGCTGCCGCAGCCCGAAACCTATTCGAGCTGCGAGGAAGATCCCGACCCGGCGAAGAGCGAAGGCCATGCGCTGATGGTCAGCGCGCGCTCGGGCGACGATTTCAGCTTCACGCTGACCGACTGGGGCGACGGCCTCCGCCCCTATGACTTCGACCTCCCCTATGGCTGGTCCGAACGCAGCGACATCCTCCACACCCTGTTCGACCGTGCGCTCGTGAAGGCGGGCGAGACGGTGCATATGAAGCATATCCTGCGCCGCCCCGTCGGCACCGGCTTCTCGACGCCGCAGCCGCTGGCGGGCAAGCTCCGCCTCGTCCATCGCGGGTCGGACACCGAATTCGAGATGCCATTCAGCATTTCGGCGAGCGGCAGCGGCGAAAGCGTCTGGAACGTCCCCGCCTCGGCACCGATGGGCGATTATGAACTCGTCTTCGTCACCAAGGACAAGGATGGCGAGGACAAGACGATCTGGTCGAACCAGTCGGTCAAGGTCGACGAATATCGCCTGCCGACGATGAAGGCGACAGTGACCGGGCCCAGGACGCCCCCCGTGCGCCCGACCGCGGTACCGCTGTCCTTCTTCGTCGGCTATCTCTCGGGCGGCCCCGCGCCGAATTTGCCCGTCGAGATCCGCACCAATTTCCGGTCGAGCTGGAGCGCTCCCGAAGATTATCAGGACTGGGATTTCGACGGCCAGCCGGTGAAGGAAGGCGTGATCCAGCTCGACGACAGCGGCGAGGAACCCGAAGCCGACATGCCGCTCGCGCGTTCGGTGCCGCTGACGCTGGGTGCCGACGGCACGGCAACGACCAGCATCAGCGTCGACCAGCCGATCACCGAACCGACCCTGATGGCGGTCGAGATGGATTATGAGGACGCCAATGGCGAGACGCTGACGTCGAGCCGCCGCATCACCCTCTTCCCCTCTGCGGTCAGGTTGGGGCTCAAGACCGACGGCTGGCTGATGCGCGACAACGACCTGCGGCTGAAATTCGTCGCGCTCGACCTCGACGGCCGCCCGATTTCGGGCCAGCGCGTCCAGGTCGCGCTCCACAACCGCGAGATCATCACCGCGCGGCGGCGCCTGATCGGCGGCTTCTACGCCTATGACAACCAGATGCGCACGACGCGCCTCGACACGACGTGCAGCGCGACCACCGACAAGCTCGGCCGCGCGAGCTGCGCGATGGCACCCGGGGTCTCGGGCGAGATCACCGTCGTCGCGACGACGGTCGACGCCGACGGCAACGAGGCACGCGCGGTGCGTTCGGTCTGGCTCGCGGGCGACAACGACTGGTGGTTCGGCGGCGACAATGGCGACCGCATGGACGTGATCGCCGAAAAGCCCCGCTATGCCGCGGGCGATACCGCGAGCTTCCAGGTCCGCATGCCGTTCCGCGAGGCGACGGCGCTCGTCACCGTCGAGCGCGAGGGCGTCCTGTCGAGCTTCGTCGTGCCGCTGAAGGGCACCGACCCCGTCGTGAAGGTCAAGCTGCCCGCCACCTATGCGCCCGACGTCTATGTCTCGGTGATGGCGGTGCGTGGCCGCGTCACCGGCGAGGAGAGCTGGTTCCGCAAGCTGAAGCGCGCGGCGGGCTTCAGGATCGAGAATAGCGAGGGCGCGCCGCCCACCGCCCTGGTCGATCTCGCCAAGCCGAGCTACCGCATGGGCGTCGCGCGCATCAAGGTCGGCTGGGAAGGCCATCAGCTCGGCGTCAAGGTCACCACCGACAAGGTGAAATATGCCGTCCGCGAAACCGCGAAGGCGAGCATCGAGGTCAAGACCCCCGGCGGCAAGGCGCCCGCGGGCGCCGACGTCGCCTTCGTCGCGGTCGACGAGGCGCTGCTGCAGCTCGCCCCCAACGAAAGCTGGAAGCTGATCGACGCGATGATGGGCGAACGCACGCTCGACGTGCTCACCTCGACCGCGCAGATGCAGGTTGTCGGCAAAAGACATTATGGCCGCAAGGCGCTCGAACCGGGCGGCGGGGGCGGCGGCGACCTTAGCGGGCTGACGCGCGAGGATTTCCGCCCCGTCCTGTTGTGGAAGGGTCGTGTTCCGCTCGACGGAAAGGGCCGCGCCACGGTCGACGTGCCGCTCTCCGACAATCTGTCGGGCTTCCGCCTCGTCGCGATCGCGACCGACGGTTCGCAATATTTCGGCACCGGCGAAACGAGCGTGCGCACCGTGCAGGACCTCGGCGTCTTTGCCGGACTCCCCGAACTCGTCCGCACCGGCGACAGTTTCGACGCGCGCTTCACGCTGCGCAACGGCACCGACCAGCCGATGGAGGTCACCGCGACCGCGGCGCTGTCGCCCGCCGTCGCCACCGCCCCGCCGCTGACCGTCACCATCCCGGCGGGCGGCGCAGTGCCGATCAGCTGGTCGATGACCGCGCCCGAAACTACCGGACCGATCGAATGGACCGTCGATGCGGTGGCGAAGGGCGGCAAGGCGCGCGACCGGCTGGTCTTCCAGCAGCTCGTCGAGCCCGCGGTGCCGGTCGAAACCTGGGCCGCCAGCCTGTTCCGCGTCGGGCCGAACACGACGCTGCCGATCGCCATCCCCGCGGGCGCGCTGCCCGGCGGCTATGTCGATGTCGCGCTCGCGGGCACGCTCGCGCCGCCGCTCGCCGGGGTCCGCGACTATATGGAGATCTATCCGTACAACTGCTTCGAACAGTCGACCTCGCGCGCAGTTGCGCTCGGCGATGTCGGCCGCTGGCAGGCGCTCGCCGAAGCGATGCCGACCTATCTCGATAACGACGGGCTGCTCCGCTACTGGCCGAACGAACGGCTCGAAGGCTCGGCGGAACTGACCGCCTATGTCATGGCGGTCACCGCGGCGAACGGCTTCGCGATCCCCGAGGCGTCGAAGGCGAAGATGGTCAAAGCCTTGCAGGCGGTCGTCGAGGGTCGGCTGACGCGCAAGGGCTACGGCCCCTATGACATCCGCCCGGTGCGTATCGCCGCGCTCGCCGCGCTCGCCCGCAACAATGCGTCGAACGCGCAGCTCGTCGCGGCGATCGACGTCGCGCCGGTCGATATGGCAACGGGCACGCTCGCCGACTGGCTCGTCGCGATCGAGCGCACGCCGAACGTCCGGGGTGCCCCGGCGCTGCGCACCGCGGCCGAGGCCGAGCTGCGCAAGCGCCTCGTCTATGAAGGCACGCGCCTCGACCTCGTCGACGATGCGCGCGCGCCCTGGTGGATGATGACCAGCGGCGACGAAATGGCGATCAAGGCATTGGAAGCCGTGCTCGGCCGCAAGGGCTGGGAGGATGACGCGGGCAAGCTGATGGTCGGCGTCGCCCAGCGCCAGCGTCGCGGCCATTGGGACACGACCCCGGCGAACGCGTGGGGCGCGGTCACCGTCCGCCGCTTCGCCGAACTTTATCCGGCGAGCGCGATCACCGGCGTCACCACCATCGGCCTTGCGGGTCAAACTGCGTCGCAAAGCTGGCCGATGCCGGCCGAAACGCCCTCGCCGCTCCGCGTCCCGCTCGCCGCCGCGACGATGGCGCTCGGGCATCAGGGCGCCGGCGCACCCTGGGCGACGGTCAGCGTCAAGGCGGCGGTCCCGCTCAAGGAGCCGCTCAATGCGGGTTACCGGATCAAGCGTTCGGTCAGCATCGTCAAGGCGGCGAACAAGGACCGGCTGACCCGCGGCGACGTGATCAAGGTGCGGATCGAGGTGGTGGCCGCCGCCGGCCGCACCTGGGTCGTCGTCAACGATCCGGTCCCCCCCGGCGCGACGATCGTCGGCAATCTGGGCGGCCAGTCCGCGATGCTCGCCGATCAGGCGGGCGGGTCGGGCGCGCAGCCGAGCTATGTGGAACGTGGGAAGGACAGCTGGCGCGGCTATTTCGGCTGGATGCCCGCGGGTACGCACGCCGTCGAATATGTCGTGCGCCTCAATGGCTCGGGCCGCTTCACCCTGCCGCCGACGCGCGTCGAGGCGATGTATTCGCCCGCGATCCGCGGCCAGTGGCCGAACGCGCCGGTCACGGTGGCGAGCGTGGGGTCGTGATGGTGCAACAACATGCACTTCAATCTCCGTCATTGCGAGCGGAGCGAAGCAATCCAGAGCGGCTTGTCACACCCTGGATTGCTTCGCTCCGCTCGCAATGACGAGGTAGTGGAAGGCATGAACCCTCAATCTGGATCGTCATCCCGGCGAAGGCCGGGATCTCCCCATAGCCTTGCAATGCGCGGTCGAGATCCCGGCCTTCGCCGGGATGACGGAAGGTGAGCGAAGCCCCTCCGGTACGCCACCGCCTCCGCGACGCGCTCGCATGGGCCGCGCTCGCCCTGCTCGTCCTCGCCACCGTCGCCCACCTCCTCACCCGCCCCCCGGCGATGCCCGCCTATGCCGACGTGCGCGCCGCGTGGCGCCCCAGCGAAGCGTGGCTCTACGACCGCGACGGCCGGCTGCTCGACAGCGAGCGCGTCAATTTCGAGCGCCGCCGCCTCGCATGGGTGCCGCTGAAGGACATCGATCCGGCGGTGCGCGATGCCGTCGTCCGCGCCGAGGACCGCCGCTTCTGGTCGCATGACGGCGTCGACTGGCTCGCGATGGCGAGCGCGGCGCGCGCGCGCCTGAACCTGGGGGGTGACGGCGGGCGCTCGCGCGGCGCCTCGACCCTGCCGATGCAGCTCGCCGCCTTTCTCGACCCGACGCTGGCCCGGCCCGGCCGGCGCGACTGGCGCCAGAAGCTCCGCCAGATGCGCACGGCGCAGGCTCTCGCCGACACATGGTCGCACGAGGAAATGCTCGAGGCCTATTTCAACCTCGTGCCGCTGCGCGGCGAGATACAGGGAATCGGCGCTGCCGCGCAGAGCCTGTTCGGCAAGCGTCCCGCCGAAATGAACGCGACCGACGCCGCGCTCTTCGCGGGGCTGCTCCCCAATCCGGCGGCGGGCGCCGAGGCGCTCGGGCGTCGCGCCTGCCGCGTCGCGCGCGCATCCGACTGCGCCGCGATCCGCGCCGCCGCGGCGACGCTCGTTTCGGGCGAACATGCCGCGCGCTTCGATCCCGCGCTCGCCCCGCACCTCGCCGTGCGCCTGCTCGACAAGCCCGGCAAGCGCGTCACGACAACGATCGACCGCCGCATCCAGACCGCCGCCATCGTCGCGTTGCGCCGCCAGCTTTCGGGCCTCGGGTCGGACCGGGTGCGCGACGGCGCGGTCGTTGTGCTCGACAACGCGACCGGCGAGGTGCTCGCCTATGTCGGCGGTGTCGGGCTCAAATCGACCGCGGCGCAGGTCGACGGCGCCAATGCGCGGCGGCAGGCCGGCTCGACGCTCAAGCCGCATCTCTACGCGCAGGTAATCGAGCATGGCTGGCTCACCGCCGCCTCGATCCTCGACGACAGCCCGGTTCAGCTCGACACCGCCTCGGGCCTCTACGTGCCCAAGAATTACGACCACAGCTTCAAGGGCCCGGTCAGCGTCCGCCACGCCCTCGCCAGC
>PNJO01000173.1 GCA_013821905.1 Sphingopyxis sp. | reverse complement strand
TGCCGAGGCGCGCGGCGAAGTACTGTCCGCCGCAGGGCTTTTCGATTACTTCGCCGAACAGGGCAAGCGAATCGATGGGCGCGTCGCGCAGCGGCCAAGTGGGCAGCGGGCCCTGGCGATACGCCAGCCGGTCGGCCCCGTTGCCGGGTTTTCGCCGTGGAATTTCCCGGTCAACCTGATGGTCAAAAAGATTGCTCCTGCGATTGCGGCGGGCTGCGTGGTGATTGCCAAGGCGCCTGAAGAAGCGCCCGCGTCAACCGGCGCAGTCATGCGATGCATCGCGGACGCCGGGATTCCCGGCGATGTGGTGCAGCTGGTGTTCGGCGATCCCGACATGATCAGCCGGCACTTGCTTGCCAGCCCGGTGATCCGCAAAGTCAGTTTCACCGGGTCGACTGCGGTGGGAAAGCATCTGATGCGTCTGGCTGCAGACAATGTACAGCGCATCACCATGGAATTGGGTGGACACGCACCGGTGCTTGTTTTCGATGATTGTGATCTTGAAGCGACGCTGGACAAGGTGGTAGCGCAGAAATTCCGCAACGCCGGACAGGTCTGCGTTTCGCCGACCCGCTTCTATGTCCAGGAAGGGGTCTACGATGCCTTTGTACGCGGTTTTGCCGAACGCACCGCCAGGGTGCGGGTTGGCGACGGGCTTGATCCGCAGACGCAGATGGGCCCCTTGGCCAACGCCCGGCGCGCGCCTGCGCTGGAGGGCCTGATCGAGGATGCGATCGCCAAGGGAGCGCGGGTGGTTGCCGGCGGCGGGCGCAGCGAACTTGGCTATTTCTTCCAACCGACCGCGCTGGCCGACGTACCGATTGATGCCGTGGCGATGAACGAGGAACCGTTTGGCCCGTTGGCGCTGATCCGCACTTTTGCCACCGAGGAAGAGGCGCTCGCTCAGGCCAACCGCCTGCCCTATGGCTTGGCGGCCTTTGCCTTCACGGAGAATGGCCGACGGATCAACCGGGTGGCCGATGCGCTGGAAAGCGGGATGGTAGGGGTCAACGGCTTTGCCATTTCCACTCACGACATGCCATTTGGCGGGATCAAGCAATCTGGCTTTGGCAGCGAAAGCGGCCCCGAAGGGCTCGATGGCTATCTGGTTACGAAGGCGATCCATGTTTATTGAGCACGACTGAGATTGGCGTAGAAGGGGTTTCTCTTGCTTAGTCAGGATGACCATCTGTCATCTGGGCCGAAGTGCGCCGTGCCGAATGCAACACGCTGCAAAAGCTGGCCTATCTGATTGTGATCGCGGTGCTGATCCCACTTGCCCTGTCGCTTGATACGCCTGTTTTGCGGGCGTTTGGGCTTCTTGCGCCCGTTTACTTACGTCAGGGCGGATGAAACGGCGTCAAGGCAAATGCTGACCCACGATCTGCACAACAAGTCATTTGGTTGCCAACGCGACTTCAAACCAATTGAAGCCGCCAATCTTGATGCCTTATGCGAAGCCTCAGTCAATAGCCCGCAGCCCGTCGCACATATCGCTCTTCTGAGCGCGCTTACACAGTGATTACACGCTCAGATGAAACGCGCTATGTAAGCAAGTTGGACGGCACATGACGACCTTCAAGATTTTGATAATTATATGAAAAATTGGAGCGGGCGAAGGGATTCGAACCCTCGACCCCAACCTTGGCAAGGTTGTGCTCTACCCCTGAGCTACGCCCGCTCTGGCGGCTGGAAACGGGTGGCTCCCAGCGGGTGAGGCGGGCGATTAGCACCGGCTTTCGGAGTCGGCAAGCCCTGTTTGTGCATTTTCTCCGAAGGGTTGGCATATCGGCCGAAATTCCCACATAAGCGGGGAAAGAGTCGCCTCCGCCGCTGCAGGGGCGACGGCGAACCCGCAGCAGGAGCATGTTTTCGTGGCCACTCTCGGTCTGAACCCGCAGGAAAAGGAAGCCGTCGAAGCCTTTCGCCGCGACGTCGTCGAACCGTCGATGACCAGCCTGGTCATCCTCGATTTCTGGGCCGAATGGTGCGGGCCGTGCAAGCAGCTCGGGCCCGTGCTCGAAAAGGTCGCCGCCGATTATGCCGACAAGGGCGTCGTGCTCGCGAAGGTCGACGTCGACGCGAACGGTTTCATCGCGAGCCAGTTCCAGGTGCAGTCGATCCCGACCGTCTATGCCATCTTCCAGGGCCAGCCGGTCGCGAACCTGACCAATGCGCGCACCGAAAGCCAGCTGAAGGCGATCCTCGACCAGCTGCTCGCGCAGCTGCCGATCGAGAGCGCGGCGAGCGCCCGCGCGATCGAGATCGCGCCGCTCATCGAGATGGGCGACGGCGTGCTCGCCGAGGGCGACGGCGCGCGCGCCGCGAGCATCTTTGCGCAGATCCTCGAGATGGCGCCCGACAATGCCGCCGCGCACGGCGGGCTGATTCGCGCGCTGCTGCTCGCGGGCGATATCGAGGGCGCGCAACTGGCGCTCGACGCGGTCCCGGACGCCGCCGCGGGCGATCCCGCGATCGCGCAGGCGAAGAGCGCGCTGGCGCTCGCCGCCGACGCCCCCGACGCGGGCGAACTCGCGGGCTTCGAGGCCGCGGTCGCCGCGAACCCCGGCGACCATCGGGCGCGGTTCGACCTCGCCACCGCGCAGATCGGCGCGGGCCAGCGCGATGCCGCCGCCGACAATCTGCTGCATATCGTCGCCGCCGACCGCGAATGGCAGGACGGCGCCGCGCGCGCCAAGCTGTTGTCGCTGTTCGAGGCGGTCGGACTCGAAGATCCGTGGGTCGCCGCGCAGCGCCGCCGCCTGTCGCTGATTCTCTTCGGCTGATGAGCGCCGCCGCGCCCTTGACGATCCAGCGGATTGCGATCTTTCCGCTTCCCGGCGCGGTGCTGTTCCCGCGGCTGCACCTGCCGCTGCACATCTTCGAGCCGCGCTATTCGGCGATGGTGCAGGAAGTGCTCGCGCGCGACCGCCAGATCGGGATGATCCAGCCGCGCGTCCTGCCCGGCGAAGAGCATCGCGAGCCGCCGGCGCTATACGATATCGGCTGTGTCGGACGCATCGTCGATGTCGAGGCGCTCGACGAAGGCCGGTTCAACCTCGTGCTCGAAGGCGTCGCGCGGTTTCGCGTGCGCCGCGAACTCGACGTCACGACGCCGTTCCGGCAGGTCGAGGCCGAGATCGAGGTCGAAGCCGAAGATGACGCCGTGCTGTCGAGCATCGAGCGCGCCAGCCTCGAGCGCGAGGCGAAGCGCTTTGCCTCGCGGCAGGGCTATGTCGTCGACTGGGATTCGGTCGGGCAACTCGACGACGCGACGCTGGTCAACGGCATCGCGCAGATCGCGCCCTTCGACGCCGCCGCGAAACAGGCGCTGCTCGAAGCGGGCCCGATCGACGCGCGCGCCGAGATGGTCGTGCAGATGATGCAATTCTTCGGCCGCTTCGACGGCGAAGACGGACGCGCGACGCTCCAGTAATGTCAATGCGGCTTGTCGCCGGCGTGACGGATCATGTCGGCGAGCGCGCGGCGCACGATATGGCGGTCGCTTTCGCGCAGCCGCTCGGCCGCGATGTCGACGGGGCTGAGGTGGCGTCTGACGAGCGCGCGCTCGGCCGCGACGCGCGTCTCGACGCGTTCGGGGGCGGCGGCGGTGCGCAGCAGGGCTTTCCGCCGCCGTTCCGCCCAGTCGCCCGCGAGCCGGTCGGCGACGAGGCCCGCCAGTTCGTCGGCCGCCGCCCGCTCGGTCGCCGTTTCGGCATCGGGATCGACCAGCCAGCCATCGGCGCCGTCGTCGACCAGCGTGTCGAGCGACAGCGTCGTGCCGGCCTGACGCCGTCCGGCGCAGCGCTGATCGCCATGAAGGCGGTGGCGCAGCGCCTGCAGTTCGGCGCGCAGCTGCCAGTTCACATAGGTGGTGAAGCGCGCCCGCGCCGGATCATAGCGTTCGGCGGCGCGGTGGAGCGCGATCACGCAGACCTGTTCGGCATCCTCGGCGACGTCGGACAGGCCATAGACGCGGGTGAAATAGCGGATGCGCGGCGCCGCGAGCGCGGCGAGGCGCGCGAAGGCGCGATCGGCATTGGCGCGTGCCCGCGCGCCGGGTGCATTTTCGAGCGCGGTGCGCGCCTGGATCCAATCGGTAACCGCCTGTTCGAGCGCGTCGCTTTTTGCCGACATGAGATATCCCCCAACCCGTGCGGCACGATTGCCGCAGGGCGAGGATTAGGGTGCGATGGTTAGCGGGGGCGTGCCGTCCGGCTAGGTGGAAATACCTAGATCTCGGCGCCCGCCAGCAGGCGCGGCAGGTCGCCGGCCTCGCCGCGCGCCTCGTCCATGAAGAAATTCTTGAGGGCGGGCAGGCGCTGCACCGCGCCGAGCCCGGCGCGGCGGACCGCCGAGGCGGTGCGTCCCGGAATGCCGAACAGCCGCGTCAGGCTGTCGGTCGCGAGGCTGACCATCAGGCTGTCGAGCCCGCGCCAGCGCTGGTAGCGCGCGAGCAAGGCGGCGTCGCCGAGGTCGAGCCCGAGCCGCGCGCCCTCGACGAGCACTTCGGCGAGCGCGGCGACGTCGCGCAGGCCGAGGTTGAGCCCCTGTCCCGCGATCGGATGGATGCCGTGCGCGGCGTCGCCGACGAGCGCCACCCGATCGGCGACGATCGAGGCGCTGTGGTGGAAACCGAGCGGATAGGTCATGCGCGGCGCGACCAGCTCCATCGTGCCGAGCAGCCCGCCGGCGCGCTTTTCGAGTTCGGCGGTGAAGCCTCGGTCGCCGAGCTTGGCGAAGCCGGGCCCGTCCTTTTCGGACACCGTCCAGACGAACGCCGAACGATGGCGCCCCCGCTCGTCGTCGACCAGCGGGAGCAGCGCGAAGGGCCCCGAAGGGAAGAAGATTTCGTGCGCGACGCTGCCGTGCGGCTTGCTGTGCGCGACCGCGCCGATCATCGCATGATGGTGATAGGACCAGCCCGCGATGGTGAAGCCGGCGGCATCGCGCGTCGGCGAGCGCCGTCCCTCGGCGACGATCAGCAGCGGCGCCGCGAGCCTCGTGCCGTCGGCGAGCGTCAGCGTGACGCCATGCGCGCCGATTTCGCGGTTCGCCACCTCGGCCGGCATGAAGGACCGCACGAGCGGCGCGTCGGCCAGCCCTGCGGCGAGCGCGATGCGCAGCCGGCGATTTTCGATCATCGTGCCGAGCGCGCGATCCTCGGGCGACGTCACGAAGTCGAGTTCTCCGGCCTGCCCGCCGTCGCTGACCTTGATCGCGTGAATCGGGCAGCCGTGGCCGGCGAGGCGGTCGGCGATGCCGAGCACCTCGAACATCTGCCATGTCGCGCTGGCGATCGCTGAGGCGCGGCCGTCGAAGCCCGGCGCGATCGTCGCGACCGGGTCGGCGGGATCGACGATCTGGCTCGACAGGCCATGACGGGCAAGGGCAAGAGCCAGCGTCTGGCCAACAAGACCGCCGCCCGAAATCAGGACATCGCTACGCAGCGTTTCGTTCATGCGGCTGCCCTAGAACATTTTTCCGATCGAAGGGAAGAATTTCCCAACCCTTGCCCCGGCGTGTTGGGACGGCGAATGGCTGAAAACGACCGTTTGCAGACATCGATGTCCGCGCTAGACTGATGCGTGGCCTATTCTGATGCCCCTAGCCCCCGTTGGGATCGAATCGCTGGGTTCGTGGTGTGGCTCGTCGTAGGCTTTGTCCTAATTGACGCTCTTAGCGGCATCTTTATCAGCGACTGTATCTCTGAGCCGTGCAGTCCTTCTCTAGGATGGCGCGTGTTGGCATTAATCGTCGCAGCCTATTCTCTCAGCGCCATGGTCGGATGGGCCGCTGCCGAGCTGGTGAGCCGTCTTGTTTACGGGCGCGTAGGTTAGATCGACTTTCCACCCCATTTGCGTCGTCTGGCCGATCTGGCTGTAATGGCCGGAAACGACCGTTAGCGGCCGGAATAAGACGTCGCCCCAGCGAAAGCTGGGGCCGCTAGCGGTTTACGAGGCGGCGCAGGAAAAGGCCGATAGCGGCCCCAGCTTTCGC
>PNJO01000172.1 GCA_013821905.1 Sphingopyxis sp. | reverse complement strand
AGGAAGATGCCCGTCAGCACCGCCACGATCAGCACCCACGGCATACAGCCGCCCCAGCGGCTCGTCCCGCGCGGACGGCCGCGCAGGTGCGCGGGGATTTCGGGTTTGGTCCCGGACGGTGGCGGCGGTGCGGCCTCCGGCGTTGCCGTGCCCTGCGGGTTGGTGTTAGTCACGCATCCCATGATCACGAAAAAAGCCATGCTGGCAAGTGCCGCGCTTCTGCTCCTCGGCGGCTGGTCGCTGACGCAGGCGGCGGGGCAGGGCAGCATCGCACCGGGCGCGCCGGCGCCGAAGCTTGGCGCTTCGTTGGCCCCCGCGACCAGGGTCGACACGCTGCCGCCGCTTCCCGCGCTCGACCCGGCGATCAAGGCGAGGGCCGACGCGCTGTTCGACGAGGTCGACGAGGTCGGCCAGACGCGCGCGCTCTATGTGCTGCGCGACGGCAAGCCGCTCTACGAACGCTATGCACCGGGCTTCGGCCCCGACAGCAAGCTGATCAGCTGGTCGATGGCCAAGAGCATCACCGCGGTGCTCACCGGCTTCCTCGTCGCCGACGGCCAATTGTCGCTCGACGGCCCCGCGCCGGTCGAGGCGTGGCAGCGCAGCGGCGACCCGCGCGGCGCGATCGCGCTCCGCCACCTGCTGCACATGGCCTCGGGGCTCGAGCATGTCGAAAACGGCGATCCGGTATGGCAGGGCGATACCGTCGCGATGCTGTTCGGCGGCGGCGCGAGCGACATGGCGGGCTTTGCCGAGGCCAAGCCGGCGGCGGCGCAGCCGGGTGAAATCTTCAACTACAGCTCGGCGACGAGCGTGATCCTGTCGGACATCATCGCCGACACGCTGACGCCGTCGCCGAATCCCGACGCGCGGCGCGAGGCGATGCGCGCCTTCATCGGCGGGCGGCTGGTCGAACCGCTCGGCATGGCCAGCCTGACCCCCGAGTTCGATGCGAAGGGCACGATGATCGGCGGGTCGATCATGCACGCGACCGCGCGCGATTATGCGAAATTCGGCGAATTCCTGCGCAATCGTGGCGTCGTGAACGGCCAGCGGCTGCTCCCCGAAACCTGGATGCGCTTCATGCTGACGCCGTCGCCGAACGATGCGGGCTATGGCGGGCATATCTGGCTCAACCGCAGGCGTCCGGCGGGGGCGGAGCCGGCATTGTGGCCCGACCGCGGCCCGAACGACCTGTTCGCCTGCATCGGCCACCAGGGGCAATATATCATCGTTTCGCCGTCGCAGCGGGTAACGATCGTGCGGCTGGGGGTGACGAAGGACGACGAGTTCCCGGCGCTCCGCCGCCGCCTCGCGGATCTGACCGCGGCGCTTTGATCCGCCTTTCCCGTCAAGGGAGGCGATGCCCGATTACGCCGCTTGCCAAGCCGGAAACCGGCGATTAGCATCGCTTCCCATAAGCTTGGCGGCCGCGTAGCCAGACAAGCGACGCAGCAGGCAGGAACAATGGGGGCGCGCCCTGGCGCGGCCGGACGATGGCATGTTGCGCGGAAAGGGCCGGGGCATTCAGTTTTTCGACGAGATGGTGGGGCAGGGGGGCGAGGTCCGGTCGCCCTATCGCGAATATCATGACTGGTTCGATCGCGAGGACGCCGCGCGCATCCAGCGCAAGGCGCAGCAGGCCGAGGCCTTTTTCCGCACCACCGGCATCACCTTCAACGTCTATGGCGAGGATGAGGCCGACGAGCGGCTGATCCCCTTCGATGTCGTGCCGCGGATCATCTCGGCGCGCGAGTGGCGGCGCCTGTCGCGCGGCATCGAGCAGCGCGTGCGCGCCCTGAACGCCTTCCTCCATGACGTCTATCACCGGCAGGAGATCCTGCGCGCCGGGCGCGTACCCGTCGAGCTTATCTCGCGCAACGAGGCCTTTCTGCCGATGATGATGGGCATGGACCCGCCGGGCGGCGTCTATACCCACATCAGCGGCATCGATATCGTGCGCACCGGACCCGACGAATTCTACGTGCTCGAGGACAATGCCCGCACGCCGTCGGGCGTCTCCTACATGCTCGAAAATCGCGAGACGATGCTCCAGATGTTTCCCGAGCTGTTCGCGAAGATTTCGGTGCGCGAGGTCGGCGACTATCCGCTCAACCTGCTCAAGTCGCTGTCGGCCTGCGCGCCGCCCGCGTGCAACGGCACGCCGACGGTCGCGGTGCTGACGCCGGGCATCCACAACAGCGCCTATTTCGAGCACAGCTTCCTCGCCGACCAGATGGGCGCCGAGCTGGTCGAGGGGCACGATCTGCGCGTCGTCGAGGGCCGCGTCGCGATGCGCACGACGCAGGGCTATACGCCGATCGACGTCCTTTATCGCCGCGTCGACGACGATTTCCTCGATCCGCTGAACTTCCGGCCGGACTCGATGCTCGGTGTGCCGGGCATCTGGGACGTCTATCGGGCGGGCGGCATCACGATCGCCAACGCGCCGGGGACGGGGATCGCCGACGACAAGGCGCTCTACAGCTACATGCCAGACATTATCGAATTCTATACGGGCGAAAAGGCGCTGCTGCCCAATGTGCCGACCTGGCGCTGCAGCGAGCCCGAGCATCTGAAGGAAGTGCTCGCGCGGCTGCCCGAACTGGTGGTGAAGGAGGTGCACGGATCGGGCGGTTACGGGATGCTCGTCGGTCCGGCCGCGAGCAAGAAGGAAATCGCGGCGTTCCGCGCCAAGCTGGAGGCGAATCCGCGCAATTATATCGCCCAGCCGACGCTGTCGCTGTCAACCGTGCCGATCTTCACGCGGACGGGGCTGGCGCCGCGGCACGTCGACCTGCGCCCCTTCGTGCTGATGTCGCCGCAGGGCATCACGATCACGCCGGGCGGGCTGACGCGCGTTGCGATGACCAAGGGATCGCTGGTCGTCAATTCGAGCCAGGGCGGCGGGACCAAGGATACGTGGGTATTGGAAGACTGATGCTAGGCAAGACCGCAGGATCGCTCTTCTGGATGGCGCGCTATCTCGAGCGCAGCGAGAATAATGCGCGGCTGATCGACGCGGGCTTCCGCATCGCGCTGACGCGGTCGAGCACCGCGCGGTCCGAGTGGCGCTCGGTCCTCGTCACCGCGGGGCAGGATCATTATTTCCGCGCCGCGCACGGCGAGGATTATACGTCGCAGCGCGTCGTCGACTTCATGCTGCGCGACCCCGCCAATCCGTCGAGCATCCTGTCGGTCGTCAAGCGCGCGCGCGACAATGCGCGCACCGCGCGGACCTATCTGACGCGCGAGGTGTGGGAGGCGGTGAACACGAGCTGGATGACGCTCGGCGCGCTGCTCAAGCGGCAGGTGCGCGAGGACGATCTGCCCGACGTGCTCGCGGCGATCCGCCAGCAGAGCGCACTGGTGCGCGGGGCCTTCGGGGGCACGATGCTGCGCAACGACGGCTATAATTTCTCGCGCATCGGGACCTTTCTGGAGCGTGCCGACAACACGGCGCGCATCCTCGACGTCAAATATTATCTGCTGCTGCCCTCGGTCGCGCATATCGGGACGTCGATCGACAATGTGCAGTGGGAAACCATCCTGCGCTCGGTGTCGGCGCATCGCGCCTATCACTGGCTCTACGGGACCGAGATCAGCGCGCTGAAGATCGCCGAATTCCTGATCCTCTATCGCCAGATGCCGCGCAGCCTGGCCTTTTGCTGCGACCAGATGAACAACAATCTCGGCTGGCTGCACCGCAGCTATGGCGAGGAATCCGAAGCGGTGCAGATGGCGGCGGCGATGTGCCGCGACCGGCTGTCGCGGCCGATCCAGGCGATCTTCGACGGCGGCCTGCACGAATTCATCACCGATTTCCTGTCCGCCAATGCCGCGCTCGCGCGGCAGATCGAGCGCGACTATCGCTTTGTGGAATGACGATGAAACTGTCCGTCGAACATATCACCCATTATCAATATGACGCGCCCGTCGGCTATGCGCTGCAGCAGGTCAAGCTGACGCCCAAGGACCGGCCGGGGCAGCAGATGGTGCACGGCTGGACGATCGAGGTCGAGGGCGGCGCGCAGCAGCTTCACTACACCGACCACCACGGCAACGGCGTCGACCTGATCGCCGTCGCCGGCGGCACGAGCGAACTCGTCATCCGGTGCAAGGGCGAGGTCGAGCTGTCGACCTTTGACGGGGTGATCGGTCCGCACCGCGGTGCGATGCCGCTGTGGACGTTTCTGCGCCCGACGCCGCTGACGCGCGCCGGACGCGGGGTGCGTTCGCTGATCGCCGAACTGGGCCGCGATTTCGCCACCGACATCGAGCGCGCGCATGCGCTGTCGGCGCTGATCATCGCGAAGCTGGCGTACCGGATCGGCGTTACCGACGCCGAGACGACGGCCGAGCAGGCGCTCGCGGGCGAGGGCGGGGTGTGCCAGGACCATGCGCATATCTTCATCGCCGCGATGCGTCACCTGGGGCATCCGGCGCGCTATGTGTCGGGCTATCTCCGCATGGACGACCGCACCCACCAGGACGCGACGCACGGCTGGGCCGAGGCGCATTTCGAGCATATCGGCTGGATCGGTTTCGATGTCAGCAACGGCCATTCGCCCGACCAGCGCTATATTCGCGTCGCGACCGGCCTCGATTATCGCGACGCGGCGCCCGTCCGCGGAATGCGTTATGGTGCAGCGCAAGAAAATCTGGTTGTCCAATTGCAGGTCCAGCAATAATCGGGACGAAACAGGGACGGGACTCGGGACAAGATGACCTATTGCGTGGGCATGCGTTTGAACAAGGGGCTGGTGTTCATGTCGGACACCCGCACCAATGCCGGCGTCGACGACATTTCACAGGTCCGCAAGATGCGGAGCTGGCACGTACCGGGCGAGCGCGTGATCACGCTGATGTCGGCGGGCAATCTCGCGACGACGCAGGCGGTGGTCAGCCTGCTCGACGAGCGCACCAAGGCACCCGAGGAACGCCATCCGTCGATCCTGCTCGCGCCGTCGATGTTTGCGGTCGCGACGATCGTCGGCGAAACGCTGCGCCAGATCGTGATGCGCCACAGCGACGAAGGGCCCGCCGCGGAGTCGCTGTTCCGCGCCTCGCTGATCGTCGGCGGCCAGATCAAGGGGGCCGAACCGCGGCTGTTCCTGGTCTATCCCGAAGGTAATTTCATCGAGGCGGGCGAGGATAATCCCTTCTTCCAGATCGGCGAGACGAAATATGGGCGGCCGATCATCGTGCGGTCCTATGATCCGGCGATGTCGTTCGAGGATGCGGTGAAGCTGCTCTGCGTCTCGTTCGATTCGACGATCCGGGCGAATGCCGGCGTCGATCTGCCGATCGACCTCAAGGTGCACGAGCGCGACGATTTCACCAGCGTTCGCGAGCGCCGGTTCGAACGCAACGACCCCTATTTCGAAAGCGTCGCCGACGGCTGGGCCGAGGCGCTGGGGATCGCGCTGGCGGAATTGCCCGACTTTCATTTCTAAGTCCCCCTCCCGCTTGCGGGAGGGGAGAATAATCAGCGGTTCTTCCGCCCCTCGATCAGACCGTCGACGAGGCTAGGATCGGCGAGCGTCGAGGTGTCGCCCAGCGACCCGAAATCATTCTCCGCGATCTTGCGCAGGATGCGGCGCATGATCTTGCCCGAGCGCGTCTTGGGCAGGCCCGGGGTCAGGTGGATATGGTCGGGGGTCGCGATCGGGCCGATTTCCTTGCGCACCTGCTGCTTCAGCGCGGCGGCGACCTCTTCGGTCGGCTCGACCCCGGCGTTCAGCGTCACGTAGGCGTAGATGCCCTGGCCCTTGATGTCGTGCGGGAAGCCGACGACCGCGGCCTCGGCGACGAGGTCGTGGAGGACGAGCGCGCTTTCGACTTCGGCGGTCCCCATGCGGTGGCCCGACACGTTGATGACATCGTCGACGCGGCCGGTGATGCGCCAATAGCCGTCGCCGTCGCGGCGGCAGCCGTCGCCGGTGAAATATTTGCCTTTGTAGGTCGAGAAATAGGTCTGGATGAAGCGGTCATGGTCACCATAGACGGTACGCGCCTGCCCCGGCCAGCTGTGCGTGATGCACAGATTTCCTTCGGAGGCGCCGCCGGTCTGTTCGTCGACGAGCACGCCGCCTTCTGCATCG
>PNJO01000171.1 GCA_013821905.1 Sphingopyxis sp. | reverse complement strand
GGTCGATTGCCGCCATTGCATCCTATCGGTGACGGATGGCCGCTTCGGGGTGGGTTCCCGACTCTCGTCATCCCGGACCTGATCCGGGATCCATGACTTCGGCGCGGCTATGGACCCCGGACCAAATCGAACGACCCACGCGTCTCGTTCGAGGATGGCGAAAAAAGGGGTCATCGTCCCTGTCGCGCAGCGCTGACGGAGAGGCTTTCGTCGCGGCGCTGCCGCCCCTCCACCACCGCCTGCGGCGGCGGTCCCCCTCTCCACGGCTACGCCGCAGCGAGGATCATCCCCGCTTCGTTACCCCGGACTTTCCAGCACCCGCAAAACCGACTATCGGGCGGCATGACCGACACCACTTCGACGGCGCTGCCGCGCACGCTTTCGCCCTCGCTTTTCCTCTTCACCATCATCTATGGCGGCATGGTCGTGCTCGCCGGGGTGCTGGGCAACAAGCAGGTCGCGCTGGGCGGCGGGCTCGCGGTCGAGGCGGGAATCTTTCCCTTTCTCGTGCTGGTGGCGCTGTCGTCGACGGTGTCCGAACTGCATGGACAGACGACGGCGAACCGGCTCGTGCTCTGGGGCTTTGTGCCGCTGATCCTGTCGATCATGCTGACGTCGCTGGTCTATTTCCTGCCGGCCGCTCCCGAAATGGACCCCGCGCGCCTTTCCGCATTCGAGATGATCCTGGGGCAGACGCCGCGCCTGATGGCAGCGGGCATCGTCGCCTATGGAACGTCGCAGTTCCTGAACGTCACCATTTTCAGCAAGCTGCGCGGGCGCGAAGGGGCGGGCACGGGGTCGACCTGGCTCGCGATCCGCGGCGCGATCGCCAGCGCGCTCAGCCAGATCGTCGATACCTTGCTGTTCGTCACCATTGCCTTTTACGGCGTCTTCCCGATCGCCAACCTGATGGGCGGCCAGATGCTCGCCAAGGTCACGCTCTCTATTGCCGTCATTCCCTTCGTCATCACCGGCCTCGTTGCGCTTGGGCGCGGCCTCGATGCGAAGAATGCAGGATGATGACGATGACCGACCCGTCGAAAATGCCCGATCTGCTCGCCAAGGCCGAAACGCTCGTCGAAGCGCTGCCCTATCTGCAGCGCTATGCCGGCGAGACTTTCGTGATCAAATATGGCGGCCATGCGATGGGCGACCCCGAAGCGCAGCGCGATTTCGCCGAGGATGTCGTGCTTCTGAAGGCGGTCGGCATCAATCCGGTCGTCGTCCACGGTGGCGGGCCGCAGATCGGCCGGATGCTGAAACAGCTCGGGATCGAATCGACCTTCGTCGGCGGGCTGCGCGTCACCGACGCGGCGACCGCCGAGGTCGCCGAGATGGTCCTCGCGGGCAAGATCAACAAGGAAATCGTCGGCTGGATCGCCGGACTCGGCGGACGTGCGGTCGGCATTTCGGGCAAGGACGCCAATCTCGTGCTTGCCGAAAAGGTCGGACGCACCGAACCCGACCCCAATTCGGGGATCGAGCGCCATGTCGACCTGGGTTTCGTCGGGGAGCCGGTCGCGGTCGATCCGACGATCCTGACCAACCTCGCGAACGACAATTTCATTCCCATCGTGGCCCCGGTCGCGCTCGGTGCCGACGGCGCGACCTATAACATCAACGCCGACACGATGGCGGGCGCAATCGCGGGCGCGCTCGGCGCCAAGCGCTTCTTCCTGCTCACCGACGTCGCGGGGGTGCTCGACAAGTCGGGGGCGTTGCTCACCGATCTCGACCGCACGGCGATCGACGCGCTCAAGGCCGACGGGACGATTACCGGCGGCATGATCCCCAAGGTCGAAACCTGCGTCGCGGCGGTCGACGCCGGGGTCGAGGCCGCGGTCATTCTCGACGGACGGATCCCGCACGCGATGCTGCTCGAAATTTTCACCGCAAGGGGTGCGGGCACGCTCATTCACCGCTAAGACGGACGCCATCGACCTTTCGGCCGGAGACCTTCCTTGTATTTCATGCTTCTCGATATTCTGGCGATCCTGCTCAACATCCTGTGGTGGATCATCATCGTCCAGGCCGTGATGTCGTGGCTGATCGCGTTCAACGTCATCAACACGCACAGCGAATTCGTCCGCCAGCTCTGGCAGGTGCTCGAACGCATCACCGAACCGCTCTATGCGCCGATCCGCCGCATCATGCCCGATTTCGGCGGTATCGACCTGACCCCGATGGTCGTGCTGATCCTGCTCATCATCATTCGCGGTCCGGTGATGGGCTATCTCTATACGCTCGGCGTCAGCGCCGGGCTGGCCTGATCCGATGGACGCGCAGATCGCCGGCAACGCCCATGTGATCGACGGCAAGGCGTTTGCCGCCGCGCTGCGCGAGCGGATCGCCGGCGCGGTGCCCGCCTTCGCCGCCGCGACCGGGCGCGTGCCGGGGCTTGCGGTCGTGCTCGTCGGCGACGATCCGGCGAGCGCGGTCTATGTCGGGTCGAAGGGCAAGGCGACGGTCGCCGCCGGCATGGCGAGCTTCGAATATCGCCTGCCCGCGACCGCAACGCAGGAGGAGGTCGAGGCGCTGCTGGCGACGCTCAACGCCGACGAGGCGGTCGACGGCATCCTGCTGCAATTGCCGTTGCCGGGCCATCTCGACGAACAGCGCGCGGTGGCGACGATCGACCCCGACAAGGATGTCGACGGATTGACCCCGGTCAGCGCCGGGCGGCTCGCGCTCGGCATTCCGGGCCTGGTGCCGTGCACGCCCTATGGCTGCCTCCTGTTGCTGCAGGACCGGCTCGGCGACCTGTCGGGCAAGGATGCGGTGGTCGTCGGCCGCTCGATCCTCGTCGGCAAGCCGATGGCGCAGCTGCTGCTCGGCGCCAATTGCACGGTCACCCTGGCGCACAGCCGCACCAGGGATCTGCCCGATATCGTCCGCCGCGCCGACATCGTCGTCGCCGCGGTCGGCCGCGCCGAAATGGTCAAGGCCGACTGGATCAAGCCGGGTGCGATCGTCATCGACGTCGGCATCAACCGGCTCGCGCCCGAAGCCGGCGCGGCGAAGGGCCGGCTGGTCGGCGACGTCGACTATGCGGGCGTTGCCGCGGTTGCCGATGCGATCACGCCGGTTCCGGGCGGGGTCGGTCCGATGACCATCGCCTGCCTGCTCCGCAACACGCTCGTCGCGGCGCACCGCCGCGCCGGCCTTGCCGACCCGGACGGTTTCTGATGCGCCGCCTGCTCTTCGCGCTGCCCCTCCTGTCGCTGCTTGCCGCCTGCGCGGGGCCGCGCGACGATCTCCGCAATCGCCCGCTCGGACCCAATCCGAGCGCCTTCATCGCCGCCGAGATCGGTTTTGCCCGGCTGGCGCAGGACAAGGGGCAATGGACGGCCTTTCGCGAAACCGCCGCGCCCGATGCGGTGATGTTCGTTCCCGAGCGCGTCAAGGCGCGCGACTGGCTGAAGACGCAGAAGGACCCCGCCGAAGCGGTGAAATGGCAGCCGCACGCCGTCTATGTCAGCTGCGACGGCAATAGCGGCGCCACCACCGGCGCCTGGCAAAAGGGGCCGGCGCACGGCTATTTCAGCACCCTGTGGTTGCGCGATCCCAGGAGCGGCAAGATCAACTGGGTGCTCGATCATGGCGACGAACTCGCGACCCCGCGCGCGGCGCCCGAATTCATCGCATCGAAACAGGCGGTTTGCGGATCGCGCCCCGCCGTGCCGATCGAGGCCGGCGGCGAGGGCGAGGATATGGCGGTCGGCTTGTCGGGCGACCAGACATTGAGCTGGACCTCGACCGTGCGCGCCGACAAATCGCGCCGTCTGACGGTCCGCCTGTGGGACGGCAAGACGATGGCGACGGTGATCGACGATCAGGTGGTGGCGCCGAAGCAGCCATGATCGACCTGTTCATCTCGGCCTTCGTCACGCTGTTCGTGGTCATCGACCCGCCCGGCTGCGCCCCCATCTATGCCAGCCTGACCACGGGCGCGAGCGTCCACCAGCGCCGGTCGATGGCGATCCGCGCGACCGTCATCGCGGGGGGGATCCTCGTCTTTTTCGCGATGTTCGGCGAAGCGCTGCTCAGCTTCCTGCATATCGATCTCGACAGCTTCCGTATCGCGGGCGGCATCATGCTGTTCATCATCGCGATCGACATGGTGTTCGAAAAGCGCACCGAACGCCGTGAACAGCGCGCCGAAAAGGTGAAGGCGACCCCCGAGGTCGAGGATGTCTCGGTGTTCCCGATGGCGATGCCGATGCTCGCCGGGCCGGGCTCGATCGCGTCGGTGATGCTGCTCGTGTCGCAGAACAGCGGGCTCGACCGCGCGGTCGTGATCTTCGGCGCGCTGCTGCTCGTGCTGGTGCTGACGCTGGCCGCGCTGCTGGCGGCGGGGCCGCTGATGCGGCTGATCGGGCACAAGGGCGAGGCGGTGATCACGCGCCTGCTCGGCGTGCTGCTCGCGGCGCTGGCCGCGCAGTTCGTCATCGACGGGTTGAAGGCAAGTTTTCCCTCGCTCGCATAGAAGAGGCGCCGTCCGCAGACGGCGCCTCTCCCCGTTTGCGAAGGCTGAAACTCAGCTCGCAGCGTTGACGTCGGCCTGGGTGACCGGCGCAATGCGGATTTCGACGCGGCGGTTGCACTGATAATCGGCCTCGCTGCGTTCGGGCGAGCATTTGAGCTGCGATTCGCCGTAGCCGAGCGTCGCGACGCGCGCGCGGTTGACGCCGCGGCCCGCCAGATAGTCGGCGACCGACGAGGCGCGGCGCTCCGACAGGCCCTGATTATAGCTGTCGCTGCCGGTCGAATCGGTGTGGCCGTAAACGTCGATATAGGTGCTCGGATATTCGGCGAGCGTCGAGGCGACGCTGTCGAGGGCGCTGCGGAACTGCGACTTCACCAGCGCGCTGTTATAGTCGAAGGTCACGTCGCCGGGCATGTTGAGCACGAGCTGGTCGCCCTGGCGCTCGACATCGATGCCGGTGCCCGCGGTGCGTTCGCGCAGCTTCTTTTCCTGCTGGTCCATATAATAGCCGACGCCCGCACCGGCGACGGCGCCGATGCCCGCGCCGACGATTTCCTCGGTGCGGCTGTTGCGCCCGCCGATCAGGTCGCCGAGCAGATAGCCGCCCAGCGCGCCGCCGATGCCGCCGATCGCGGCGTTCGAAATCCGCTTCTGCCCCGTCTCGGGATCGGTCACGCAACCGGCCAGCGTGATCGCGCCGATGCTGGTCAGAATGGCGAGCTTGGTCGTTCTGGTGTTCATTCTTGGCTCCCTTTGTTCGGCGGATGCGTCTGGTCCTCGCGCACGCCGCCCTGTCTTGCCGATAACATATGGCCGGCGATCTGGTTCCAGAATTCGGCTGAACGGGGACTGAGCCGGACGTTCAGGCGCGCGCCATTGTGTATCGCGGCGACTTTCGCCTATAGGACCGGCATGACCGAAACTGACAGGGGCCGGGCGCCGATGCGCCGTACAATCACCCGATGAGCCCTTTTCCCTGGGTCGACGTCGCGATCATCGCGATCCTCGTCCTCCTCAACGGCGTTTTCGCCATGTCCGAACTTGCGATCGTCTCGGCACGCGACCCGCGGCTGCAGGCGGCCGAAAGGCGCGGCAGCCGGGGCGCGAAGATCGCGCGCCAGCTTGCTTCCGATCCCGGACGCTTCCTGTCGACGGTGCAGGTCGGCATCACGCTGATCGGCGTGCTCACCGGCGCCTATTCGGGCGCGAGCCTGGGCCAGCCGGTCGCCGACCGCCTTGCGCTGTGGTTCGGGCTCGATGCCGAGACCGCCGAGGCGGCGGGCTTTGCCGCGGTGATCGCGCTCACCACCTATTTCTCGCTGATCGCGGGCGAGCTGGTGCCGAAGCAGTTCGCGCTGCGCGCGCCCGAACGCATCGCCATCGTCATGGCGGTGCCGATGTACTGGCTTTCGCGCGTCGCCGCGCCGCTGGTCTGGCTGCTCGACAACAGCTCGGCGCTCGTTTTTCGCCTGCTCGGCCTCAACCGCGAGTCGGAAGACCGGGTGACCGCCGAGGAATTGCACCTGATCGTCGCCGAAGCGTCGAAATCGGGGGTGATCGAGGAAAGCGAGCGCGCGATCATCTCGGGCGTCGTGCGCCTCGCCGACCGGCCGGTGCGCGAGGTGATG
>PNJO01000170.1 GCA_013821905.1 Sphingopyxis sp. | reverse complement strand
CGGTAGTTCGACGTCGCGACGAGGTGGATGATGACCTCGGTGTCACTCGTCGACTGGAAGATCGAACCGCGGCGGACGAGAATCTTCTTCAGCGCCGTCGCGTTGGAGATATTGCCGTTGTGCGCGACCGCGAAACCGCCGGTCGACAGGTCGGCAAACAGCGGCTGGACGTTGCGCAGCGCGGTCTCGCCGGTAGTCGAATAACGGACATGCCCGATCGACGAGCGGCCCGCGAGCTGGCGCATGATGTCGTCGCGGTCGAAATTGCCCGCGACATGGCCCATCGCGCGGTGGGTGTGGAATTCCCGCCCGTCGAAGGCCGTGATGCCGGCGGCTTCCTGGCCGCGGTGCTGCAGGGCATGCAGCCCCAGCGCGACAACCGCGGCGGCGCTGTCGGCGCCATGAATACCAAAGACGCCACACTCCTCACGGAGCTTGTCGTGGTCGAAAGGATGGGTCGTCAGCATGTCGTTCCGGGGCGCGAGGGGGCAGTGACTGGGGGCGCATATAGGGACGGCAATCTCAAATGTCGCCCCCCATATTCACACTTCCGTCACGAGAGGCCGAAACCATAGGGTGACAGCGGCTTTGATCCTGCTCTAAAGCGCGTTGCATGGACCAGATGCGCGATACCACCGACCGTTTTCTTCCGCGTTTCGATGCCGCCGGGCTGGTGACCGCGATTGTCGTTGATGCCGAGACCAACGCGCTGCTGATGGTCGCGCACATGAACCGGGAAGCGATTGCGCTGACGCAGCAGACGGGGCAGGCACATTTCTGGTCGCGCTCGCGCGCCGCGCTGTGGCGCAAGGGCGAGACGTCGGGCAACGGGCTGACGCTGGTCGAGATGCGCGTCGACTGCGATCAGGACGCGCTGCTCCTGCGGGTGACGCCGGCGGGCCCCGCGTGTCATACCGGGCGTCGCTCCTGCTTCTATCGTCGGGTCGAAAACGACGGCCGTCTGACGTTCGACGATGCGTAAGGCGTCGTTTTCCGTCATCATCGCTGCGCTTCTGCTGGCTGGCTGCGGGCGGCCCGTCCAAAATGACGCGGACGACGCGGGCAATCCGCTGGAGGCAACGGCGCGTGAGCGCGGCATCGTCCATGCCGGATCGACCGAACCCACCGGCGTTTTCGAGCGGACGCACGATATCGGCCGCGACGCGATGTGCGTGGTTCCCGATGGTGCGGGGCAATGGCGCTTTGCGGTCACCGCATCCTACGGAACCGGCCTGTCCTGCGCGGCATCGGGGCGCCTGATGCGCGAAGGCGACGGCTGGCGGCTGCGCTTCGCCGGTGCCGAAGGGTGCGAGGTGCTGGTGCGGGAGGAAGAGGACGAGTTGCGCCTGCCCGGAACATTGCCCGCGCAGTGCGCAAATCTCTGTCCCGCGCGGGCCTCGCTGTCGGGGCTGCGCCTGCCGCGCGCCAGCTGGGCGGAAGACGATGCGCGGCGCTTGCAGATGCGCGACAAAAAGGGCAATATGATCCTGCCCTGCGGACGCTGAAGGCATAATCTTCCGTACCGTCAGCCAGCCTTGACGTTCACGTCAACGGAAACTAGTCTTTCCGCATGACCGACGAATACGGCCACGCCCATATCGATACGCCCGACCATCTGGGGCGCGAACAGTTCAGCATCACCGACCTGTCGTCGGAGTTCGGCGTCACTGCGCGTGCGCTGCGCTTTTACGAGGATGAGGGGCTGATCAGCCCGTCGCGCAAGGGATTGTCGCGCATCTATTCGAAACGCGACCGCGCACGGCTCGCCTGGATTCTGCGCGCCAAGCGCACGGGCTTCAGCCTTGCCGACATCCGCGAAATGATCGACCTTTACGACGTCGGCGACGGCCGCAAGTTGCAGCGCCAGGTCACGATCGAGAAATGTCAGGAGCGTATTGCGCTTCTGCGCCGCCAGCGCGACGATATCGACAGCGCGGTTGATGAACTGGCGCGCTTCATCGATACGGTGAAAAAGGTCGACGCCCGCGAAAAGACGGGCTGACCCCAATCGCTACCCTCTCCCCGGGGCAGACATTGACAACCCCCTAGCTGATTTTCGGAAAGATTCCCCATGCCCGTTTACCGCGCCCCCGTCCAAGACACGCTGTTCCTGATCAACGACGTCCTCGGCATCGAACGCTATTCGAACCTGCCCGGCTTCGCGAACGCGAGCCCCGACATGGTCGAGGCGGTGCTGACCGAGGCCGGCAAATTCTGCGAGGAAGTGCTGTTTCCAATCAACCGGTCGGGCGACCTCGAAGGATGCACGCGGCACGACGACGGCTCGGTGACGACGCCCAAGGGCTTCAAGGAAGCCTATAAGGCCTATTGCGACGCCGGCTGGACGTTGCTGACCCAGCCCGAGGAGTTCGGCGGGCAGGGGCTGCCGCACGTCATCGGTTTCCCGGTCGAGGAATATCGCATGGCCGCGAACCAGGCCTTTTCGATGTATCCCGGCCTGACGCAGGCGGCGGTCGCCGCGATCCTCGTCAAGGGCTCGGACGAGCAGAAGGCGACCTATGTCCCCCGGATGATCTCGGGCGAATGGGGCGGCACGATGAACCTGACCGAGCCCCATTGCGGCACCGACCTCGGCCTCATCCGCACTCGCGCGGTTCCGAACGCCGACGGCAGCTATGGCATCACGGGCACCAAAATCTTCATCTCGTCGGGCGAGCACGACCTCACCGACAATATCGTCCACCTCGTCCTCGCGAAGACCCCCGACGCGCCCGACAGCGTGAAGGGCATCTCGCTGTTCATCGTGCCGAAGTTCCTCGTCAACGCGGACGGTTCGCTCGGCGAGCGTAACACGCTGTCGTGCGGTTCGATCGAGCACAAGATGGGCATCCACGCCAATTCGACCTGCGTGATGAACTATGACGGCGCGAAGGGCTGGATGGTCGGCGAGGAGAACAAGGGTCTTGCCGCGATGTTCGTGATGATGAATGCGGCGCGCCTCGGCGTCGGCATCCAGGGGCTCAGCCAGGCCGATATCGCGTTCCAGAACGCCGTCCAATATGCACAGGACCGCCGCCAGGGCCGCGCGCTGACCGGCCCCGCCGACCCGCAGGAGAAGGCCGATCCGCTGTTCGTTCACCCCGATGTGCGCCGCATGTTGATGGACGGCAAGGCAACGGTCGAGGGGCTGCGCGCGCTGTGCCTTTGGGGGGCGCTGCAGGTCGATCTGGCGCATGTCGCCGAGACCGAGGAAGAGCGGCAGCAGGCCGACGACCTCGTCAGCCTGCTCACGCCGGTGATCAAGGGCTATGGTACCGACCGCGGCTATGATGTCGCGACGAACGCGCAGCAGATATTCGGCGGCCACGGCTACATCGAGGAACAGGGCATGAGCCAATATGTCCGCGATGCCCGCATCACGATGATCTACGAGGGCGCGAACGGCGTACAGGCGATGGACCTCGTCGGCCGCAAGCTCGCGCAGAACGGCGGCCGCGCTATCCAGGCCTTTTTCGCGATCGTCGATGGCGAATGTGCCGCGGCGAAGGAAAAGCCGGCTTTCGCCGATTTCGCGACGCGCCTCGAGAAAGCGAATGGCGAGCTCAAGGCGGCGACGATGTGGTTCATGCAGAACGGCATGACCAACCCGAACAACATTGGCGCCGGCGCGCATCACTATATGCACATCATGGGCATCGTGGCGCTCGGTTCGATGTGGCTGATGATGGCCGAAGCGGCGCAGAAGGCGCTCGACGAGGGCCGCGGCAACAAGGACTTCCTCGAAGCCAAGCTGGTCACCGCGCGTCACTTCGGCGAACGCTTTTTCCCCGATGCCGGCGCGCTGCGCCGCAAGATCGAGGCGGGCAGCGATGCGATGATGGCGCTGACGCCCGAGCAATTCCTCGCCGCCTGAGTTGAAGCTTTGCAACCATCGCCGCCGCCATGCGTGGCGGTGGCGATGAATAGTAGCGACCTCACCCCGATCGTCGTCGAAGGCCGCAATTGCTGGCGTGTCGAACGCGCCGACAAGGCACGGATGATCGTCGACGCCGCCGACTATTACGCGTTGCTCGAAGGGCTGATGGAAGGTGCGAAGGAGCGCATCCTGCTGATCGGCTGGGATTTCGACCCGCGCATCGCGCTCCGGCCCGACGCGCGCGGCAAGGGCGAGCCGCTCGGCGACTTTCTCCTCCGGCTTGCGCAAGCAAAGCCCGATCGCGATATCGACATATTGCGCTGGAATTTCGGCGGGCTGAAACAGTTTGCGATGCCGCGTATCGTGGCAATGGTCGCGCGCTGGAAGATCACGCGCTCGATCAGCTTCCGGCTCGACAGCGCGCATCCCGTCGGGTGCAGCCATCACCAGAAGGTCGCGGTGTTCGACGACCATCTGGCGGTATGCGGCGGCATCGATGTGGGTGCGCGGCGCTGGGACACGCGGGGCCACAAGGATGGCGACACGCGCCGCATTGCGCCCGACGGCAAGGCCTATATGCCGTGGCACGACTTGACGATGATCCTGGCGGGCCCGGTCGGCAAAGCGCTCGCCGACCTTGGCAACGAGCGCTGGCAGCGCGCGACGAAAAAGGCGCTGCGCGAGGTGGAGGGCGATGGCGAGAATTGGCCCGACGATCTGGAGCCCGATTTTCACGACGTCGAAGTCGCCGTGTCGCGCACGCGCGCCGAATATGGCGACGGCGAGGAAATCCGGGAGATCGAGCGACTCTATCTCGACATGATCGCGGCGGCGAAGCGCTTCATCTATTTCGAAAACCAGTATTTCACCTGCGGCAAGATCGCGGCTGCAATCGCCGAACGGCTGAACGAGGATGACCCGCCCGAATTCGTGATGGTGATGCCGGAGACTGCCGACGGCTGGCTCGAGCAGAAAGCGATGGATGCCGCGCGCGTGAAACTCGTCCGTGAAATCGCCAAGGCAAAGCATGGCGACCGGTTCAAAATCTATTATCCGCGCACCGAAAAGGGCGAGTCCATCTATGTCCACGCCAAGACGGCGGTGGTCGACGATCGGCTGATCCGTGTCGGATCGGCCAATCTGAATAACCGCTCGATGGGGCTCGACAGCGAATGCGATGTAACGATTGATGCGGGCCTGTCGGCGAATAGCGGCGTCGAGCCCACGATTCGGCGATTGCGCGAGTCGCTGATCGCCGAGCATCTGGGCACCGAACCGGTCGATGTCGGCCGCCAGTTCGAAGCGACGGGTTCGCTGATCGCGACGATCGAGGCGCTACGCGGCGCGGGCCGCTCGCTCGAACTGCTCGACCTCGTCAAGCCGGGGCCGTTCGACGAGTTCATCGCCGAGAATGAACTGCTCGATCCGACGCGGCCTGACGCGATGTTCGAAGGCCTGTCCGAACACGGCCTCCGGAAAAGCTGGCACCACGGTCGCGAGTGGATGCGACGGCACAAGCCCTTCGGCCGCAGGAACTAGTCGGCCAGCGACAGGATATGCTGCGCCTGCTTGAGATGCGGCGCGTCGACCATTTTGCCGTCGACCTGCAGCACCCCGACCCCGGGATTGGCGGCAAAGGCGTCGACGATCGCCTGCGCGCGCTGGACCTCTTCGTCGGCGGGGGTGAAAGCTGCGTTGATCGGTTCGACCTGCGACGGATGGATCGCCATCATGCCCGTGAAGCCGTCGCGGCGCGCACGCGCGGCGTAAGCGGCAAGGCCGGCTTCGTCCTTGATAGCGGGGAAGACCGTGTCGATGGCCGCGACACCCGCCCCGTGGGCTGCGAACAGGGTCAAGGCACGGGCGATCTCGTAAGGATGCGTATAGCTGCCATCCTCGTTCCGGCTCGTCGTTGCGCCGATCGCGGCGGGCAAATCCTCGGCGCCCCAGGTCAGTCCGACCAGCCGTTCCTTCACTTCGCGGTAGCTGCCCAGCGTGAAGATTGCTCCAGGCGTCTCGGTCGCGATCGGCAGGATCGGCGGCAGGGAAGCGTCGCGCGCGGATTCGCTGCGCAGGATCGTGTCGAGTTGCTGGATGCTCGGTGCCCCCTCGGCCTTCGGCAGCATGATCGCATCGGGTCGCCCGCCGACGATTGCCGCGACATCGGCGACGGTCATATGGCCGTCGAGCGGATTGACGCGGACCAGCGTGATGACCTCGCGTTCCCCCACCAGATAGTCGGCGACGGCGCTGCGCGCCGCCTCCTTGTTCGC